>NZ_VIKX01000187.1:31183-181958 GCF_009711935.1 Dolichospermum sp. UHCC 0259 | reverse complement strand
AGATGCCTAGATATCTCTACCATTTTATCCTCTCTTTTAGAATGAAATAGCCCTGTACTGAATATACTCTAATTAATATGAAAGATAATGCACAAATTTTTCATATTCAATCTAATTTTGATGACTATCGAGTTTTTTCTCAATCAATATGAGATGTGAACTAATATTGATGTTTTTTAACCATTATTTATCAAAGGTTCAGCTAAATCAACTAATTGTTCAAATTCAAATTGTCGGGCAAGTTTTGTTAAAGATTGAATAATAAAACTTTCTGTTTGAGGGATTTTTGTAATTAATTCTATGACAAGATTGGTATTGGCTTCTAAACTAGCTTGATAGAATTGATTAATCCATTCTTGATCCATACAAGTGAGACTATCAGATGTTAAAGATTTTTCTGCTATGGTTTCTGAATTTTCAGAATTATTTTCAGCGTATATATATTTAACACCTAAATGTTTAGCCAGGGCATCAAAAATTGTATGTTCAGCAAAAGGTTTTCGCAGAAAATCATCACAACCAGCCGAAAGCACGATCGCTTTTTCTTCTTCTAAAACACTGGCAGTTAAGGCAATTATCGCCGTAGCGTTGCCTTTTGTAGTAGATTTAATATATTTGGTAGCATCATAACCATCCATGACAGGCATTCGCATATCCATCCAAATTAAATGGGGTTCCCATTCATCCCAAATAGTTATGGCTTCTTGTCCATTACTTGCTTCTCTCACTTCAAAACCTAATGGTGCTAAAAGTTTAATAAGTAATTGACGATTAATAGGTTTATCATCTACTGCTAATATTTTATATGTAGGTTGTCCTGGTAAAAGTTCTAAAATTTGTGGCTGTGCTTCTAAGGTATTATTATTCATTTTTTGCCCTAATTTCGCTTGAATAGAAAATTTAAAAGTTGTGCCTTTTCCTAATTCAGTGTCTACTATAATATCTCCTCCCATTAACTGAACAAATTTACGACTAATTGCCAAGCCTAAACCTGTTCCTTCTTGAGATTCTTTTCCCGCTTGAGTTTGAGAAAAGGCAATAAAAAGTTTGGATATTTCTGCGGCTGCGATACCTCTTCCTGTATCACGAACTTGAAAATTAAGAGTTAAAATATCTGTATCTTCTTCACTAAGATTACTTACTGTTAACCTAATTTCTCCTGATTGAGTAAATTTAATTCCATTATTGATTAAATTAATTAATACTTGTTGAAGTTTTACAGAATCAGTACAAATATAACGAGGAAGATTGTCACTACGTTGAAATTTTAAATTTAAGCCCTGATTACTTGCTTTAAGATGTAACATATCTTCCAAATTATCTAATAAATGATACAGGTCAAAATTGCTGGGATTAAGAGTAGTTTTCCCGGCTTCGATTTTCGATAAATCAAGAACATTATTAATTAATGTGAGTAAATATTCACCACTGCGATAAATAATACTGATATTTTCATATTGATCTGATGGGAGATTATTAGCGCGTAACATCAATTGAGAAAAACCAAGAACTGCATTTAAAGGAGATCGCAATTCATGACTCATGTTAGCAATGAATGAACTTTTAGCTTGATTAGCTACTTCGGCTTTTTCTTTGGCAATGGCTAGTTGCTGGGTTCTTTCTTCTACTTTAATTTCTAAAGTTTCAAAAGATGTTTGTAACTGATTAGCCATACTATGAAATGAATTAGCTAGATTTGCTAATTCTGTAATACTTTGAATTTCTATTGAGCTATTTTCTATCCCAGAATTTTGCCATTTTCCTAATGCTAAAGCTTGACTAGAACGGCTTAATTGCAAAATCGGAATAGTAATCCAACGAGCAGTGACAATACCAACTCCTATGGCTATAAACAGGGTAAAACTACATAACAGAATTGTCAATTGAGTATTTTCTCGAATTTCTGCCGTAAAATCAGATTCAGGAATAATCACAACTGTTAGCCAATCTAAATCTACTTCACTTTGGAAGGGAACAATTTGGACAAAATACCTCTTATTATTAAGTATGATACTAAGTTGTTGAATTTTTTTAATTAGCTTGAAATTAGTGAAATATTTTTTTAAATAAGCAGCCGTTTTTTGAGAAACTAAGTTACTACTATTAATAACATTTAAGCGACGTTTGGCAGGATCATTATTTTTAACTAAGTTTTGTTGAGTGTCGAGTGCAAATAAGCCAGAAATAAAAGGAGTTTCACCGGTGGAAGTACCAATTACTAATCCCTCTCGATCTATAATGATAGCCTGACCAGTTTTGCCAATTTTGAGACTTTTTAAAAAATTGCCTATTTGGGCTAAAGAAACGGAAGAACCAATCACCCCTTGAAATGTATTTTTGCGATCATAAAAAGGCATGAGTGTAACAGCAATTAAGGTGGGTTTATTAGCTTTAACTCGTGAGACATTAATCCGCCAAATTAAACGATTTGCTGTTTTTGTGTGTAGATACCAAGGGTTATTAGGTGGATCTGTATGGGGATCATAAGTGCTAGAACTTCTAATTAATTTAACTCGCTTGCCTTGATTATTAGTCAGATAACTATTAAAATTGTAATTAGTTGATTTATCTCTGAGACGAATTGCATGAGAGTTGTCATCATCTGTTTGGACGATTAAAATTTCTTTTTTTTCGTTGGCAATGGATAAAGAACCAATCTCATCAAAAATTTGCATTTGCCGCCAAAAATATAGCTCAATGGTAGATAAATCTTGCCAATTAAGAATACCCATTTTAATGGAATTAGCATTATTTTGGATAATTTCTGTAGGTTTGTGGAGGTAATGAGTCAAGTTTTGATCAATGCGATCGCCTATTTCTAGCATTAATTGCTGTGCTATATTTTCTACAGCTTTTTGTCCACTGCGATAGGAAAGATAACCGACTAATCCCACAGCACTGACAATTTGCACGACAAAAGGAATAATTAATACTAATCGTAGAGGAATTTGTTTTATCTTTTTTGTGTTATGTATTTTCATTATTTATCAAAGGTTCAGTTAAATCAACTAATTGTTCAAATTCAAATTGTCGGGCAAGTTTTGTTAAAGATTGAATAATAAAACTTTCTGTTTGAGGGATTTTTGTAATTAATTCTATGACAAGATTGGTATTGGCTTCTAAACTAGCTTGATAGAATTGATTAATCCATTCTTGATCCATACAAGTGAGACTATCAGATGTTAAAGATTTTTCTGCTATGGTTTCTGAATTTTCAGAATTATTTTCAGCGTATATATATTTAACACCTAAATGTTTAGCCAGGGCATCAAAAATTGTATGTTCAGCAAAAGGTTTTCGCAGAAAATCATCACAACCAGCCGAAAGCACGATCGCTTTTTCTTCTTCTAAAACACTGGCAGTTAAGGCAATTACCGCCGTAGCGTTGCCTTTGGTAGTAGATTTAATATATTTGGTAGCATCATAACCATCCATAACAGGCATCCGCATATCCATCCAAATTAAATGGGGTTCCCATTCATCCCAAATAGTTATAGCTTCTTGTCCATTACTGGCTTCTTTCATCTCAAAACCCAATGGAGATAATAACTTAAATAATAATTGACGATTAATAAGTTTATCATCTACTGTTAAGATTTTATATGTAGGTTGCCCTGGTAAAAGTCCTAAGATTTGTGGACGTTCTTCTTCAGAATTATCTTTGGTTTTTTGACCTAATTTTGCTTCAATAAAGAATTGAAATGTTGATCCTTTTCCTAATTCACTGATAACAGAAATATCACCACCCATTAATTGTACAAACTTGCGACTAATTGCTAAACCTAAACCTGTTCCTTCTTGAGATTCTGTTCCAGCTTGGGCTTGGGAAAAAGCTTCAAATATTTTTGGTAATTCTACTGCGGCAATACCTACTCCAGTATCACAAACTTGGAAATCAAGGATAAAAATATCTGTTGTTTCTTGATTGCGTTTATTGACATTGACCATAATTTTACCTTCATGAGTAAATTTAATGGCATTACTAATTAAATTAATTAATACTTGCCTGAGTTTTACTTCATCAGTACAAATATAACGGGGGATATTGTTACCTTTTTGAAATATTAAATTTAATCCCTCATTACTTGCTCTTAAATATAGCATATCTTCTAAATCATCTAGTAGGCGGTAAAGATCAAAATCATGGATATTAAGATTGGCTTTACCTGCTTCAATTTTCGATAAATCGAGAATATGATTAATTAGGGTTAGTAAATATTCTCCCCCCCGATAAATAATTCCGGCATTTTCATATTGATCAGGGGGTAAATTATTAGCACGTAACATTAATTGTGAAAAACCGATGACTGCATTTAAAGGTGAGCGTAATTCGTGGCTCATATTGGCAATAAATGTACTTTTAGCTTGATTTGCTACTTCGGCTTTTTCTTTGGCAATTACTAATTCTGCGGTGCGTTCCTGAACTCGATTTTCTAAATTTGCAAAAGATGTTTGTAATTGCCATGCCATATTGTTAAATGATTTTGCTAACTGGAAAATTTCATTTTTTGAGTTAATTTGAGCGCGAATATCTAAGTTACCTGCGGTAAATTGGGAAACTATATTGGTAAGGTAAATTATTGGTTTAGTTAGGAGTTGCCCAATTACAAAAGCGATGATTGTCACCATACCAGCGATAAATGTAAACAGTAACATAGCATCACGAATTTGCTTTTCTACAGGTGCTAAAGCGACGGCGATGGGTTGGGCGAATAATACAGACCAAGGTTGATGTTGTAATCGAGCGATCGCTATCAGATCATCTGAATTTGGGGCTGCTAAAGATGTAATTAAATAAGACCGCTGATGATCCAATGCTTCCTGAAGTTTTAGTTCATTGGTTGATAGTTTTTGGCGCGGATGACTAGGTAATCGCCCTTCTTTTTGCAGTTTATTAATAACATTATTTGGCAAAGGGACAATGGATTTAAAAAGTAGTTTTGGTGCAGTGCTATGTGCTAGGTAAATATAATGTTCATCTAAAAGAATAGCGAAGGATTTTGCTCCTGCCCGTTCAGTTTGTCGAGTTACTAATTGCTGAACAACTGTGGCATTGTATGAAACTCGTAATACACCTAAGATATTTCCCCTAGCATTGCGAACTGGACTACTAAAGAACAGGGTAACAAGATCGGGAATTGTTGGCGATCGCTTCATACTAGAAACAAAAGATAACCCCGTTTCTATTGTTTTTTGAAAGTAATCTTGGCTAGATTCATCTTTACCAATATCTGGTGTATTAGTATCCAGAACGTTTTTTCCCTGCAAATCAAGTAAAGCATAGGAGAGAACATTCAACATATCCTTACGACTGAGACGAATTAATGTTTCCGTTGCTAATCGTTGTTCAGGGCTATTTTCTCGCTGTGTTGGTGGTAAGCTCAAATAGCTTGCCAAACCCGGTAAAATTGCCTCTACACGCACGGCATTGAGATTCGCATCTATGAAAGCATCTATTCTATTAGTGGTTTCATTTGCCGCCGCTGATAGGGCTTGTTTAGCATTGTCTGTTAGTGCTGTGGTTGTAGTTTCTTTGTTGATAAATGTCAACAATAATAATGGAATTAGAGATACTATCAAAAAAGAGACTATTAATTGAGTTCTAATACTAGAAAAAAGTGAGTTTCCCATAATTTTAGATTAGGAGGCAGGATTTAAAAAAGAAGCATTAAACAAAGTTTTGATTTCAGGAAGCCGCGTAACATTACCTGTGCGAATAAAAAAATCTGCATATATTTTTGCAGTTTTGTAGATAGAATTAGAGCTATCAGATTGAAAAAATTGCTGATTTTCTTGCAAATTGGTGAGATTTACTCCCTCCAAAGACAGTGTATTACTGGGAATCTTCAATGATTTACTCACAATCTCATTGCCGGCGGCAATATTTGCTTCCCAGTATTGTACAGCTTGTAACCAGCCACGAATAAAGGCGCGAATATCTTCCGGGCGATCGCGGATTGTTTCACCTCGAAATGCTACCAAATCTAAAATTAACCCTGGAGTTTGTTTGCTGGTAAATAGAATATGTCCCCCTAATTTCACAGCTTCAGAAAGAAAAGGTTCCCACGTATGTCCTGCTTGAATAGTATTATTTTTCAGGCGTTGGGGAATTTCTAAAGCATCGAACTTAACCAAACTTACATCATCACTAGTTAAGTTAGCAGTTTTCAACATTTCAGTGACAAAGACTTCACTAAAACCTCCCAGATTCGCGCCCAGTTTTTTCCCTTTCAAGTCAGCAACAGTTTTAATATCTGCCTGGGAAACGACCACATCTGCGCCATTTGTTTCGTCCACAACCATCACAGTTTGCATATCAGGATTAGTGGCACTTAAGATCATAAAATCTCCTAAAGTTAATCCGATACCATCATATTTTCCGGCACTAAAATCTGCCTGTTGTAATTGAGCAAAGTCTACATATTTCAGTTCTACTTCTACACCTTGGGCTTTAAAAAATCCTTTTTCCTGGGCAATAACGGCTGGTCTATACCCCACAAAAGTGATACAAGCCACCTTCAGAGGAGGGCGTTTTAATGCAGTTGGCACTGAAGAACGACAAGCAAATAACAAACAGGAGATAATGAGAAAAACACTAATGTATTTGAGTATTTTAGACATATAGAAATTGATATTTTTTAATCATCGCTGAGTAAAGGTTCAATCAAATCAACTAACTTTTCAAATTTAAACTGTTTCGCAAGTTTTGTTAAAGATTGAATAACAAAACTTTCTGTTTCGGGAATTTCCTTCACTAATTCTAGAACAAGTTGGGTATTTGCTTCTAAAGCAGCTTCATAGAATTTATGCCGTTGCTGAATTAGGGTATGAAATTGAAAAATCAATGATTTCAAACTCTTACTCTCTGTGACTGGAGTGCCTCTGCGTGGAAAAAATCATCCTCTTAATCAGCAACGCGGAAAAATCAACTAACACAATCCTTCTATAGTTTTAGATTCCCCATTCTTTTTTAATTGTTTTAATACTTTCCTTATAGAACTTTAATTTATTTTCGTGAGTTACGGGACCATCTATTATCTTTGCCAACACACGACGATTAGCATCTGATGGATGAGGAAGATATTTATGTTTAATTTCCAAGTTTATTTTATTGACAGCCTTTTCAGCTTTCCTGCCCCAAATAATTAATCCAACCGGATTAATTATATTCAATTCCCGCTTTAACAGTTGAATAAATCTTTCTTGATCTTCTTCTGGTAGTGATCTTCTCTTTGAATCATTAGGATTTTTAATCCACATTTTGTAAACATCCGTTAAATAGATCCGACAATTCAAATCCTTTAGCAGATCATAAATTATCTCAAAATAAAGTTTTGTATCACCTTCACGAGAATTTTTATGATGTAACCCATAAGGTGTGCCAACTTCCACCTCTTGACAAAGGTTGTGAGTGAGAGGATCTTGACCAATAATAGCAATTGTTGGTTTATTAACAGAATCATTTTTTAGTTCCATAAGACTAGGCAAGTCTACAGCAATGGCAGGTGAGTTTTGATAGTAGTCATTATGGAATTTTTCGTTCTGGGGTAACATTCACAACTGTTTCTATTGTTTTCATTACCTTTTATCCTCAACAATATTTACTAAATTATATCTTACTTTTTTTAGTCCATAAAATCAATTAAATATCCAATAACCCATATCGTTTTTGCAAAGCCAATAATTTCATCCTCGCTTCTCCAGCATTATCAGCTAAATCAGCAAATTCCACAAACCGTCGTAATTCCTTCTTTAATAAATTCCGTTCCACTTCAATAGTTTCTCTATCCAAATCTGGCGGTAAAACAATCATATCAAAAATAGTTGCCCGTTCCTTACCAGGGTGAGGACGTAGAACCCGTCCCCGACGTTGGATAAATTGGCGGGGATTTCCTGAACTTGATAAAATGACTGCGGTTTGAATTGCGGGAATATCTACACCTTCATCTAAACAGCGAATTGCGACTAAACCTTGTAATTCTCCACTTTCAAATTGACGACGTAAAGTTTCTCTTTCTTCTAAAGAAGTATTTGCTGTGTAGGTGCTAACTTTATAACCTAATTCTCCTCCCAAAAGTTGAGAAACGGCTTTGAGTTGACGCAGAGAATAACGTTGTCCGATTTCTTGTGAACCATCACTACAATAAAAGAGTGTATGAGTAGTTTCTCGACGAGTTGCCATTAATTCTTGCAAAGCTATTAATTTATTTTCCGCTGTGCCAATTAATCGCGCCCTTTGCATTAATAATGATTTGATATCTTCGTTGTCTTCAAAATCTCCTATTTCTCCCATTTCTCGATCTCGATAAAGAAGAGAACGCCCAATTTTTTTAGTTAATTTTAAATAAGCTATACTTTCATTTTCTGTTAATTCTACTAATACAGGATTATAGATATAATGAACTAATGCACCTTGGGAAATTGCATCCTGTAAGCTAAATTCAGGTTGAAGAATATTCCCAAAATAATCTAATAAAGATTCTGTGCCATCATCATCAAAATATCTTTCTGGTGTGGCTGATAAACCTAGACGTAAACCCACTTTTCGGGGTAAACTTTCCTCTAACTTCGGTGCGCCTAAATTATGGGCTTCATCACCAATAATTAATGTTTTTGGCGGAAAATATTTAAGTTGGGTTTGAAAACCATCACTAATTAAAGTCGAGTTAGTGGTAATTACCGTGACGAAATCTTGAGAACCAGAACACAGATTATAGATTTGTGTAGAAAGTTGACTTTGCCAACTGCGTAAATTATCAAATGCTAAAATCGGCTGTAAGTTAAATTTCTCACATTCTCTGCCCCATTGGGTAACAAGATGACGATAGGGACACACCACCAACAGGACTTGTAAACCAATTTGCTGGTACAATTCGCAAGCGATCGCTAATGCAGTAATAGTCTTCCCACTACCAGTAGCCATTTTTAATGTCCCCCTACCATGATTAGCAAACCAGCTAGTCACAGCTTGGCGTTGATATCCCCGCAATTGCAGAGACAAAGGCATTTTTGGACATCCCGGTAATGATTTCTTAATTTGATAACTGCCCCCTTTCTCCCCCACATAAGGTAATTTGAGTTTAAAAGTCGGCAATTTCGGTACTGCATTTTGCGTCAGGTACATAAATTTGCAAATTGGTGATTGGTAATTGGTGATTGGTAATTATCAGTAGTCACCTGTTTTTCACTTGCCACTGACTACTGACATCCTTTAGTTATAATTCCGCCAAATACCAACTAATGAACCTTGCACCTCTACCTCCATTGCTGGTACTTCTATGGGGAGATAATTTCGATTTGCAGGTTTAAGGGTGACAAGATCATCATCGCGGTAAAAACGTTTTAAAGTTGTTCCATGTCCTTCAACCCTCGCAGCCACAATAGTTCCATTTTTTAACTGATTGGGTTCAGCGACAGGGCGCAAAAATACCACATCACCATCTGCAATTAAATCTTCAATCATACTATCCCCAGCGACTCTTAAAGCATAGCTTTGGGGAGGTAATGATAAATTAGCCAAATCTAAATGTTCCACAGCATCTGTGAACGGTTCTATTAAACCACCGGCGGCAATAGTTCCTAAAATTGGTACACCTTGTTTAACAGGATGAAGTATGCGAAGAGTTCTCGCTCTACCTTCATTCCAGCCAATGTAGCCCTTATTGCGTAAATGTTCCAACCGACTTTGAATGGGGGCAGGAGATTTCAAATTCATCCCTTGCATCATTTGGCGAATTGATGGAGAATGTTGATTCAACCTGATATATTCTACCAACCATTCATATAGTTCTTTCTGAGGATCTGTGAGACGTTCCATAATTTTATCGGGAAGTAAATAATAAATGTCCCTAGAACATTGGTACTACAAAATTCTTCCCTTAACAAGCTTTTATTAAAAATTCATGTTAGTAGGTAATAGGGGACAGGGAAAAAATAACAACTGAATAATTCCCAATTCCCAGTCCCCAGTCCCCAGTCCCCAATACCGTTATTTTGCCCCAAGAATACTTGCAAGTAAAGCTTTTTGAGCGTGTAGGCGATTTTCTGCCTGATCCCAAACCCGTGATTGTGAACCTTCAATTACCTCTTCAGTAATTTCTTCACCACGATGGGCTGGTAAGCAGTGTAAAACAATTGCTTCTGGATCTGCAAGACTTAATAATTGTTCAGAAATTTGATAAGGTTGAAAAACAGGGAAGCGGTTATTGGCTTGTGTTTCTTGCCCCATGCTTGCCCAAACATCAGTGTAAAGTACGGATGCACCTTTTGCTGCTGCTTCAGGATCGTGAGTTAAGATAACTTCAGTTTTTTTATTAGCTATTTCCCTAGTTTTTTCCACAATTTCTGCATCGGGAGCATATCCTGAAGGAAAAGCGATTCTGACATTCATTCCCACCAAAGCACAACCCAACATCAGGGAATTAGCGACATTATTTCCATCACCGACATAGGTTAATGTTAAACCCGCCAAACTGCCAAATTTCTCTTGAATGGTGAGTAAATCTGCCAATATCTGACAGGGGTGTTCTAAATCCGTGAGGGCATTAATTACAGGAATTTTCGCATATTTGGCAAAAGTTTCCAACTCCTGTTGAGCAAAGGTGCGAATTGCTAAAACATCCAAATAACGATCTAACACCCTAGCAGTATCCTGGATAGGTTCTCCTCGACTCACTTGAGTGACATTAGGATGAAGATCAATTACCTGTCCCCCCAGTTGGTACATTGCGACTGTAAAACTGACTCTAGTGCGTGTTGAAGCTTTGGAAAATAACAAACCTAGAACCTTGTTACAATGCAACTTCAGTTTTTCTGACTTGAGTTGAGTAGCCAATTCCAGAAGTTCTTGCAGTTCCTCAGAACTCAGATCCGCTAGACTTAATAAATCTCTGCCTATCAATGCTGCCATGCTTGATTATCTCTAAAGAACAAATGTTCCTGCGCTTTGGTATAGCCGTGTCACCAGGAATACTCCAATTGCACTGTACCAAATATTTTTGCATCAATCTACAGCACGGCGGCTAGTTTTAGCGATTCTTGGCAACTTGAAAAATATTTTGCTTACCCTCTAGACAAATGATATGGCTATGCTATAATATGAAATCGGTGAGGCAATTAAAAACTTTCTTACCCAAACCGCCAGCATAGCACAGTGGTAGTGCATCCGACTTGTAATCGGAAGGTCGTAGGTTCAAATCCAACTGCTGGCCTTTATTATTAAATACACATTCTCTGTTGTTAGTGTGGTTTGCGATCGCTTCCCTAGATAAAGGTAAAACTGTAATTCTTGTCTAACTAGATGTTATTTATCAACATTTATCTCTGGAACTAGGAAAAAACTAAGACTCTTATATATAAAGCAGATACACTTTACTTGAAACTGTTACAACTATCAGGATGCGATCGCCTACTGTACTTACAATATATGGTTAATAAAATATGCAAGATAATTAGCCTTGTGAGTTAAGATAAAAGAGTGTAAGAAATCATAGTTTAAAAATGATACGAGAAAACTTAACAAACAAACCTCTTGTCGAGGCAATATTTGAGATTAGATGGTATGTAGAACAACCACAATTAATAGGTGGTGATCCTAATACTCAACTAATACTTGGCAGATTATTTGACAGAATAAATGAGAATTATCCCGTATATGAACAATTGCCCTTTGCTTCTATTCCTGAGCAAATGGCAGAAGGTATTATTAAACATAGATTCAAGAGTAATAAAGGTTGGCCTCTAGTACAATTAGGTAATGGAGTTTTAACAGTTAATGATACAGAAAATTATATTTGGCAAGATTTCAAAAAACGAATCATTGAAGTTGTAGATAATTTGTATATAGTGCATCCAAGTAAAGATAAATTTCGTCCACGTCATCTCATATTAAAATATATTGATGCTATAGATTTAAACTTAAAAGAAAATGAATTTTATGAATTTTTAAAAAATAAAATGAAAATAGAATTAAATTTAAATCCTTTACTTTTCGAGAAGACATTAGTAAAAAATAATCCCATACAATTAGATTTACAATTTGCCTTTAACTCTGAAAATCCTAAAGGAATTGTAAATTTCAGAATTGTTAAAGGGCAAAAGTTGGATAATCAGACAAATTTACCCAGTGATGCTTTAATATGGGAAATTACTATTCAATCAATTGCACCTGATTTACCGGAAATTCCTGCCAACTTAGATAAATGGCTGGAAAATGCTCACTCAGTTTGTCATAATTGGTTTTTCACATTAGTTGATGGTGATTTATTAAGGAGTTTTGAATAATGACTAACAATGGTAATTTTCACATTGATAATAGGAGAAATAAATTAAAGGAATTAGAAAGAAATGTTCAAAGCCATTTCTCACTTGGTCTATCTACAAACAATAAACTAAAACTTAATCCATATCCAATATATTGGGATATAGAAAATGAAACAGTAGAGTTAGCTGCTTGTTTGTTATATAGAAACAAAAATCAGAATGAACACCGTACAAATCCTTCCATAAAAAGCATACAAACTAACTTATTAGCAGGTTCTTATTTTTCAACAGACATATCTAATCACGTAATTAATAATAGTTCTGTTGCTTTATTAAATAATTTTTTCAGTGAAATTAAAAATCTATACACTTTGATTCATCCAGGAGAAATATTCAAGTATTTGCATGAAAAAACAAATTTAATTCATTTATTAATAGAAGCTCATGAACAAATCAAAAATATTTTTAATAATGAAAAAAATGTGCTGAGGTTTGCCTATGATCCAGAAATTATTGGTTGGCAAAAATTAATTATTGATATTCACACCAACCTTGATGTAGATGAAGCATTTGATAAATTAAAGATGCTGGATAACATTTGGTGGTTAGATGTCTCTTTTAAATTCGGTAATGATTTAGAAATTAATATTAGTTTTGATGAAATTTAATTGGGCTGAATATCTTGAACTAGCCAAAGAACTAGCTGATATAAATTCTACCATTTCTAGTGATTCAGAAACAGATTCTAAATCCACAATATCTGAAGCAAAACTACGTTCATCTATAAGTAGAGCCTATTATGCTGCCTTTTGTATAGCTAGAAATTATTTACGAGATGTTTTACATGAGCCAAGATTGTCAAAAGCCAGAACTGGTGATATCAATGAACACCAATTTGTGGCAGATGAATTTAGATGTAATAAATCAAAAAATAAAAAAATGATAGAAATAGGAAATGATTTAGGTCGGCTTAGGCAATCTAGAAATAAAGCAGATTATGATGACACTATATATACTTTAGAGAAAGAGGTGAAATTTTCGTTGAAAATAGCTCAAAATATTATTGAAAAAATCACAGAATTAATTCAAGATGCAAGCAAGTAAATTACTATTTTTAGTATTGACTTTTATTCAGTACCCATATCATTCAATAAATATTTTTAAATTTCAGAATATCAAAAATATCTGTAGAACAAACAATCAAACCACATTGCCGCATTTTGCACCATTTGAGAAATTCAAAAAGTGGGCATAGCTGCTGGTTATAGACTATGCTGCACTGAGGGAATAACGAATCATTATCCATTTATTTTGTCCTCATTGACGTGAAGCGATTCCTGGAGTCGCATCTCTGGATGAAGGTAAACCTGTAATTCCTGTATGGTTAGATGTTATTTATCAAGATTTGGTGGTTAAGCTAGAAAAACAATCGGTGAACTAATTAACCATCGGTCTTTTAATTGTTAAGGAGAAAACAGATGAAACTTGACTGCAACTTTGAAATTAACAACAATATAATTCGTTCAGAAACTTATCTTGAGCAAAAACCAGATGATTGCTCTATTGTAGCGACTGTATTTCCTTGTGAAATTATCTCTGATTTCACTTCAGATTGTTCCCTAGAAAGTATGATAGACTCTTCAGATTTATTGTTAGATAAGACATCAGGCATAATTTCTGAAGAGAGAACTAAACACTGCATCAAAGGAAATACTCAAGAATACAAAGTGAAGTTACCCTCTGCTAAATTAGTATCAAAAAATCCTCCTAAACCTCAAGATACAGTTTTAGTACAAGTTTATTTAACTAATATTCCATATCCTTTTAAACCTTTGATTCTTACTCGTGAAGAAGAGGGAAAAGAACCAGAAATTTATCAAACAGACTTTACAGCAATTAAGATTACAGGGCAACCTAAAATTGTTATAAAACCTCATTCGGAAGGAGCTATAAGTCATCTACTAGAAGTAGATGAAGTTACTTATGCTGACTTAGAAAATGTTATTGAGGTAATTGATTCTATTTGTTTTCTGATTTCTTTTGCCTCTGGGCGTATGTGTTCAATTGCGAGAATCCAAGTTTTACATGATACAAAAATAAGTAGGTAAACATAATAAAACCAATATATGTTTAGTTTTGTGAAACCCGTAAAACAACCTATTTGTAAGGCATTCATTGAATTTACATTTCGTCACATACCTTTAAATTTTTCGGTTTACCTACTTAGTCCATTTAGAATATATCTCACCTGAGAATACAAAATTAAAAGAAGGTAATAAAGTAATTTATCGTGAAGAAGATGTGATTCAATTTATTGAATCTACTTATACTGATTATATATCAAATGTTAATATTTATAAATTGAAAAAACTAATTACATTGGGTATTTTAGCTAAAAATACACCCTATTTAGAAAATAAAACAATATTAATGTGTAATTTCCTTGAAATTTTACGATACAATCATGCTATTTCTTGTCCTAATAAGTTTATTAAAAAACAAGAAGATTGTTTTTACTGGGCAGATGGCAGAAATCCTAATGAGGTTTCTTTTAATAAAATTCTAAAGGATTTTTGTAAGACAAATAATTTGCAGTTTGAATATTTTATAGATATACGTAATACAATAGTACATCAAGGAGAAGTAATTGGTAATAATCTTGATAAAAAAAGAGAAAATTATTTAAGACTTCACCATTTTTGTGATCGAGTGATACTTACACTTTTAAAGTGGGATGAAGTATCAGGGTATTATATTCCAATTAATAAACAACAATACAAACCTATGAACGGCATAGCGGTAAACCGAATTAAATTTAATCGAAAGCTAGTAGGTCAAAACTCGACGATTTTCAATATATTCCTATAGGTAGATTAGTAAAAATATAAGAACGTAAAAACCCTTTGACATTAATTTTTCAAGTTGTCATTTAATTTGGCAAACAACAATTCAATATAAAGTCTTTATAGGTTAACTTCAAATATGAGAGTAGCAATTAACTAGGCTCATCTTCAGACGGATAAATTTCTACCTCACAGTTAGTAGCTAAAAATTTAGCAATTGATTTAGTTTTCTTTCCTAAAATTACAGCATGAGCATCATTACCATCAACAGGATCATGTTTTACCTCTAGACCTTTTTCTATAACTAATTCCGCAGGTATAGAAACAACAGCATTTTTACCTATTTTCTTGGCTCTATCATAACTTTCTTCTATCGTTGTTAAACACAATATATCAACAGACATTTCATCATCTTTAAAAGCTGCTGAAGTTGGTCTTTTTTCATCCCAATCAAATTGACCAGGATGAAGCCATCTCAACAGCTTGTCAGAAGAGTTAACTTGATGAGGTTTAGCCATTTATCAGTAATCAAAATTAAATAGCCAATCTAGTATAGGATACAACTCATCTAAATTGAACTCTCCTTCAACTTCTGAATCACCTTCAGTCTTCAAAAACTCAAAAGCAGACTGGTTTGATTTGGAAACATAAATTTCTAGTTGTTTATTGGGGAAGCGTTTACCTGACCACTCAAATAAAATCATACCATCAGAGCAAGGAGCGACAAATGGCTCAATCTTGCTAAAATTAATCCCTCTATCAATACAATAACTGTGAAGGTGGGAGTACAGAGTTATGGCTAAATCAACCTGTTGTTTAGAAAATTTAGGGGCATTATAACCATCCCATTTATCCTCTAAATCTGACAAATGAATAATTCTCTGATAGGCATTTCTGTTTTTTCGCCAATCAAATTCTTCTTGTTTACGTAAATCAATAAATGATGCTTCATTATTTATTGTATAAACACCACTAAAAGATACAGTTGAACCAATAACACGAGTTAAATCAATAGCAATAACACCAGTTAAACCAATAGCACTAAAAGATGATAAATTTAAAGCAGCTTTTGCCACAGGCACAGGTAAAATTCGAGGAATGGCATAATTCTTAAATGTATCAAAATAGATAATTTGTCTGCCAATGCTGGGGATGGAAGCAGTATTATATTGCTGTGTATTTTTATTGTAGGTGTTGTCCCAAGTGCTTGTGTTCATGATTTTTCCTCGAAGTCAACTAAGAAATCTTCTTCAATGAAAGAAATAAAATTATTTAAATCAGACTGATATGATTGTATAACTTTTTTGAGATGAGTGGTTTTTTCTTGAAGATTAATACCTATTAATTGTCGGTGGAAATTAGCCGCAAAAGTCATAATTGGTGTTTGCTCATTATTAGGTAGATTTTGCATCAAAGCTTCCTGAATAGCAATAGTGAGATTACTGTCTTCAAATTGATAAACAAACTGAACAACTGTATGAGGAGATTTTCCTAGAAAATTTTTCCATTTACCAGCAGCTATCAATTTAGTTAAAACAATATCTTGCTCTTTATCTTTTTGTTCAACCAAAATATGAGCATTAACATTAATTCCTATTGCTTGATAATTAAGATTAGGAACTACATCCACAAATTTACTACTAATTTCTGGTATTTTATAAATTTTTTCAGTATCAATAAACTCCCCAAATGAAATTTTATCTGGTTGAGCTACAATATTAACTCCATTTTTATAAACCACTTGAGACACAGGAGGAGTACAGATTGGCGGCATTGCTAACTCCCAGTCATCAGGTACAATATGGTTGTACTTCAAAAAGTCAGGATTTAAAATAGATGGGTTAGCGTTTTCTGCCACCAACACCATTGAAAAGTCTCGAACCTCCACATTTTTACTGAGCATTAGATAACCCAACCTCACTATAAGCCAAAATACTCAAGCAGCACTAAACAATCTTACCCTCCCAAGCAGTTGCGATCACACTACTCAATCAGAGGAATAAAGCTCGGCTGCCAACTACCTCAATGCTATATCTATATCGTCCCAAAAATGTACTAATTGACAGGAAAATTATAACTAATTTTCCAACAAAACTTTTCCCGTCTGCCGATATAGAAACCGACCCAAAAAAAAAGAAGCCTAGAAACGAATTTCTGGCTTCTGATTTCCTATATTTAGGGTGCAAGGGCGTTACCACGAATTAAACTACCAAGGGTTTTGGCAGTAATTTTTAACTGGGTGAAGGGGTTAGCGGGAACTACAGTTTTATAGAGATAACTGTCAAAAGTTAGCTTTTGTACGTCCATGTCATCACACATTTCTACAAATGCTTCGCGGGTAGCATCGGAACGGTAGAAGACGTTTTGAAGAATGTCTAATACTTTGTAGGTGAGTCCGTATTTCTTATCCCAACGTTTGAGGTATACCTTGAGGTCGGCTTCGGTGGGAATCCGCGCCCCACCGTTAGCTGCTTCCACAATGGCTTCAGCGCACATTCTACCGGATTTAGCCGCGAAGTAGATACCTTCCCCGGAAGACTTGGTAACATAACCAGCAGCATCTCCTACCAAGGCGATGCGACCGACAACGCGACGGGGGCGGGGATGTTCGGGAATGGGGTGTGCCTCGATTTTGATGATTTCACCACCAGCGAGTTTTTCCGCAGCACGGGCGCGAATACCAGTTTGGAATTGTTTAATTCTGGCTTTGTTGATGTGCATTGTGCCAGTACCGACGGCTACGTGATCGTGTTTGGGGAATACCCAAGCGTAGAAGTCGGTGGAAACATCATCGCCAACGTACATTTCGGCGAGGTCGTTGTAATAGTCCATTTTGTCCTGGGGAAGACGAATGCGTTCTTGGAAGGCGATCGCATAATTGTAATCACCAGCCCCCATATCCTTAGCAATACGGGAGTTTGCCCCATCTGCACCAACGATTAAATCCACCTTCAGGGTTTTAGTAACGCCCTGCGCCCCTTCTCCTGTGTGGTCAACGTAGTGGATTGTATAGGGTTCAGAATTGCCGGCAGGGATATCAACTTTATGAACAGTGGCGTTAATTAAATTTGCCCCTAATTTTGCCGCCCGGTCTCGCAAGAAACCATCCAGCACTTCGCGGCGGCACATTCCTATATATTCTTCTTCATTTATCAGATTGATATCAACTTCACGATTGGAAGGAGAAATCATTTTCATCTTCCGTACCCGACGGTCAATAATTGCTGGTGGTAAGTCAAACTCACTCACCATACAGAGGGGAATAGCACCCCCACAAGGCTTGGCGTAATCTAACTTGCGCTCAAACAAATAGGTTTCAATCCCAGCTTTAGCTAGGGTTTCGGCAGCGCATGAACCCGCAGGTCCCGAACCCACAACAGCAACCCGTAGTGTCAAAGGTTTTCTCCCAATTATAAATATTTTCCCAAAGTATCCTATCACGGACTTTTGGCTGAATTTTCGATTAAGGTTCAAGTTTTGACAGAAATGCAATATTCCTTAATATTTCGACATGAAAACCGTGTCTTTTATATCTTATGAGTAAGTATTAATCAATGGTAACTAAAAGAATTACTAATCATTAAATATGCAAATTTCTCTATTTGATAGTTTTTCCCGCCGCATAGGTGTAACAGCTATTACAGGCTATCAAAGATATATTTCTCCCTATAAAGGGTTTAGATGCGCTCATCGCGTCTTACATGGTGGAGAATCTTGTTCTGGGTATGTAAAACGACAAATTGCTGAATATGGGTTAACAGACGCTTTTGTCAAGTCTAAGAAAAGATTTCAAGCTTGTACAGAGGCTAATCGGATTTTGCGATCGCAAATTGACAACCCCGAATTACCAGAAGAAAATGAAGAAGCAGCGACACCAAATACTAAAACAGCAACCATAAAAACTCCTCGAAATTCCTCATTTCTTAATAATGATGGCACTAACTGTCTTGATTGTGCGGATTTGAGTTGTAATTGTGTTGAATTGACCAATATAGCTCCTGATTGTAGCAGTATTGCTCATTGTAATTCGTTGGATTGTAGTGCTTTAGATTGCAGTGCTTTAGATTGTGGAGGATGTAGTTGGTAAGTTCTACTTACTTATCTTCCTGCATACTTCTCACAATTTTTATGACAATTTTTCTTGGAATAAACCTCACACACTTTGACAGAATTTTATTCATACCGCCAGGAAATACATAATGATTATTCTTGATTTTCATTGCTTTGGGTAAAATTTACCTGTTCATATATTTCATTTAAAGCAATCTGAAAATCTATAGTTTGTAATGTTAAAACATCTGATTCCAATTCCAATTCTGTGAATATCCATTTACCATCATTTGTTTTCACATATTGCATAACATGATATTGATATTGATTGATTAAAATGTATTCTTTAAATTCAGGTATAGAACGATAATACATAAATTTATCACTTTGGTCATAATTACTAGTTGATTTAGATGAAACTTCAGCAATTAATAAAGGATTCATCACAGTGGTAGTATTTTCAGTAGAATAAATAGGTTCTCCTTGAATTATCATCACATCAGGGTATGTATGTTGACGATAACGCGGTATCCACAAGCGCACATCACCAATATAAACGTCATAGTTTTTCTTTCTTAATCCGTATTTTAAGGAAGCTGCGAAATTAAGAGCTATTTTATTATGATTTGTTGTTCCTCCAGTCATAGCTATAATTTCTCCATCTCGATATTCGCTTTTATACTCTGCTTGTTCTTCGAGTTCTAAGTATTCTTCTGGGGTGTAATATCGTGTTTGTGTTTGCATAATATCAACAGAGAGTTAATGATTGTGATATTAGTAATATTCTATCATGGTCTAATTTTAGATTGGTTTTGTGAATGCGGCTGAGATTTTAACTTTCACAAGATTACGAAAAACCTAAATGTGTAAGGGTTTAGCTCATGCTTTACCCCTACTTCTCTTCTTGCATACTTCTGACTATTTTTGTGACAAGTTTTCTAGGAATAAACCGTACACATTTTGACATCATTTTATTCATAAAACCAGGAATAACAATTGTTTTTCCTCGCATTAACCCATCATATCCCATCTGAGCGACAGTTTCCGCATCCATCATATTTTTCCCCTTCAGCATCTTAGAATCTGCCATGCCGGTTCTTTCATGAAAAGCAGATGCTGTTGAACCTGGACAAAGAACTGTGACGGTGACACCTGTACCTTCTAATTCATTAGCGATCGCTTCGGAAAATGATAAAATATAAGCTTTAGTGGCAAAATACACCGCCATTAACGGACCTGGTTGAAATGCAGCCGCAGAAGAAACATTTAATATCTTTCCATAACCTTGTTTAACCATTTCTTTGAGAAACAACTTAGTTAAATGGGTAAGACAAACTAAATTTACCTGCAACATTTCCAGTTCAGTCTTGAGATTAGTTTCATTAAATAAACCATACGTACCAAACCCAGCATTATTTACTAAAATATCAACTTTAATACCAGTTTGTTGTAACTCCGTGAAAATTTCTTCAGGAGATGTAGATATAGATAAATCTTTAATAATAGGTTTAACAGAAATTCTAAACTCTTCTGCAAAATCAATAGCTATTTTGGTGATTTTTTCTGCTAGTCTATCTACCAACACTAGATTATAATTATTATGAGCAAAAATACGAGCTAATTGATAACCAATACCATTAGCTGCACCCGTGATCAAAACTGTTCCCTGACATTTTGTGTTCATTTTAAGAAAAGTGAGTTAGCTGGAATTGGCACTGATAAATTGTGCCAACGCCCTTACATTATAACAAATAAAAATTAAGCTGCATATAATAAGATTTCCAGAATAATTGACCGCAGATAAACGCAGATGAACGCGGATAAATACGGATAAAATCTGGATTTCATAATTATGTGCAGCTTCACCTAAACTTGATATTAAGCAAGACTTAAGAAACCAGTTTGTACTAAGTAAGATGTGTAAGTCATCAACAATTGAGAATCAATTGGAGGACAAACAATAGAACTGCCTTTGAGTGCTGCTAGAGTTGCTTCACAACTGATAATTGGTCTTCTGGCCTGTAAATACAAATCAGGAATGGTGATTTGTTCATCAGACCAACGTTCTAGTAAAAATGGACGCAAAGTATATAAAGGATTGTCTTGAGATGTGACATTATTAATTAACTCTGCTTGCCACTCTTCGTAGGGAATCATCTTCAGTGAAAATCCAAAAGAACGCACCCAATCAACTAAAGATTTTAAGGAAGCAGGTTGGGGATGTTGTAAATGGAAAGCCTTACCTACTGATGTTTCTTGTCGAGACAGATAAACAACAGATTTGCTCACATAATCAACCGGAGACATATCTAACATATAATCTACATCAGGGAAAGAACCCATTTGTAGACAACCTTTAATCATCAAATTAATGAAATCATGGGTATTACAAATTCCAGTTTGGCTATCTCCAGAAATTAAAGGAGGTCTGTGAATAGTAATAGGTAATCCTCGACTACCAGCAATTTTCACTAATTTTTCTGCCACCCATTTAGTTTGGGAATAACCGAGGAAAATACCTTCCCAATCATGGAAATCATCATCTTCTTTAACTAGCTTACCAGCATAAGCACTGGATTCAAAAACAGCCACACTAGAAACATAATGCAATGGCTTAACTTTAGTTTGACAAGCTAAACGCAAAACTTCCTGTGTTCCTAAAACATTCGCTGTTTTTAATGCTGAGTAAGGATAAACATAATTCAGCAAAGCTGCACTATGATAAATGGTATCAATATTAGCAGCTAGATTTTGAAATTGTTCTGCATTAATTCCTAAATGTGGCTGTGCTAAGTCACCAATAATGGGGATAATTCGGCTACTATAATGATCTTGCCAAATTCCATATTGTTGCAAATTATTTTCTAATTTGCTTTTCCCTGCTTCTACATTATCCGCACGGACTAAACAATAAAGATTTGCGTCCGATACTTCTAGTAATTCCTTGATAATAAAAGCCCCTAAATAACCTGTTCCCCCGGTTAAAAAGATGTTTTTAGGATTAGTAACAGAAACAGCAGTACCTATGGGTTGAATAGTGGGGTCTAGAACAGCTTCCGCAGCTAAATCTAACAGAGGAGGAGCAAAACTAACCGGAGAATTTGTGCCTGAGCCTGCATCTTTCACTTGAGAATCATCACCTGATTCGTCTGCTAAACGCCCAGAAAGAGCCGCAATATTGGGATAATGCCAAAGTAAAATAGGAGAAGGTTTAAAACCTAGCAATTCTTCTAATTTACTAATAATCATCATGGCTTGAGCAGAATCCAAACCATAATTTTCTAAGTTTTCATTAACATCAATTTCTGATGTTTCAACTCCCACAACTTCCGCAAGATGAGAAACTAGAAATGCTTGAATACTTTCAGCACTATGAGACTGTTTTAAATTCATTTTTACTTCTCCAATGTAGAAGGAATTGGTTGATATTGACTGTAATAAGCAGGCATTTGTAAACCCTGCATTTTTAAACTGTGACTACGATATAAAAATGCTGTCCCCTTCATAATTTGGTCAGCAACATCAACAACATGACGCTGATCATATTCTGACAAATATGAACCACGCACCCAGTCATTGAAACCACCCATAGCTGGTCCGCACCATATTTGATAATCAACTTCCCGACCTTTTTCACCAGAGCTAGACCAGCGAGAAGATAATCCTAAATACCAGCGAAAGATTACCGCCATTTTTAATTTAGGATTATTAACAGCTTTACCCAATTTTTCAGGATTCTTTTGGGATAAATAAGCCGCTGCACCTTCCCAAACTTCCGCAATACTTTTACGGAAAATCTGTTTTTCTAACTTATCTTTTTCTGCTGCGGGAATCTGTTCAATAGAGTCGTAAGTGCGATACAATTCATACAGTTTTTGCGCTCGCATGGGGAACATTGTCCCCCGTTTGAGAACTTGTAATTTGACTCCCATTTCAAACATATCGGCTGCGGGAGCCATTGTCATATCTGCCATTTCTGCTTGTGCTAATAACTTTTTAGTATGTTCACAAGCACCAGATTCCACACAAGATTGATTAATTGAACCAGTCATTATATAGGCAGCACCCATCATAAAACCGGCTAATGCTGCTTCTGGTGTACCAATACCTCCAGCCACACCAACTCTAATCGGAACTGAGTAATTATATTGCCTTTGAATTTCATCTCGGAGGGCAACAATTGAAGGTAATAAACATACTAAAGGACGATTATCTGTATGACCACCAGAATCAGCTTCAACGGTAATATCATCAGCCATTGGCACTTGTCTAGCCAAATTAGCTTGCAATTCAGTAATTAGTCCTTGCTCAAGTAATTCTTTGAGGATTCGTTCTGGTGCGGGTTGTAAAAATTTAGTGGCAACTTCCCGACGAGAAACTTTAGCTATTACCTTATTTCTGATATCAATTTGATTAGCGGCATTTAATCTTAACCCAGCAACTCGATAATAAACGATGTTAGCAGTTAAGTCTAAAAATGCTGATGCTTCTACCGTTCTGACACCATATTTCAGATATAAATCTACAGCGCGGCGTTCAATTGCTGGTTCGTTAGGACTGTGAATTAAATTAAAAGCATAAGGTCCATTAGGTAACGCTTCTTGAATAGTGTTAATCGCAGTTTCTAACCGTTCTGGAAGTAAACCACCTGCACCAAAGGAACTTAAAATTTTCTCTTTTCCGAGTGCAATTACCATTTCTTCGGAAGCAATACCTCCAGCCATTGCTCCTGTCATATAGGCATATTTTACACCATAAGCAGCGAGAAAACTAGGGTCGCCAAGTTGTTGTAATCGTAGGGGTGGAAGTGAGATTAAAAGTTCTGCTTGTCCAGATGAACCATTATCAGCAGGTGCTAAATAACCATCGTTAGTAGCACCAATTCTTCCTGCTATTTTAATAATATAACAAGGTTTATCTGATGTTAAAAGTTTATCTTTGATGGCACTTTTTTCAAAGCTCACACAATCTAATAAACCTTTCCAAATTTGGTTTTGATGATGATTGCAGGTGAAAAAACCTAGTCCATTATCATGTTTATTTAGTACCGTCTCGATTGTTGTCACGGTAATTATTCCTCAGTTTATAAGCAAGAGATTTGAAATGGAAGTAAGAATTAAGGAGTTTACAGGAAGGAAGATAGGTAATGAACCACGAAGGAACGAAGTACACGAAGGAAGAATAGAAGAAGGAAGAGAAGAAGATATTTAATATTACTCTAGGAAGGGAGTAATGGAAATCCAAGATTCTTCCTTCTGTTTTAATCCGGTTTGAATGACTTCTTAAATGGTTATTTTTCTTCGTTGAGTAGGTTTTGAGCGCAAGCTAGTTGCAATTGAATGATTTCGCTCATTTGTTGACTAAAATCTTGTCTAGCTGCTAAGAAACTTGTGTGTGTTTTAGTTAATTTGGCAGTGTTGTTACTCAGGTTTTGATACTGAGCAATTTTTAAATCATTCATGCTAATTTTTCCACTAGATTCTTGATTTATGTTTTGCTTAATGATTTTTGTTGACTCAAAGAATTTTAGTTTCTTTGACAATTCCAAACCGTTCTCCATGATCGTTTTCATGGTATTTTTCTGTATCTTGGGTTGGGGTTTGGGATAAATTTCTGTAGGTGCTATTTTCTCCGATGTCTGTAGGGAATTGGTGATTTTATACTCTTGATGAGTAAAAAATGTTTGCTTTTGGCTATTAGCAAAAATTTGGCGATTTTCTGCATTTAAAATTGCAGAAATCATGGATTTACCACCTAATGTAACTTTTCTCAGTGCAGCTTTTTTTTGTTGGGTATTTTCTGAGGATAAGTTATACAAAGGAGCGAGATTCAAGTTTACTTGATGACTCAATAGTTTTGCTAATGCTTTAATTAGGGAGGTATGATCATCTGTACCCCGTCGGTTTAGGGATACGGTAAGATGTTCTTGATTAGCTAGATTTTTATCTATCCAACGTGAACAAATACCACCAGCACCGGCTTCAATAAAGATTTTTGCACCGTCACTATAGACGCGATTAACTAAGCGGGGAAAGTCGAGTTGTTGACATAATCCTGTGGCAATATTGTGAGCAATTTGTTTACTTTCAAGTTCAATTGATTGATATTCAGCGGAGGAGTAAAACTTAATTCCGGGTATTTTTTGCGCTGGTATGGTGTATAATTTTTCTAGTTCTTGAGATTCTGATTGCATTGCTTGACAATGAATCACATGATCAAAAGGAGCAGGAAAAGAATTACAACCCAGGGTTTTAATTACTCGTTCACAAGCTGCTGGTTCTCCGGCAATTAATACTTCTTCTGATGTATTAATTTGTGTCAAGTAAACGCGAGTTTCATTTTTTAAACATTCTCTAACTTGGGCTGGAGTAGCCATAAGAACGTAGTTAGCCCATAACTTATTCTCTGGAATTGTGTCAGTTTTTGGTAGTCCCCAATATTCACGGACAGCATTTTTTTGACCTGATAATCTATCTCCAAATAATGCTGATGAGTTAAAGGTGTGACTGACTTCATAAAAA
The DNA here is from genome assembly GCF_009711935.1 of Dolichospermum sp. UHCC 0259. Classification (GTDB taxonomy): domain Bacteria; phylum Cyanobacteriota; class Cyanobacteriia; order Cyanobacteriales; family Nostocaceae; genus Dolichospermum. The sequence continues at coordinate 156,283 of NZ_VIKX01000187.1, read as the reverse complement.
TTGCTCCATACTCCTTGAGCAACCATCATGCTAGTTTCACCTAAACTATATCCGAAAATATATTTAGGTTTAATGTTAAAATCTTCGGTGATAATTGTGGAGATTAATCTAGTAAAAAGCACTTCTGCTTCAAACATTGCCCAGGAATCATCCAACAATTTCTTTTCTAATGTTTCTAATTGTCGAGTTGATAATTTACTCAAACTTCTCGGAAATACCAGTTTTTCCACATCTGCGGCTCGTTCGTAAAGGCTTTTGATAATCACATCATCAAAGACTTTAGGAAATAGACGGAAAAGACTTCTACCAATACCCAAATAAGTATTAACAGCAGCGGGATAAATAAAGGCAATTTCTCCATCTTTACCTAGTGGTTTAGGTGTGAAGTAACTACCTATGGGAGTTTGCCAATCTTTGCCATTTGCAAAGGCATTAGTTACACCTTTTTTAGCAGAATTAATTTCTTTAATTAATTCTTTTTGGTTGCGTCCCGTTAGGGAAAGTGTATATTTGCTGTCAGAGTTTTGTTGAAATTTAACAAAGGTTTGACTCGCAATATTTTTGAGAGAATCAGCATTTTCAATTGTTGCTTCCAAATGATCCAATGCTGCTAATAAGCTAGATTGATCATCTGCGGCAATGGGTAATAAATGCAAAGGTCTGGATTCTAAATATTTACTGGTGCGTTCTGGTTGTTGGGTTTCTTCTGATAAAATAACATGAGCAAAAGAACCGTCACAACCAATACTATTAATTGCAGAAATTCGAGATTTGACTTCTTTTTGCAAAAACCAAGGTCTAGACTCAGTAGCAACATAGAAAGGACTACCTTCCCATACTTGCGGTGTTTTCACACCAGACCAATTGGGTGTTCCAGGAATATATCTGTGATAAATACTCAGTGCAGTTTTAATTAAACTGGCAATTCCAGACGCAACGAAGGTATGACCAATATTGGATTTAACGCTACCTATAGCGCAGTGTAAACCATCTCCAACGGCAGGATAAGCTTGGAGGATACCGTTAATTTCAGCTTCGTCTTCTGTGGGAATACCACTAGCGCAGACTTCCAAATAATTGACTTTTGTGGGTTCAATACCAGCTTGTTGAAAAGCTTGTTGACAAACTTGGGTAATGGTATGGCTATCTACAGCCATTGAGGGAGATTGACCAATGCTAATACCATTAATTACTGCATAGATACGTTCATTGTTTGCTAACGCCGTATCATGACGTTTAAGAACTACTGCACCTGCACCTTCTCCCACATTCCAACCATTGGCTTTTTCGTCAAAACTTAAAGTATTGACTCCTGTATTAATTTTACCAAATTGACTTCGTAATAAGACATTTTCTACACCTCCTGCTAAGTCAACAGCACCGACAACGACAGCATCTACTTCATGAGTATCTAGCAACATTTGTGCTAATTCTAAGGCTTTGAAAGCGGCTGTTTCGACGGCACTAATTGTAAAAGATGGACCAGATAAATTCCATAAAGAAGAAATTCGACTGGCCATAATGTTGGTAACGTGACTGAGATATTCACTAAGTTCAACTTGATTGTGAATACTATCTTGAACAATGCCTTCTAATTGATTAATTTTTTCCGGTGATAAAGCAATTTCTGCCCCATTCAAACCATCTTTTATTTGCCAAGATGAATTCCATCTTTGCTGGAGTTTGTGTACAGATAATTCTGTATCTGCGGCAATGATTACCGCTACGTTACTATTAGGTGAAATTCCCGCATCTTTGAGGGCGTGGTCAGCAACCCTTAATAATAAAAGTTGTTGAGAGTTGATTTTCTCAACTTCATTAGGAGGAATTTTGTAAGCTAAAGTATCAACTTCAAAGTTATCAATGTACGCTCCTTGGGGGACTTTTCCCGCTTCTAAACCATACTCTCGAAGTAAAGTTTCTTGCTCATTAATACCATGCCATCTTTGTTCTGGTAGAGGGATAAAATGCTGTTTTCCATCGTAAATACTGCTCTCGAAGGCATCTAATTCTTGACATTCACCAAAAAAGGCATCCATTCCTACAATTGCCATTTTTGCGGTCTTGTTTTGCTGAATATTCATTTGCTTACTTCCCCTGTTCTAGAATGATATGAGAGTTTGTTCCACCAAAACCAAACGCACTTAAAGCTACTCTTTTAGTTCCTTGACTCGGCCATTTTGTAGGCGTTTTGACAATGTTTTGTGGAGAGATAACATTGTTTTCTGAACCTATAGGTTGAGTCACATTAATAGTTGGAGGAATAACGCCATGAGACATACTTAAAATTGTCTTGGTTATGCCTACCATGCCAGCAGCTACAAGTAAATGACCAACATTTGTTTTTGTTGAACCTACTAATGGTGCTGCTTGATATGGACTAAAAAATTCTTCAATTGAGTTGCATTCTGTGGTATCTCCCAATAGAGTGCCGGTTGCATGACACTCTAAATAATCAATAGTTTGGGGGTTAAGTTTAGCTTCAGAATAAGCTCTTTGATATGCCAAAGTTTGCCCTTGAGGATTAGGACTAAGAAGATGTTTTCCTTTACCATCATTAGATAGTCCATTACCACAAATTGTTGCCAGTATTTTGTCTCCGTCTCTAACAGCATCACTGTATCTTTTGAGCATTACCATTCCTATGCCTTCGGAGGTAATTAACCCGCGTGATGATTTATCAAGAGGACGACTAATGCCATTATCTGGATATCCTTGAATACCAGAAAATAACATTCTGACAAACAACGGATCTGAACAACTAATAGCACCAGCTAACATTAAATCAGCTTTGCCAGATTGTAGATAATGAGATGCTAATTTAATGGCATAAAATGATGAGGAACAAGCAGCATCTATACAGAAATTGGTAGCAGATAGAGAAAATGCTTTGGAAACTATGGCAGCGGGTAAACCGGAAACCATAGCATTGTATGGAGAGACTTTTGTAGAGGTTGATAAACCTCCTAAATGAAAGTCTTTTTCCTGTAATAGTTCACCAATTGCAGGTTGAATATTTTGCTGATAAATAGGAGCAAATAATTGATTAGAAGCTTTGGTTGGTAATCCTAAAGCTCCTAAAATTACGCCACATTTGGCAAGTGCAGTTTGATTTCCCCAATAGCCACTTTGAATGATGGCTTGTTTGGCAGCGTACAATGACCATTTAAAGGTATTATCTAAGCTTTCAAGAAATGCCGCAGGTAAGTTATACTCGTTGGCATCAAATTTGAAGTCGCGGATAAATCCACCTTTTTGAAAGTAGAATTTTTCCGGTTTACCTTTATTTGGATTGTAGAATATAGCGGGATCTATTCCCAAATCCGCTACGGTTATGGATGATGTGGAATCTTTTTCTGCGGTGAGATTCTGCCAAAATTCTTCAGGATTATTAGCATCGGGAAATAGGCAAGATAACCCGATGATTGCTATTTTTTCCACTTTTGAAATCCTCATTGGGGGATGAGGGAAGGAGATATTATTTACTCTTTTCCCTATGTTATTTAGGATTTACGCGATTCCCCAATGTTTACGGATTTATGGACGCAGGAGGATAATTAAGATGAAATGAACCACGAAGGGACGAAGGACACGAAGGAAGAAAAGAAGAAGAAGGAAGATAGGAAATTGTAGGTTGGGTTGACAGAAGGAAACCAAACAAGGTTTTGGAATTTAGATTTTTACTTTTTATTTAACATTTTCATTGGCCAAATTACGGCTTTTGCTCCTAAGATTTTGGAGTAGATTTTTCCTTCACGATTGTGAATAATGAAGTTGACTGTTGCACCTGTGTCGGTTTTGGCTATGATTTCACAGGAAACATAAAAGGGGACGTTAAATGGTACTGCTAGATACTGTTCACAGTATGTTAATTGTCCTGGTAAACAAACTTCTTTATGGATGTAATTTAACCACAACCATAATGTTTGGGTACTCAAGTCAATGATATAAGGGTTATGCCATTTAACAGGAAATTGTCCTTGTTCTTTGGCTGTGATTTCTTGCCAACAACATTCGGCTGTGAGTTTTTCTGGACTAATATTTAAGATTTTGGTAATTTTTTGGAATGCAGGACCATGAAAGAGGGATAAGTCACCATTTTGATAGAAGTCTTTGGCTGTATCAGTGACGATATTATCTTCTCTGAGATCCATTGCTTCATAAATGGGTGCTGCTGGCATATTTTTTACCAGTTTTATCAAAGAACTAAAGTGATAATGAGTTCTACCTTCGGGGGTTTTGCTCAATATTTTGGTCTGAAATTCGACAAAATCACCATCAACTTTGGCAACTTCTTTTAGTTCTAGAATATGTTCTTCAGCTAAGGTAGAATTAAAGGTTATGCCTTTTAAAACTTTGAAGTCTTGGCAACTAAAATATGTGTACCCTGGATAAAGTTCTTCACAGCCATTTACCATCCATGATTTAGCACAGGTGGCTGGTAATACTGGTGAACCTGCAATTGTATGATCGTGTAAAAAGGGGTTTTCTGCTAATGTCATTCGTCTGCGAATGCGATAGCTGCGAAGTTCTGAACCTAAAGGAGCAGGTGGTAGTTTCATGGGACTACCAATGACAACTTGTGGATAATCTTGATAGGCTGGATGTAGTTCATTAACTAACATTTGTGTACCAATTTCTACGGGAATAATACTAATTCCTCTTTCTGCAAATGCTTTTTTTAATTGTGGTGTCACCATGCCACTATCCCAACCACCCCAGTTAATTGCGACTACATGACAATTGGGGTTATATTGTTTCATCAAATGGGCTGATTTACTGAGAATTTCGTTCGCTATGGCATAATCACTTTGACCGATATTACCATAAAATCCAGTCACGGAAGAAAACAATACTAAATGTTGTAATTGCTGGGGATTAACGCAACTGAGCAAATTTTCTAAACCCTGAACTTTAGCTGTGTAAACTTTCTCAAAATCATCTTCTGTCTTTTTTTCAATTAACTTATCGGCTAAGTTACCAGCACCGTGAATAATTCCGGTAATTTGACCAACTTTTTCAGAAATTTCCTGAAGTTTCACTTTTAAATTTACAGTATCAGTGACATCAACACTGATATATTCAGCCGTTCCTCCTGCGGCTTCAATAGCTGCTAAAGTCTTCTTAATTTCTCGACTAGAATTAATTTGGTTAAATATCTTTTGTACCATCATGGGAGTTGGTTTCTCACCTTGAGAAATCAAATTTTCCATAATGCGCTTTTTCAAAGCCGAATCTTCCAAACAATCACGAACATATTCCGGTTCTGTGGTAATTTCAGAACGACCTAAAAGAATAAACTTACAACCTTGTTGTTGAGCTAATTTAATAGTACATTGAGCAGTGATTCCCTTTGCACCACCACTGACAACAAAGACAGAAGATGGGCTAACTTGAACAGTTGCAGTCATAAATCCTCTCGCAAAAAATCAAAATATCAAAAATCAACTAGAATCCAAATCTAAGAAATTATCTCTCGTCTTTCTTTCTTCTTTTCTTCCTTCGTGTCCTTCGTACCTTCGTGGTTCATTTAATCCATATTCTCCTAAAAAGAAGAAAATAATTGTTGAAATAGTGGGTAATTAATACCCACCATATAGATTATTCAGCCTTAGCTACCAGCGTTACCCGCCCTTGCTCACCATAACCAACTTCGCCAATATAGCGATTAGAATCGTGCAATTCAGCAACGATATATTGGGCAGATTCGTGAGGATCTAAACTAGGATTAAGGTCAATTGCTCGGAAGAATACCTGTGGCCATTCCCAGCGCAAACTTTTTGTTAAACCAAACAAACCGGCAGCGATCGCACTAAAATTAGTTTGATGTCCTAAACCAAATTCACCGTCAAGATGGGCAACTGTACAAAAACTGGTTCTTCCTGGTAAAGATGCGGCATTATTCAAAGTTGCTTTCAGATGTTTAGCCATTAAAAACACTTGTTTAAGAATCGCCTTTTCTGCTTCGGGGTAGGAAATATGTCCAGGTTTTTCCGGTGTAAATTGAGGGTGCAGGTGAATGAATGCCCCAATCGCTCCGTGTTTAGTAGTCACACTTTGCAATAATAATTGCAGATGTTGTTCACTCATGTTTGCCAAAGTTACGCGGGTAACACCTGCGGGTAATGGCAATTGCTCGGAAACTAACGATTGGGGGAAACTCAAAACTACAACTTTCCAACCTTGTTCTAGTAGTGCGTGGGCTAGTTTGGTGGTAGTTAAAGAACCATCATCTGTAATTAAACCAATGTGTCCTTCTGGTAACTGCGCTTCTAAAAAATCTGGTCTGGGTAAGGTTTTAAGTTGAGCCGGACGACGGGGAAGATTAGGGTCTACTATCGGTGGCGGGGTGAGGTCAACCACCTCTGGGCGGGGAGACCCCGCCCCTACGGCGGGTGGGATGAGGTCAACTACCGGGTTAACATCAATGTGCGGCTTTTTTTTTTCACCTCCCACCAGTGATTGGAGGTAGTTAACGATTTGCCCGATTGTCCGTAGGTCGCCTAATTCTTCTATATTGGGTTTGGGTAAGTCAGGATACGCTTCCTGCATTGCTCCGAGTATTTCTACCCGTTTGATGGAATCTATCCCTAAGTCGGCTTCCATGTCCATGTCCAGTTCTAGCATTTCGACTGGATAACCTGTTTTTTCACTGGTGATGTTTAACAGGGTTTGTCCTAAATCTTGGTACTGGGGACTGGGGACTGGGGACTGGGGACTGGAAACTGGTATTACTTCCTCTATCAACTGTGTTTGAGGAATGATAACTGGTTCGGGCGCTACTTCCTCTATTACCTGGGTGGGAACTTGAGGAATGATAGCGGGTTCAGGTGCGATTTTTGCTGTTACCTGTTGTTGTCCTTGCAGATATTCGACAACTTGACCAATGGTACGTTTTTCTGCTAGTTCTTCGAGGTTGGGTTTAGGCAAGTTGGGGTATAATTCCTGCAATCCTCCCAGAATTTCTACTCGTTTAATGGAGTCAATTCCTAAGTCTGCTTCCATGTCCATATCGAGTTCTAGCATTTCGATAGGATAACCAGTTTTTTCGCTGGTGATACTTAATAGATTGTTAGCTAGATCATCCAGATTTAAATTGCTGGTTACAGGTGTGGGTTCTGGGATAAATGCAACTGGGGACTGGGGAATAATAATTGGTTCAGGTTCAATGACTGGTGCTGCAATTACAGGTTCTGCAACTTCAATTACTGGGAGAATAGGTGCTGCAATTTGAACTTTTGGCTCAATTACTGGTAATGGTTGAGGGGGAATAATGGTGACTGTGGGAGGGACAGGTGCTTCTTCTGGAGTAACACTAATATTGACGGGTGCTGCTTCTTGGGTGTCAGAAATAAGTTGAGAATATTCTTCTTGAATGAGTTGGAAAAAGTGTTTGGTATATTCTATTTGTTCCCGCAAATATTGTTCATGAATACGTAGGGTTTCACCTTGTTGGGAATGAAACTGAATCATACTCCGCTCTAAGCTTTCCATGATCACTTGCTTAATTTGAGCGGCTTCAGTGGAAGATTTAGCATTAGCAAATAAGGTGTTTTGCTGCTGCATTAATTGGAAGAAGGTTTTGGCGTATTCTATTTGATGGTTGAGATATGTGCTGTGAACTTCTAAATTCTCGCTTTGGTTGTGCTGGAACTGGCTCAGAAGTTGTTCTAAGCTGGTGAGAATTTGTTGACAATTTACAAGTTTATCTGGTGTTTGCATCTTCTCTATGGATTGCTGTGCGAACAACTCTGGGACGGGTTCTTTGATGATGGTTGCAGTAGTAGTCATTTGTGGCTGTAACTGGGTTTCAATGAGGGGTTGTTTTTTATGTCCGTTACCGTTGCCGTTATGTCCGTTGGTTGGGGGAATTTTGGCAATTACAGGGGTTTCTATTTCGGAAATATGGGGTGTGATTTCGGAAATATTGGGCGCGATTTCGGAAATATTGGGCGCGGGCCCCGCGCCCCTACTGATTTTGTGTCCGTCCTGTAAGGCTGCGGTGAAGGCGTTTTTGGTTTTGTCGGAAATGTAGTTGATGCCAGTTAGTTTGACGCTGAGGGTCTTTTTGGTGGAAACGGGGGGAAGTACGGCAGGAAGTTTATAGGGGTCAAGATTGCCCAAATTCATGCCAATGACGCGCAATTGAACGGCGGCTTCTCTGAGAGAGCGATCGCTGTTTTTGGAAGCACTGGGATTGAGAGATATGGTAAGATGGGGGCGATCGCCTAAAATATCTTTTACCAAGTTACTCAACACCCGTTTTGGTCCAAATTCTACGAAGCAATAACCACCAGCCCCATAGATATTTTCAATCTCTTGTTTAAACAACACAGAACTAGCCAAATGGCTTTCTAAGTTCTTTTGAATTGCTGCTGCATTTTGCGGATACTGTTTACCAGTGACATTACTAAAAACCGGAATTTGGGGATTTTGGAAAGTTACCGATTTAGTTGCAATAGCGAAAGATTTTTGTGCAAAGGCAATCAACGGAGTATGAAAAGCCGCAGAAACAGGTAATAAAACCGCACTGTATCCTAATTTTTGGCAAGCAGCTTGGATTTTCTCAATTTCCAGTTTTGGACCCGCTAAAACAATTTGGGTAGGAGAATTAAAGTTAGCAATACTTACTTTTGGAAACTGCTTCAGCAGCGGTTCAATCTTGCTGATATCTTCCTTCACCGCCAACATACTACCAGCATCATGATCCGGGTCTTTGGGTGCAGCCATAGCCTGTCCCCTAGCCTTCACCAGGAACAAATAATCAGCCTCACTCAACACTCCAGCCGCCCATAAAGCCGTTAATTCACCAAAACTATGTCCAGCGGCGAAATCTGCCTTAAACCCAGCTTGTTGCAAAATTCCATACAAACCAGAACTAAAAACGCCAATTGCCGGCTGTGCATATTCCGTTCTTTGCAAAGTTGCAACTTGGGCTTTTTTCTCAACTTCATCAAAAGTAGAACGAGGAAAAACCACTTCAGAAACCGGTTGCAAATTACCCTGCTTGAACAGATGATCCATCTTCCCATATAACTGTCGCAAGCTAGGGAAATTCATCACCGCTTCTCGTCCCATTTCCAAGTATTGAGAACCTTGTCCAGAGAATAAAGCAACAACTTTTCCACCCAAATCCATGCCAGCAGAACGGTAATAAATACCTTGAGGATGTTCCCAAGAAATTGCATCAGGCTTACTTTTTAATAAACCAATTCCCACTTCCAGCAACTTACAAGCTTCTTGTAAATTCTCAGATACAAATCCAATTCTGACCGCAGTTTTGGGAATAGTTAGAGATTGACAATCTAACAATAATTGAGAATAGGATCTTTCCCCATCATCAACTTGCAAATTATTTAAAGTTGCTTCTAACTTGCTAATTAATTCCCCGTGAGTAGTACCAAAAAACAGCACCTCACCCGCAGCACCATGTAAACGATAGGAACTTTGTTGTTCCGGTTCGTATTCTTCCAAAACAACGTGGTAATTTGTGCCACCAAAACCAAAGGCACTCACACCTGCCCGTCGAGGAGTTTCACCTTCTGCCTTTATCCAAGGTCTAGTTTGAGTATTTAGATAAAAGGAAGAATTTTCAATATCTAATTTGGGATTTGGTTCAGTAATATTGATAGTTGCTGGTAATACTTTGTGATGCAATGCTAGGGCAGTTTTAATTAAACTAGCAGTACCAGCAGCGGCTTTTGTATGTCCAATTTGGGACTTCACACTTCCCAAAGCAATATGTTGTTTTTGGCTGTCAAATTTCCCAAAGAAATCCTGCAAAGAACTAAATTCTATAGGATCTCCAGCCATCGTTCCCGTACCATGTGCCTCCATTAAACCCACAGTTGCCGGAGAAAAACCAGCATCATCATAAGCCCGTTCTAAAGCCTTAACTTGTCCTTCTTTTCGAGGGGCATAAATACTCTTATAACGCCCATCACTAGAAGTCCCAATCCCCTTAATCACCGCATAGACTTTATCCCCATCTTTTTGGGCATCTTCTAACCGTTTGAGAAGAATCATCCCAATCCCTTCACCTAACATCATTCCATCGGATTTAGCATCAAATGGTTTAACATTATCGCTAGGAGTAACCGCTGGAGTTTTGCTAAAGGAAATGTAAGCCATGATTGTGTTATCGGTGTCTACCCCACCGGTTAACATCATATTGCTACGATGTTCAACTAATTCACTAATGGCCATTTTTAATGCCCCAAAGGAACTAGCACAAGCCGCATCAACTACACAGTTTGTACCGCCAAAATTGAGACGGTTAGCAATTCTGCCAGCAACCACATTTGCTAACATTCCAGGGAAAGCATTTTCATCCCATTTCACATAGGCAGATTTGATTTTATCAACGATTTTTTTAGTATCTTCGTCAGATAAACCACTACTTTTCAGCACCTTTTCCCAAATTGGATATTCTAATCTGGCAGCTAATGGCATTCCCAATTGTTTACCCATAGCTACACCCAGAATTACACCAATATTTTCACGGCTAAATTCACGGGAGTTGCCATAACCAGCATCTTCCATTGTTTCTTTAGCAACTACCAAACTCAATAGTTGTGAAACATCTGTAACTTCTAAAATGCTGGGAGGTATGCCAAATTCCATCGGATTAAAATCAACTTCAGGAATAAACCCACCACGTTTACAATAGGTTTTATCTTCTGCTGTTCTCGGATTAGGATCATAGTAATCTTCTACACTCCAATGGCTAGAAGGAACATCCGTAATACAGTCAATTTTATTAACAATATTTTGCCAGTAATCCCTTAATGTTCTCGACTGAGGCATTAAGGAAGCCATGCCAATAATAGCTATAGGAGTTGTGTGCAGTTTTCTATTAATTTCTTTAGTTGACATGGAATTTATCGAATTTTCTAAGTTACCTGAATTCATTTTTCCTTCCTCTATAAACTTCAGCACAGCCTGTTCAAAACTATTAATTTGGGCTTCTAATTCCGTCAAAGAACTTTTTATGGTGTCTATCTTTTGAGGGGGGCAAGACATAGGGCATAGACTAATTTTGAGTACCGTGAATTGTGCAGCAGACTATTAACAGATAATTAATTATCCAATCTGCATTCGTGCGTGCCGCAGGTAAGTTTAAATGCTTGACTTGACAAATTTTTGAGTATTTCTTGGATATTTTTCCACAATTTTAGAACCTTGTATTTATGAATAAATACTAGAAAATACTCGACTTGTGAATATAGGGGTATGCAATTGAATCAGATACATTCAGCAAATCATAAAGTCCGTAGGGGCGCAGGGCCTGCGCCCTCAATTATATTGCACCAACCATGATTACCGCGATAAAAAGTGTCAATTACATTGTGAGAATAACTGGCAAAAGGACATACTTAAACTGAAGTGGTTTTATCTCGTATTCATTCAATGTTTTACCTATTGGATAACAATGTTGTGTATGTTGATATAGAAATTGCCAGTTTTTAAAGTCCAGGATAACCTATTTTAGATGATTAGACTCATAAAAGCTGCCAAAATCGTTACAAAAATAATAAGCACTCTGTGGAGAATTTTGTGAATAGTCAAAAAATACTTAAACAGTTTTTCAATTATCTAGTAGTTGCTAACTTAGTGAGATTCAAAACCCCGGTTTATTAAAGAATAGGTTTTGTTTCTTTAGGCAATCCTACTATAAATAACTGAATGGATTTTAGTATTTCTTCTGTTAATGGAAATCAAATCAACAATTTATTTTTCATCTATAAATGTTGAATTAATAAAAAGACTAGCACAATTTATGAAAACAGAATAGTTCATTTTTGCTAATTTTTGAGAGAAAATATTTGTCAAATTACCTCATTATCAATAAAACATAACTAGCCAAGTATATTCCAGAACTATATTTATCCATAGCATATCCTGAGTAATTACGGATTTAACATCAATCTTGGCTTGATCATTCAAGGGTTGTAGTTAAATTGCCTTATAAGTAACTAATCAACAAATACACACAGGAAACATTTGAACATAATTGGGTCTTTTTTGAGCAAACTATCATAATCAAGTCTTTGTTTTTGATGAATTTATAAGATAACTTACCTTTTCTAGATAATTGGTTATTTATAAACCAAACATTAATTTATGGGATGTTGATCATTAACCTATAAACATATCAATTGTGATGAAATATGGACAATTGACACCTATTTACGATAATTTGCTAAAAAAAGTACAGATTTTAAAATTAATTTATGAGTAATTAAATATAGTATCTAGTCAACGATTTTATTAATCTGAATAACTAAATTTAGTTGACAATATCAAAGTTATTTGGGATAATCATAGGTAAGTTTATTGATTTACCTAAGTTATTAGCATCATCACAACTTGGGCAGTGCAGATTTTTATTTCTCCTTAAAGCTATCGTATTTTAGGCTACTTAATGAAATAGCAACTCAACATAAAATTGATAGCATGGCGTGGCATAAGCCATAGATAATTGGCAGTAAAAAACCGCTAATTTGGGTATTTATAACAGCTAAAATGCCGACAACAATTCATACATAAATAACTAGACATATCTCTTCTCTAAAAGCCACAGAGAATAGGTCTATAAACATGACAAGTATTTTTCCGAAATAATACCATTGGAATAAAAATATGGCAGTAAATAAAGAACGCCAACTATTCAATCTGACTGCATTAAAATGGAGAATAATTCTGGCAACTTCTCTAACTTTCTCTGCGGGTTTAGTATCTTTATACATTTTCCATCAATTAAAGATAAATTCTCAAAATCAAACTCCTGCTGTTAGTTCCGTTATTAAATCTCAAACCACTCCTGTTAAAGTTGCCGTAACTGCTTTAGGTAGGTTACAACCACAAGACAAAATTACTTATTTATCTGCCCCTAATTCTATCAATGGTGTTCGCGTAGAAAAACTATTGGTCAAAGAAGGGGATGATGTTAAAAAAGGACAAGTATTAGCCTATCTAGAAAACTATGCTCGTTCTCAAGCAGCTATCCAACAAGCATTTGATAAATTATTAATTGCCAGAACCAAACTTGCACAGGTACAAGCTGGAGCAAAAACTGGAGATATCAATGCTCAAAAAGCTGCAATTACCAGATTAAATTCCCAATTAAAAGGAGATATTGCGGCTCAAGCAGCAACAATCAACCGTATTAAAGCTGAAGTCGAAAATGCTCAAAAAGAGAGCGACAGATATCAACAATTATCAGAAGCTGGTGCTGTTTCTGCTTCTGTTACTGATAGTAAAAAGTTAGTTCTCAAAACCACACAACAGCAGTTAAAAGAAGCCGAAGCTACTCTCAAACGTACCCAAGACACTTTACAAGATCAACTTAAAGAAGGAAAATTCAAACTTAATAGTATTAAAGAAGTCAGGGCTGTAGATGTAGAGTTAGCCAAAAGTGAAGTGAAGAGTGCCGAAACTGCAATTAAACAAGCAAAAGCTGACCATGATTTAACTTATATTACTTCTACCATAGACGGCACAATTTTAAGAATTCACACCAAAAATGGCGAAGTAATTGGTACTGCTGGTTTTGCTGAAATTGGTAATACATCAAAAATGCAGGTTCTAGCAGAAGTATATCAAACCGATATTCAAAATGTCCGAGTTGGACAAAAAGCTATCATTACCAGCACTACATTTCCTGGCAAATTACAAGGAACTGTGAGAAAAGTTGGTTGGCAAGTTGATAAACAAGGCATCTTTAGTATTAATCCCAATTCTGACGCAGACCGGAGAGTAATTGAAGTCAAAATATCTATTGATGATCCCACTGATAGTCAAAAAATATCTCGTTTAACTAACTTACAAGTTGATGTTGCTATCCAGATTTAGTCATTGGTCATTGGTCATTGGTCATTGGTCATTGGTTATTAGTGATTAGTTATTTTCTAAAACTGACAACTGACCACTGACAACTAACAAATAACAAATAATATGAATATCAAAATTCCTTTAGGGTGGCTACAGCTTGCCCAACAGAAACTTCGTTTTGTGATAGCTGTAGCCGGAATTGGCTTCATTGTGCTGTTAATGTTCATCCAACTTGGTTTCCAAGATGCACTATATTCTAGCGCCACAGCACTACATCAACGATTGCACGGTGATTTATTTTTAGTTAGTTCTCAATATAAATCGTTGACAGCAATTCAAAGTTTTTCTCGCACTCGATTATACCAAACTTTAGGTTTTGATGGTGTGGATTCTGTTAGTTCAATTTATTTGCAATTTGCAAAATTAAAAAATCCTGTCAGCGGCGAAAAATATTCAATTTATGTTATTGGTTTTGACCCTGGAAAAACTGTCCTAGATATTCCAGAAGTCCAACAAAATTTGGATAAACTCAAAATTTCTGATGTTATGCTCTTTGATAGAGATGCCCGTCCAGAATTTGGCCCAATAGCAGAATTATTTAATCAAGGAAATATTGAACAACCAATTGAAATCTTTCCCTTTGATGCTGTCAAAGGTTATCGAGTAAGAGTAGGTGGTTTATTTAGTTTAGGTCCGTCCTTTGGTGTTGATGGTAATTTAATTGTGAGTGATTCAACTTTTTTAAGAATCAACCCTAATAGCCGTCCAGTTGAAAAAATAGATATGGGAGTGATTAAACTCAAAGATGGTGCGGATATAAAACAGGTTTTAGCAAATTTAAAAGCCAATCTACCAAATGATGTAAATATCTTCACTCGTCAAGAATTCATTGCTTTTGAAAGAGAATATTGGTCAGTGAGAACCCCTATTGGTTTTATTCTCAATTTGATGCTAATTATGGCTTCTGTTGTCGGTGTGGTAATTGTTTATCAAATTTTGTATAGCAATATTGCTACTCAATTTATTGCCTATGCAACTTTAAAAGCTATTGGTTATGCTAATGGATATTTATTGAATGTGGTTTTTCAACAAGCAATAATCTTAGCTCTATTAGGTTACATTCCTGGTTTTATTGTTTCTATTGGTTTATATGATTTTGCTATGAAAGCAACTAAATTACCCATCATGATGACAAGTAATAATGCCTTACTTGTTTTAGTATCTACAGTCTTAATTTGCATTACTTCTGGAGCGTTAGCTATTAATAAACTCCGTTCTGCTGATCCGGCTGATAGTTTCTAGGAAGTTGTTGCATCTTAAATTCATCAACTTCTGCTAAATATTTAGCAAATTAACACCAACTAAAGATAGAAGTTTAATGTTATTCACAACGGTAAAATGCTTTTGCAAATACAACAGTTCATAGTTGCATTTGATGGCAATTTTTCAACTTAGATCGTACAACTTTTTCATTACTAAACACCTATCTACATCCCCATGAACTTACAAAATAAAACTCTGCTAATTACTGGAATTGATGAATTTATTGGCCTACGTGCAGCCGAATTAGCTGTAGCGCAAGGCATGAAAGTTAAAGGTATCCAAAGTTCTCCAGTTAAAGATCAAACAGTCCAAAAATTAGGTGTAGAAATTTTTGTTGGGAATATCACTGACCCGGCAATTTGCTCGAAAGCTTGTCAGGGGGTAGATATAGTTTTACATAACGCTCAATTTGCCGAAGAAGCCGGGGATATTAAGCATTTTCGAGAAATAAATGTTAGCGGTACAATGAACATTGCTAAGGCTGCTAAACAAGCTGGTGTTAAGACATTTGTTCATCTTTCTACTGCCTTAGTATATGGATTTGATTACTCAGATAAAGTCACCGAATCAGGTGTACTGTCTGGGGAAAATAATGCTTATTGTCAAACAAAAATTGAAGCAGAAATCGAAGTTTTAAAACTTAATAATGCTCCAGAATTTGGAGTAATTGTGATTCGGGCTGGTGATGTTTATGGGCCAGGAAGTCTGCCTTGGATTATCCGCCCAATTCACATGATGAGACAAAAATTATTTGCCTATGCTAATGAAGGCAAAGGTGTGATGAATCATTTATATGTAGATAACTTAATTGATGCCATCTTTTTAGCCATAGAAAAATCGGCTTATGGAGAGGTTTTCAATATTACTGACGGGAAAGAAACTTCCTGGAAGGAGTATTTTATTCATTTAGCATCATTGGAAAATTTACCAGCACCAATGTCTTTACCTAAAGAGGAAATGAAATTGTTTCTAAAAGTGCGTCTTCAGGGGCAAAAACTATTCCGTAAAAAGGCGGATATTCTCCCAGAATCAGTTGATTTTATGAGTCGGCCCTATGCCTATTCTATTGCTAAAGCTGAAAGTGTTTTGAATTATCAAGCTAAGGTTGATTTAGCAGAAGGAATGCGCCGTACCCATGAATGGTTGCAAAAAACTGATATTCAAAAACTGATAAAATAACAACTAAATTTCAGGAATTTGTGCATGAATAACTCTCAACCAAAATTAAGCATTGGATTACCTGTATATAATGGGGAGAAATTTCTCAAAAAATGTCTAGATTCGCTATTAGCACAGACATTTTCAGATTTTGAGTTAATTATCTCGGATAACGCATCTACAGATAATACTGAGGCTATTTGTAGGACTTATGCAGCCCAAGATCAACGGATTCGTTACCATCGTAATGAAACTAATATTGGTTGTGCTTGTAATTTCAATCGTGTTTTTGAGTTATCTAACAGTGAGTATTTTAAATGGGCTGCTTATGATGATTTGCACGCCCCCAATTTTATTGAGAAATGTATGGATGTATTGGAAAAAGATCCAACATACATTTTATGTCACTCTCACACATATTTTGTTGATGAACAGGGAGAGTTTATGCAAAATTATGACATTAAACTCAATACTAATTCCCTAAAATCTCATCAAAGATTTCATGAATTACTCACTAAACATCTGTGTTATCAAATATATGGAGTTGTCCGCAGTAGTGCATTAAAAAAAATACCTCCTATGGGTGGTTATGGGAATGCAGATGGAATTTTATTATTAAGATTGGGTATGCTGGGACGATTTTATGAAATTCCAGAATATCTATTTTTTGCGAGAATCCATCCTCAACAATCGCTGAGTATGTTTTTTCCTAATTACCTGTCATTTAATAACAATAATCCCCAATATTCAGTGAATATGCTGCCTAATTTTTATGATTATGCAGTATGGTTTGATTCAACGAATAAGGGAAAAATATTGTTGCCTCATTGGCGAATTTTACGGGAATATTGGTTTTCTATTCATCATAGTCAACTTAGTTGGTATGAGCAAATTTTGTGCCATATCAGCATCGCTAAAAAGCTATCAGGTACAGAATGGCTATTAGTGAAAGATTTCTTAATAGCTGCCAAAATGTTGTTTTTGCGTAAGTTTGGTTATCAAACCTGAAGCATAGCAATATTAGCAATTCATGGGACAACAAATCATTTTTAGTAGTAAAAATCTACTATTGAATTAGTCTATACTTATTACGGGTGAAATATTGATCTATGTTGAAAATACTCCAAGTTAGTAATTTCTTGCTTGCTACTTTACTAACTATCAGCTTCACAGATATAGCCTATGCTGAATCAACAACATCTTTAACTGTGGTTGTTAATGGTATTACTAACAAAACCGGGGAAATTTGTATGAGGGTTTATAACTCTGAAAAAGGATTTCCTAATAATGCTAAAAGTGAAGTTAAAAGTGGTTGTACTAAAATTACAGGTAGTTCTATAAAGCGGGTATTTTCTGGATTAAAACCGGGAACTTATGCTGTAGCTGTAGTTGATGATCAAAATGGCGATCGCAAACTCAATAAGGACTTTTTTGGCATTCCTCAAGAAGGCTTTGGAATTTCTAAAAATCCTACTGTTTCTATCAGCACTGGCTCACCAAAGTTCAATAATTCCAGTTTCAAGGTTGACAAGAATACTACCATTAACATCTTTCTCAAATATTCTCTTGATCCCTAATTGAGAATTTGAATATTGGGCGGGGAAACCCCGCCCCTACTAACTTCTTTCTCCTTTCTTTTTTCTTCTTCCTCCTGACTCCTGACTCCTGACTCCTTTCTAAGACTATAGAAATAATGCCAGATTTTATGATATTTCTATCTAAGTCTTTGTTCGGTTGGCTGGTAATTCAAACTTGTTTAACGTTAGTATTTTTATGGTATTTACGTTCACACAAACCCCAGTCATTACCAGATGAACAATTACCAAAAACGGCAGTAATTCTCTGTTTGCGGGGTGCTGATCCTTTTTTGCCTAATTGTTTGCGATCGCTCTTACAACAAAACTATCCAAAATACGATTTAAAGCTGATCATTGATAGTAAAGAAGATCCAGCTTTTAAAATTGCCACCGAAACCATCAATCAACTGGGTGCAACTAACGTCGAGATTAGCACATTAAGAGCAGTTCGTCATAATTGTAGCCTTAAATGCAGTTCCTTAGTTCAAGCTGTTTCTGATTTAGATAATGCTTATCCAATTATAGCTTTTATAGATGCTGATACCGTAGCCCATCCTAATTGGTTACGAGAATTAGTTACCCCCCTCATTGATGATCGAGTTGGACTCACCACCGGAAATCGTTGGTATCTTCCCACCGCTAATTATTGGGGTTCATTAGTTCGCTACTCCGGTAACGTTTCCACCGTAGTGCAAATGTTTCTCTTTCAAATTCCCTGGGGTGGAACATTAGCAATCAAAACAGAAGTATTAAACCGCATCAACCTTTTAGATAAGTGGGGAGAAGTATTAACAGATGATATGCTTCTCCATAAACTTATCAAGCAAGAAAAGTTACAAATCAAATTTATTCCGTCTTTATTGATGCTAAATCGGGAAGAAAGTAGTCTACGTAACTTACTAGAATCATTAAAAAGGTTAATAATTGGTTCTAAACTTTATCATCCCCAGTGGTTAGCCATAATCAGTGAAGCATATTCTAGTATCATCGTTCCCAATGTAGTCATCATCGTTATTTTTCAGCTATTGATTGAAGCTCAATGGGACGCAGCCGCCTTGTTATTTTCCGTCTATATTTCCTACACCATTGGCTTAGTTTTACTAATGCTATTAATGGAATTTAGCATCCATCAAGTGCTGCACAATCAAGGTGAAAAAATACCCAAATTGTCGCCTTTAATCATCCTGAAAATGTTGATAGTTATTCCCCTCACACAATGGATTTACGGGTTAACAATATTATCTTCTTTGTGGGTATCAACCATTACTTGGCGGGGACTTACTTATCGCATTAAAGGGCGTGAAAACATTCGGTTAATTGAATACCGTCCTTACCAATGGCTAGATCAACCAATTGATCCCAAAGCATCTCTTTAAGTAATATTGCTCGGTTAACTAAATGTAGTAAGACTTACGCAAGTGTCACTAAAAATCTGTTGTAGGGTGCGTCAGACTGCATAAATTCTGTAAATAAACAAATTGTTGATATCTGACGCACCAATGTGCCATTTCCGTAAGTCCTGTGTAGGTTTGGTTAAGAAAACCCAACATATTTATTTAAGAGAATAGGGAAATTTTAGATTTTTTATTTCACTTCAACATCTAAAATTCCCAATTCCACAATTATTATAAACCAGCGCATCAGTAATCTATTTTTTCAGAAAATATTTCCTCAAAATCATGAAAAATAAACCTCTTCGGATCGCCTTATTTACAGGATTATATGCTCCATTTTTAACCGGAGTTTCTGTCGCCGTTCATCAACGAGTTCACTGGCTATTAAAACAAGGACATGAAGTTTTTCTAATCCACCCAGAGATAAATCATAAATATCCTAAGCAAGTAGGAAATCGTCCCATGTCGGGAATAGAAGAACTAGAAACATTTATTAATTTTTCTTCCTATTCATTTCCAACAGAACCACTGATATTTTATAAATCTTTACCCCAACCATTAAGCCATCGTCATTGGAGTGACACAAAATTACTTAATCACTTTCAACCCGATATTATTGTTGTGGAAGAAGCCCCACAAATGAGAGGTTTATATTCTGGTTTCTTACAAGGTTATGGGCGTTCTGTGGGAGTACAATATGCCAAAAAAACCAAAACACCCATTATTTCAATTTTCCATACAGATATCATTGCCTATATCCAATATTATTTCGGGAATACATTTTTCAATCTAGTTCGTCCCTTCCTCCCACTTTTAGTTAAACAATTTAGTGAAACTTACGATTTAAGTTTATTCTCTTCCCGTGAACAATTAACTAAATACCAAAAACTAAAAGCACAACGCAGCGAATATTTACCCTATCAAGGAATAGATTGCGAAAAATTTCATCCTCGCAATATTTGTTATGATCCAATTCCTAATGATAAACGCCCAACTATTTTATTTGTGGGACGTATTACCCCAGAAAAAAATGTCAATCAACTGTTAGATATTTATCCGCTTATTGCTGCCAAAATTCCCGATGTCCATTTAGTAATTGTCGGTAGCGGTCCCCTAGACGCAGAAATTCGCCGTCGGGCTGAAAAATTCCCCAATGGTGTCACCATTTGGGGTGAATCTCATGGGAAAGAACTTTTAGGTTGGTTTGCAAAAGCAGATATATTTGTCAACCCTTCTGTTACCGAAAATTTCTGTACCACAACTAACGAAGCCTTAGCTTCTGGAACTCCCGTAGTGGCTGTTGTTGCCCCTTCAACCGCTGAACAAGTCATTTCTGGTGTAAATGGTTTTTTAGCCGCACCTAATAGCCCTCAAGACTTTGCCCAAAAGGTAATTACTATTCTGGAAGATCCTGATCTGAAAAATCAATTAACTGCACAAGCACGTCCCTCGATTCTAGAATTTGATTGGTCAGCTTGTACCCAAAAGTTTGAAAATAAACTTTACGAATTAGTTAATATCCGTCGCCAGGTAGATGTCTAATTGAGAGTTGAAAAAATGCCAACTTGGCTACTGAGATAAAAAGACCTCTGCTAGAGTATTTAAGTAGTTGACCTGTGGGCTTTTAGGTTCTTAGTTTGAGATGCTGACAAGGCTATTTTGTGATCAGTTTAAAGATTGCCTACTCCAACTGATTACAATATTGCTATTGTTCTCAATCGTTCCTAAAACTCTTTATACCTCAGAAGTTTTACTTCTGGGGTTTTTGTTATTAACCCACATTTTGCACCCTTGAGTGTCACACCATAAAGAGACTGATATGGTTGGTTTATTTAAGCCTTGCGGTACTACCCTGTTTTCTCTCTTACCCAACTGCGGAAAGATTTCAACAAAGCAATTTCACCCATAGTTTTACTTTGCTGGATAAATCTATTCATATCCCCAACAGAAACTAAAGGAAAAGTCATACTAAACTTAATTTCAATATATTGATTTTCTACCAATTGATAAAATTTTAAAACTTCACAGATATTGGCGAAGTTGGAGATTTTGAAGACAACGAAGATATCAAATCATTATTAATGCAAAGGGCGCGATTAATTGGCATAGCAGAGAATAAATTAATAGCTTTATAAGAATTAATGACAACGATTTTTGAGAGAAACTATTGAAGTGGAACGGAATTTATTAAAGAAGGAATTACGGCGATTTGTGGAATTTGCTGATTTAGCTGATAATGCTGGGGAAGCGAGGATGAAGTTATTAGCTTTGCAAAAACGATATGGTTTATTGGATATTTAATTGACTTTATGGACTAAAAAAAGTAAGATATAATTTAGTAAATATTAATATTGTTGAGGATAAAAGGTAATGAAAACAATAGAAACAGTTGTGAATGTTACCCCAGAGCGACAAATTACAGTCCAATTACCTCCAGATATACCCGCAGGTGAATATCAAGTAGTTATAGTTCTTAATGAAAGTGTTAAACCAGGGCAATTAGCAACGAAAAATCAAGCAAAAAGGTTTAAGTTTTCAGCCTATCCTGTGGGTTTAATTGTTGATAATTTCACGTTTCGTAGAGAAGATTTATATGATAGATAAAGCGATTTTTATAGATACAAATATTTTGATTTATAGCAATTTGGCTTTATCACCATTTCACACACAAGCAATACAAAGATTACAAGATTTTGCTGATCAAAATATAGAAATGTGGATTAGTCGGCAAACTTTACGAGAATATTTATCAGGAATGACAAGACGTAGTGATTTAACTGGAACAATTCCCATTACTTCTTTAGTTGCTGATGTAGAATATTTTAGTAGTTATTTTCATGTTGCTGAAAATACTGCCTTAGTAACTGAAAGATTATTAAAATTAATGACAGAAATTAATATTGGCGGTAAGCAAGTACATGATGCTAATATAGTTGCCACAATGTTAGTTTATGGCATTCCTCGGTTGCTGACCCACAATATAGGCGATTTTGCTAGATTTTCTGAATTAATTACTATCTTACCATTAGAAAACTAATAAATAAACATACATTTCCCAGTCATTACTAATAACCCTACTTATCTTCTAATTGCACACCTTCAATTAGAAGATGAGCAGCTTCAGACATTTCTGTTGTATAAGGTTGTAGTGTATTATTTATCAATGCTTCTGTGGTAGCAAAATCAAGAAACAGCCGCATGAATAGCGAGTCTTCTGCATCTTCATCATCATGCAATTGAGGAACAATTCGCACAATTGCTGTATCGGGTGATAAAACTTCAATCCAACCATCTGCATTCGCAAATTGAGGATGTTCACGACAAAAATCAGCAGGAAGTCGAAACCCTGCACTGTTACCAATTTTGGTGCTACGAATATTGTATGAGTTACTCATTTGTTGTGTATGTACATAATGTAATTACATTATAACTAGAATCAATAGTAATTTATAAATTTTCACTAGTTTATGAGACATTAATATTACTCCTAATTTTTATATGGCTTGATTAATTAGATTTAAATAAAGAAGCAAGAATAATATCTAATCCTGAAAGTATAGTTGCAAATCCCAAACAAATAACAGCTACTTTCAAACTTTTACTTTTCCTTCTCAAGTCAAATTCTTCAATATCCTTATCCCATAAGGTGATTATAGATAATCTATAGTCTTCTTCTGATATTTTCAGACATTTTTCTATTAGTTCACTAGGCCGTACAATTGTACCTGTACTTTTAGGAAACAATGCAATTAAGCTAATAATTATAGATACAATTAATAAGATACAGCTTACAATTTTTAAGATTAAGCAAGGATAACAACTCATGATTACACCTAAAATTGCAATATCTATTTTAAAAGATTTATCAGGCAAACTAGAGGAAAAACGTATCAGAACCGCATTAAATCCTATAACAGCACTTAACTTAGTGTTTATACCATCAATACTTCCCTGAAGATCCTTAATAGCCTTTTCCGCATATTCATAAATTAATGTTATATTTGACTGATGTTGTACATTATCTTTAGGTAATTTCATGTCTAATAATCAGAATAACCAATCTTCAAACACAGAAAAATCTAGCACGGAAGAAGTTAAAACGCAACCAAACACACCAACAACAGAAAAAAAACCTCAAATTATAACTTTTGATCGCACTATTTCACATCAGGAATTCAGCGAAAAATAAGAATTTAAGTCAATAATATCCGGGTAAGAAAGTTATATATTAAGTTTGTAAGGGAAGACACTCATAAAAAATAAATTACCCTATCTTCCCTTTTACCCAAACACGGAAAGATTTCAACAAAGCAATTTCACCCATAGTTTTACTTTGCTGGATAAATCTATTCATATCTCCAACAGAAACTAGAGGAAAAGTTATACTAAACTTAATCTCAATATATTGATTTTCCATCAATTGATAAAACTTCAAAACTTCACCGTTATATTTCCACAATTCAGTCACACCTAAAGCTGCATAAATATTAAACTTATTCACAGAACTGCTAGTAATATCAATTTCAACTGCTAAATCTGGAGGAGGATCTATTTCTAAATTTAAAGTTTCCTTGCCTCTCATAGCTGCTTCATTTTGGATATAATAGCAACTATCTGGTTCTATTCCTTTGGCAAAAATTTTACGTTTTAATGTTGTAGAACCAGCACTTCTGATTTCTATATCTAATTCTTCAGCTAAAGCAATAATAAAATTACCCAAATTGCTTTTCGGATTTTCGTGTTCAAAAAGTGGAGTCATAATTTCTAAAGTACCGCAGTCATAAGCAAACCGAGAACCCCTATCCTCACCTGTATCTCTTAACAAGGCTTCAAAGGTTTCCCAGCTAACGTTATATAAAACCGTTCTTTGTTCAGCAGTAATTGACTGAAGAAACATATATAATACCTATTCCATCACGATACTAGATAAAATACCGAGAATTTTACCGATATTATTAATATAATAATCTGTTAAGTCAATTTCTACTACTTGATTAATAAGTTTTAAAAATTTCCAGTTAGTACCAGTGGTGACAGTACCATAAATTGTGTGAATATTATTACCCTCACGTTCATTAAACATTCTGGCGGCAATCATTTCCGCTACACATTGTCCTAAACCTGCATTGATATTTTCTTTTTTCGCTTCTACAATTGTGACAACTGGAGCATTAACAATTAATAATTCTGGTGAACGACTAATAATAAAATCACAATTACCGTTTAATCCTTGTTCGGTATCTACAGTAAAATCAATCCCTGAAAATAAACTGATTTGATTGTTTAAATATTTTCTAGCAGCTATTAAAATCGGCGCAATTATCATTTCCGAACGGGATTTTTCAGTGTTACTAGCAAGTGCTAAAGGTAGATTTTCTTTTAATACTTCTGTTAGTAAATCTGGGCATTCAATTTCTGGAATAGAGGCAAAAATATTAACTTTATCTATAATCGTTAAAGCAAAGGCTTTTCTAACTTTGTCTAGAGTAAATTCACTATATGACATTTGAATTATTCCCTGATTATTTACAAACCCATTTCCATAAAGGATGAGAAGATCCTTGTTGACGAATCCGATAAAGTTGCTTTTTTAAATTTTCCTGTTCTTGTAATGGTAATCCCCATATAATATTACGACTTTGCCAAACTAAAACAGAAGCTGTCATCCCAATACATAAACTTAAACCTAGTGTAGATAGAGGATGAAAAATCAGTGTATATCGTAGTCCTACCCAAGTAAAATATTCTCGTAACAAAGAAATTTCAGTCCGTAAATTCCATAGGCACAAAGGCGCAATAATTAGCCACAAACAACCGGCAAATAACCATCTGCCACATACTGTTAGCCTATGTAGTTTTTGTAATTGTTGAGCAAAAGTAGGGTCTAATTCCACTGCTTCTGGTTCAATTTGTGGTTCTTCAGGTTTATCCATAGGAAGATTATAGCTTCTACAAAAAAACTCCAAAATCTCGTTAATCTCGTTCCCAGTCTCCGACTGGAAATGCTCATAATTGCGGCTCTGCCGCTAGTGAAAAGGAGGCTCCAGCCTCAAATTAGGCATTCCCAGCCAGAGGCTAGGAACGAGGTATTTTCCATGAATGAATTTAACCTTCTTGAGAGCTGACGGGGTTTTCAACTGGGTATTCTTCAGTGCGTTCTCGCCACCAAATTAACAGTGTACTAGCAATGAAAATACTAGAATAAGCCCCCGCTATAAAGCCGATAATTAAAGCCAGCGAAAAATATTTCAACGTCTCCCCACCAAATAGGAAAATGGCAAATAACGACAACATGGTTGTTAAACTGGTATTGATTGACCTGGATAAAGTTTGATTGACAGCATTATCAACAATATCCGCAATTGGTTGATCAGGGTTAATTTTGAGAGTTTCCCGGATGCGATCATAGATTACCACTGTATCATTAACAGAGAAACCTGTGATAGTCAGCAAGGCGACAATAAAGAGACTATCTACTTCTATACCTAAAACCAAACCCAAAATTGAGAATATCCCTGCTGTAACAAAGACATCGTGAAGTGTGGCAACGATCGCAAAAATGGCATAATCCCACTGGAAGCGGAAGCTTAAGTAGATAATAATACCGATAAAGGAAACTATCAAAGCTAAAACCCCAGAAGTAAATAACTCCTTTCCTAAAGTTGCACCAACCGAATCAATTTGATTTTTTTGTGGGTCAAAAGCGCCGATTTTTTCAGTTAAGGCAGTTTGCAAATTTGTCCGCTGTTCTGTTTCCAGGTTCTTTGTGCGAATAGTAATACCATTTTCTTGGCCATTTTCAGAGATTAATTGAATGCTACTATCTCCAAGTCCCTGAGATTTAGCTACTTCTCGCACAACGTTGATATCTATGGGCTGGTCACAGTTACCAGGTTTGCCACAGTCCCGCACAAATTGCAACCTTGTCCCCCCGATAAAATCCAAGCTAGGACGCAGAGGTGCTTTGATACTAGGATTGAGGGTAGATATCACCATAGAAATGATACCGACCAGGATAATAACAGCGGAAATAGTCCACCAAAGACCCCGTGATTTGTTAATACTTAGTCTCATTGTGCCACTCCTGTTTTATTCACTACTGGCACATTAGGAGCATAAAGTGCTGTGTTCCGTAAAGAGGGAATGGAAATAACTAAAAACATCAATGTGCGACTACAAGTAATTGCGGTAAACATACTTACCCCTACGCCTAAAGCCAAGGTAAGAGCAAAGCCTTTTACTAACCCTGAACCCAACCAAAACAATGCAGTACAAGCAATCCAGGTAGTAACGTTACTATCTAAAATACTAGAAAAGGCGCGGTAAAAACCCGATTCTACAGAACGATACAAAGATTTACCTGCTTGTAGTTCTTCTCTTGTGCGTTCAAAAATCAAGACGTTAGCATCAACCGCCATACCGATACTGAGAATAAAACCAGCAATTCCTGGTAAAGTCAGGGTAACACCCAATAAACAAAAAGCAGCCCAGGTAAGTAGGGAATAAATTAATAGTGACACATTCGCTATCATTCCTGGTAGGCGATAGTAAAACACCATAAATATTAATACTAAAGTCAGACCACCTATCCCAGCATATATGCTTCTTTGAATGCTATCTTTTCCTAGAGTTGCACCTACTGTTCTTCTTTCGGCTATTTCCACAGGAACGGGTAATGCACCACCGCGTAACTGTACTCCTAAGTCGTTGGCTTCTTGGGCTTGAAAACGACCTGTGATGATGGCAGAACCGCCAGTAATCCCTGTAGAAGCGTGTTCTACGCCTACGGTGGGTGAACTAATGACTTCATTATCTAGAAAAATACCAATACTCCGACCTGTACCTGCAAGCTCTTTGGTGAGTCCAGCAAAGAGTTCTCCACCTTTTTGATCAAAACGGATGGCTACATTCCAGTTAGTGTCTTGAGTGGGTTCACCGTAGGCATCCTTAAGATATTTGCCGGTGAGGGGTGGGTCGGTACTTTCAAACAATTCGGCGATCGCTTGATTATTCTTTTGAAACTCTTCGTTATTCTTATCAATCGCGGCTTGATCTTTGGACTTTTTCAATTCTTCCCGCTTAGTTTTTAGATCATTGCGTGTGATCTGGAAAGCGAAAAGTTGTGTTTCTGTATTCGGTTTTTGGACACGGAACTCTAGCTGCGCTGTTCCTCCTAATATCC
Organism: Dolichospermum sp. UHCC 0259; assembly: GCF_009711935.1. Lineage (GTDB taxonomy): Bacteria > Cyanobacteriota > Cyanobacteriia > Cyanobacteriales > Nostocaceae > Dolichospermum. The sequence continues at coordinate 128,816 of NZ_VIKX01000187.1, read as the reverse complement.
GTTCTGCTTGTTCTGGGTCATTGACACCCGGTAGTTGTACGGATATTTTATCTGTACCGATAGTTTGAATTAATGGCTCAGAAACACCAAGACCATTAATTCGCCCTTCGACTACTTTTTTCACCGCTTCCAATTCTCTTTCGGTGATTTGGGGAATTTCCGCCGTTGGTTTCACCTGAATAGTAAGCTGTGAACCACCTCGTAGATCTAACCCCAAGGGGACAGGAATTGTCACAATCACCGTAATAGCGGCGATGACCAAAACTATAATTAACGCTAATAGCGATCGCTGTTTTTGCATACCATCACTCACAACTAACAAAGGTTATAATAACGTTCTTTGATCTCGTTGTGAGTAGAAGTTTGAGGTGGTCATTGGTCATTGGTCAGTGGTCATTGGTGATTGGTTATTGGTTATTGGTTATTGGTTCACAGCAACGAACAACGAACAACTGACAAATGACAAATAGCTAAACTCGCAAAGCTATCATCTTCTGGACAGCTTCCACGATTTGTTCTGGTTGGACAATAGTTAGGCGCTCAAGATTACCGTTGTAAGGTGTGGGAATATCTTGAGAAGAAAGCCGCAATACAGGTGCATCTAATTCATCAAATAAGCGGTCATTAATTGAAGCGGTTAATTCTGCACCAATACCCCCGGTTCGCATACACTCTTCCACAACAATTACCCGGTGAGTCTTGCGAATTGATGCGCCAATAGTTTCAAAATCAAGAGGTTTCAGGGAAATTAAGTCAATAACTTCTGGATCATAACCTTGTTTTTCCAAAGCTTTCACAGCTTGCAGCACATGATACCGCATCCGCGAATAAGTTAAAATCGTCACATCTTTACCTTGACGAACAACCTCAGCCTTATCTAGCGGTAGTACATATTCTGTTTCTGGGAGGTCTTCTTTTAAATTATAAAGTAAAACGTGTTCAAAAAATAACACAGGGTTATCATCACGGATAGCTGCTTTCAGCAATCCTTTAGCGTTATAAGGCGTGGAACAAGCCACAATTTTTAAACCGGGAACAGCTTGAAAATAAGCTTCGAGACGTTGGGAATGTTCCGCACCCAATTGTCTACCCACACCCCCAGGACCACGAATCACCATAGGGATTTTAAAGTTACCACCGGAAGTGTAGCGTAACATACCCGCGTTGTTAGAAATTTGGTTGAAGGCGAGGAGCAAAAAGCCCATATTCATCCCTTCAATAATTGGTCTTAACCCAGTCATAGCCGCCCCTACAGCGATTCCTGTAAAGCTATTTTCGGCAATGGGGGTATCTAAAACTCGCAGATCACCATACTTTTGGTGTAAGTCTTTAGTAACTTTATAAGAACCGCCGTAGTGTCCCACGTCCTCACCTAGAACGAATACGCTAGAATCGCGTGCCATTTCTTCGTCAATAGCTTCCCGCAGCGCGTTGAAAAATAGTGTTTCTGCCATTTAGACCTTTATTACATTTTATCGTTATAGAATTTTATCGTGCCATTGCCCCGAATACCGTCAAGCGTAGCACTGTTGTTGAGAACAAAAGATAATTTTCACATATTTTACAGCAGGAGTCAGGTCATTGGTCATTGGTCATTGGTCATTGGTTATTGGTCATTGGTCATTGGTCATTGGTCATTGGTCATTGGTCATTGGTCATTGGTGAAAACTATTCTTCTTTCTTCTTTCTTCTTCCGCCTGAACTCCTGAACTCCTGAACTTCTGACTCCTGACTCCTGACTCCTGACTCCTGACTCCTACTCTTCAATAAAATTTTTATATTTCAATCAGGATTTTCTCAAGTGAAGCATGAACATTATGGGAAATAAATATAAAGCATCCAAGCTATGACTAACAATAAGTTATTTATCCGTAAAAAACCACTGTTATTATTAGCAATGGGGTTTTTTACTGCTGCGCTTTTACCCATTCTCCCATCAAAAGCAGAAACTATTCTTCTCCCATCTAATGCACCTTTACAGTTAGATCTACTTACTCAACCAAAGGATAATATCATCACAGCTAAAACTATTGATCCTCAAAAATTAACAGTTCCTAGTTTATGGTGGGCTAAGGAAAACTCAGAAAAACAACTTTTAGATAATTGGATAGTTTATCCAGCCTCGCAAACAGAAGCACCTCGCGCAGATTTAATTGTTAATCAGCAAATTTGGGGCTTATTAGACTATTTTGGTAAATATGTCTTTGTGAATCGTTTAGGTAGTTTAGCTAGTAAATCTGGTTACAATATCCGAATTTTTAACTACCAAAAAGAACCTTTAGCAACTTACACCTGCAATTTTCCTCAAAGTCCTGCTTCTTGTCGGCTTCAGATGAATCATCAAAATAAAGTCGGTTTCAATTTTGCTTGGTCAAATTAGGATTTTTTGATCTTCATAAATAAATCTTCGTACTCTTTCATCACTGCTGGAGGGAAAGGCCGTAAAAATTCACTTTTGGCAAAAGTTTCTGAATCAGTTAATAATAAGTTCTGTAATTGCTGCTGAATATCCCCACCAGCAATGGTTTTGTCAATTGGAGAATTACTTTTAGTTAGTAAGGCAATTTGTTTAGATGTATTGGGTTGTAAACAAAAATCTAGCCATTGGTATGTTAAGCTATCATTATTAACACCTGTGGGACTTACCCATAAATCAGCCCAAATTGCTGTTCCTGATTTGGGGACAACTGCGGCAAATTTTGGATAACGATTGATGATAGGGATAATGTCATCAGACCAACCAACTGCTAACCAAGTGTCTCCAATAATTAATGGTTCTAGATAATTTTTAGAATCATAGAATTTGACTTGTTGATTTAATGCTTTCAATTCTGTTTCTAAGGCAGGGATTTGATTGATGTTGTCTGTATTATAAGATTTTCCTAATTTCTTTAACACTAAACCAATGACTTCTCTAGGATGATTTAGTAAAGAAATGCGATTTTGCAATTCACTCCGCCATAAATCACTCCAATCTGTTGGTGTCCAACCCAATTGTTGAAACTTTTCTTGATTATAAATAATTACTGTATTTCCCCACCGATAAGGAACGCCCCAAATTTTGCCCTCTTGGTCATGTTTAATTATTTGTTGCCATTTTTGATTGAGGTTAACTAAATTTTTGATATTTGTTGTTGCTAATGGTTGAATTAATTTTTGATTAATTGCTGCTTGTAACCAATAATCTCCCAATGTGATTAAATTGGCAGTTGGTGATTTTTGATTTTGATTGAATGGTAAATAACGAGTCCATTCTTGCTGATTATTAGTTGGTGGTTTTTGCCACGTTTGTAATAATTTAAACAAATCCTCAAGCTGATTAATGGGGGTAAATTTTAACTTTCCCCCTTGAGTTACAGTTTTCCGAAACTGATTAACTACCTGACCGGGGATAGAATTTTTTAATAATTGGATGTTTAAGAGTGGTTGCTGGTTTGTGCCGCAGCCGGCGATCGCCTGAGAAAGTGCTAGAATACTTGTACCTAATAGAAAAGATCGTCTGTCCATAGTTTTATATGTATAAGCACAGTTGATAATTATCAGTTTAGCTAATTAATATGCTTGATTTCTATAAAAATTCCAGCATTCCATCAATAAAAAAGCCATGAAAGGTTAAATGATCCATAAGTATAGCTAGGATTGTCAGTAAAGTGAATAACATGGAGAAAATATTTTTTTGGTGCAGGTATTAAATGGAATCATTAGAAAAACAAATTCTCACGTTAAGTCAGAAGGTTAGCGCCATCTATGAAGTGATTGAAAGGCTTGATATGAGGCTATCTCAAGCTTTGTCAGATTCATCTTTAGGGCAATTACCAGCTATAGAGCATTATTTGGAAAAAAAGCCGTCAGTACATGATTTAAAAGAATTGAAGCATAAGGATGTTTTGCTCGATAGTGTTCCTGAAATGATTTATCAGACTACAGATAAACACATAACACCAGAAATTCAAATTCAACGCCTAACAACGCAGTTGACCGCCGCATATCATCGAATTGCTGCCTTAGAAGAGCAGTTACTCAGACAGAGGGTTTATTGATAGGTGCTAAATTGCTCAAATTGGGCTTCAATGGCTGCTAATAGTTGATGTTGTTGCCAATTTCCACTTAAAGCAGCAGCAATACAAGCCGCTCCCGCACCAATACCTTCTTTAACAAAACCCCGTTCATAAGCTTGAAATTGGGGATATCGGGAATTAGCAAAACTCAATTGTGTGGCTAACAATGGGGGAATGCTATTTTTGTTTAAATTTTGGGCTAAGTCAATTGTTGCGCCGGTGGCATCTTCTGCTACCCACCGGGTTGTACCAATGACAATTTCTGCGGGTTGCCAAGATAGGTTATATTTGTGAGCGATCGCTTGAATTAAAGCATAAACTGCTAACATTTGCGTCCCTCCACCTAATAGTACCCCACAACTTCGACTCGCAGCGATCGCCATTCCTGCTACTACCACCTGCATAGGATCACCTACCGCCGCCACCAGTTCTAAAGGATCAACTGACGGGGGCATTTTTTTTAACCCAGTCTGCACCAAATCCCATTTTTGTCCGTGATTACACACAGGATGGCTACTATTAACTTTACCAGCAGCATCAATCCCCAAACCAGTTAAAATTGCCAAAGCCGTTGTTGTGCCACCGACCACGCACTCACTCAGAATTAAATACCCATCAGAATTTAACTGAGAACTTAATTGATCACCACAACGTAATCCTTCAGCTAATAAATGTTTAACAGTATCTACATTCATCGCCGCACCACCACTTAAACACTTCGCTGGCGCACCACCCAAATCAATTAATGGCACAGGTGGAATATGTAGTAATCCCGCATTAAACAAGTACACAGGGATATTTAAATTAGCCACCACCGCCCGCGAAATCAGCACAGGAGAAGCCCCCGATGTCAAAGGTGGTAGAGGGTACTTGGGTTGATATTCAGCACCGTAATAGAGAAATTCCGCATCAGCACAAGCCGTATATCGGCGATCATCTGGAGTCAACCCAGCGGCAGAAATCCCCGGAATCAAACCGGTTTCTGTAAATCCTAAAACACAGGCAAATATCGGTAATTTACCCCGATAACGATTAAGCCATGCTTCACCCTGGGGAACTTGGGTATAAATATTAATCATATAGCAGGTAATTAGTCAGTAGTCAGTGGTCAGTGGTAATTGGTAATTGGTCATTGGTAATTGGTCATTGGTAATTGGTCATTGGTGAAAACTTTTCTTCTTTCTTCTTTCTTCTTTCTTCTTTCTTCCTCCTGACTCCTGACTCCTGACTCCTCATTCATAATCCATCAACACCTGCACCCAATGAGGTGGACGGGAGATAGGATTGCCTAAACGGTCTAAAAGTAACCAAGCTGTAAGATGAACTATAAACAAGTAAATAAAATTATTGAGCAGAATCAGAGCGATCGCTCCTAATTGAATTAATAATAAATTGGGAGTCATTAACAATTCCAACTTTAAAAAAATCCATTCAATAATTTCCGTCACCTGATTAATCACATAAACCCACAAATCTTCCCCCGATAGCACCGACAAAAACCACAGGCGAAAAAACACCCCCAGCGTCCCCAACAGCGTCCCTAAAGTAATCGAAACAATCCACGATACACGACGATACCAACTCGCCCCTAACAGCACACCCATTAAGGCAAAGGGGATGACAAATAATAAACTCCGCACCGGGCCCATCAACACAGACAACAACAACCCAGAAGTTACCGCTGCCATCCAAGCTGCCCGTTTACCCCAACGTAAATAAACCAAAGCAATAGGAATAGGAAAAAACACCCGCAGTAGTGGACCCAAAGGGAAATAAAAATTAATAAACCAAATTAAACTCGCCGTACTGGCTAAAAAAGCCGTTTCCACCATCCTTAAGGTACTTTCAACCTTCAGAGGTTGGTACTGTAATTGTGGTTGGGAAAGAGATTCAGGAGATGAATCTTGCTCTGGTTCTTCTGGTAGGGAATCAACGATACTCATGCCAAACAACTAAATTAAACTATAGTTTTTTCCAAAGCTGACCAATCTGGAATATGAATTCTATCTTGATCCCTCACAATCAAACCCTTTTTTTCTAGCTTTGTCAGCACTCTTGTCACAGTTTCCCGTGCCAACCCACTTAAACTACTTAACTCCCGGTGCGGTAAATTAGGAATTTCCGTGCCAGCATTCTCTTGTTTTCCTTGTCCCTCTGCCAAAAATAGCAACGTATCAGCCACCCGTGACTGACTATCCGACTCCCGAAGACGTAATCTTCTGTTCACCTGTCGCAACCTTCTAGCCATTAATTGAGCCAATCTCATGCCCGCTAAAGGTTCTGTTTGCAGCAAATTCACAAAATCTTGAGCAGGTATACTCGCAATCGTCGTCGCTGCCAGAGTAATAACATCAGTAGAACGGGGGACTTCATCTAGTGCTGCCATTTCCCCAAATAATTCCCCTCTACCAATAATATTTAGCGTTACCTCTTTCCCATCTAAATTATATGTACGGATTTTTACCCATCCATCCATAATGAAGTATACAGAACCGCCCCAGTCATTCTCCAGTAAAATTACTTGGTTAGCTGGATGAGTACGAGTAACAAGATGAATTAGAGCCTTTTCTACACCCATTTCTGGCAAACCTTGAAAAAATGGGGCTGTAGTCATCCATGTATGGGATGTGTTGTTTGTATTATATCGTTCTTCCATCAGGGCATCTTGATTATTAAAGTTGCTATCATCACAACACTAAGATCGTTATTCTAAACCTAGACCATCAAAGTAAAACCACCTTTAACAGAGATTGTCTCAGATCAGACCAACTATGTTATATAAAAAAGTAAAAATAGATTCCTAATATAACCTTTTTTCTGGGATTGCTGTCACTGTTGTGGTAAATACCGATTGACAATATTGACTAATATAGAAGTATTATTTGATTTTCGTGTATCCTCAACGAGAGTGCATGACTAACATCACGCAATCTCGTTAACGGCATTATCCGCTGAAAAACTCGCTAAACCTTAATCGTATCAATACCTTCGCCATTTTATTCCTTTCCTGCGCCCTGTTCTCTATAATTTATTTTGCACAACTACTTAACATAATTAGCCCTAGAAGTGTCAGTGACAAATTTTAATCCTGGAAACTTCTGTAATTGTCAGTCCCTTACAAATCAACGTACATTTTTAACTAAGGTAATTTAACGTGACTTACCATACTGAAGAAATTCACCAACTAATTGCAGATATTGATCACTTACTGTCTCATAGTGCTAAAGGTCTTTCTAAGTTCCTTTCTAACCAAGGACAACAGGAAAAAGAGGTTTTACAAAGAGTACGGAGCTTTTTAGTGCAATTGGAGGAGGATGAAGTATTAAAGAATAATGATGTCCTACCGGAAACTACTCAACCGTCTCCCACTTCAGCATTTTCATCTCTGTTGACACAATTTAACCGACAGAGTAATATCCCATCTATTTTAGAGTCTTCTGAGCATCAACCAGAGACAATTAGTAGTGAAACAGCACAAGCCAAACAAGAGATAACAGTTTTGCTTCAACCTTTACAAGCGGAATTATCTAGGCTATTGGCAGAAAGAGCAGATTTGATTCAGGAAATTAGACAACTAGAGCAAAAGCGACTACAAAACTCTTCATTAAGCCAACAGTTAGCTAACCAAGAGGAGATGATTTCGGATTTTTTAGAAGTCCTTATGGGTCGTCTAGTACCATATTTACAATCAAATTCTGGGTTAATAATTAACTCTAATGTGCAAAATCTAGACGCAATTACTTCTGGTATTCAACCTATTTTAGAATCAGCAGAACGAGTAGAACAGTTAGCAAATTTAGCGCGGAATTTAGATCAACGTTTACTGTCTTTAGATGGAACTGTTAATACTGTTTTTGAAGCCCTAGAACGTAATATTAACGCCTATTATCATTCTTTATCTCAGGCATTAGCCAAAATGCACGATCAGGGGATACAGGGTGAACAATTGATGGCAAATTTCCTCAATAATTTGACTCAATATTTACAACAGCAAGTTTTAATTAATGAGTCTTCTATTTCTCCTGTAAATCCTCAAATAGTATCGGCATCACCATCATTAGCTGAATCTTCGGTTGTTGAAGAATCAAAAACTTCAGAAGATATATCCATAGAAAATCTTGTTGCAACATCACCATTATTAGCTGAATCTTCGGTTATTGAAGAATCAAAAACTTCAGAAGAGATATCTATAGAAAATCCTGAAGCGGAAATATTACCAATTAATCTAGATACAGAGTTATTACATGATCAATCACAATCGGCTAAAGATTTACAGTTAACCAATACTGATGAAGTAGATGAACTTTATGCAAGTTTCTTTAATACTGAAATTTCTTCATCGTTAAATTTCTCATTTTCTCCTGATCTGACATTTAGGAAATATGAAAGTTTAGCCATTGCTTCTGAAGATGTCAGTAATGATTTATCCGCGCTGGAAATTAACAGTTCAACAGTTTCTAGTATTGCTGACAGTGCTGTGTTAGCAGAACCAGAAGACGATAATAAAAACTACGAGCCGCAAACAATAATTTCTCCTCCTCCTACAGAAGTTAAAGTCCCATTTTTACCAGAAGAAAAAGAAGATGAGGAAAAATACGAGCCGCAAACAGTAATTTCTCCTCCTCCTACAGAAGTTAAAGCCCCATTTTTAACAGAAGAAAAAGAAGTAGTAGAGCAAATTCCAAGAGAACCCAATCCTGTTGATACAATCACAGTTTTAACTGATTTGTTGGTGGATACTGGTAATGAAAAAGTACCTTCAGAAGTTATCAATCAATTAGATAATTCAGAAACAGAAACAGAATCAGAAAATCAGCAATTAGTATTGGATAACTTTGTTGCTGCTTCTGCTGAGGAAAATTTGCTGTCTGTATTAGATAATGATGTTTCGGAAATACCAGAAATTATTTTAGATGCCCAGCAGTTGCAACAATTAGATCAAGATTTAGCTAATTTTGATCAACCATTAAATTATGCTGAAGAATCTGTAACTAAGTTAGATTCTACTAGTCAAGTTGATAGTGTAAATATAGTTTCTGATCAGGAAGTAGATTTAAGTTTAACAACTCAGACAGATGTAGATGTTGAACCAGAAGATGTTGCCCAATCTTCACTCACTGAAGAGCAATCTCCCATTACTAATAATCAAACATCAATTCACAATGAAGAAGAGAATGATGCTATCCCTAGTGATACTTTGGATGCAACTTGGTATTTAGGAATTGATATTGGGACGACGGGAATTTCTGCGGCTTTATTAAATCGTTCTCAATTGGTAGTTTATCCAATTTATTGGTCAGCCGAAAGTCAAGTTGATGGTTCTAACTTTCAGCAATCATTCCGTTTACCAGCAGAAGTTTATTTACCTACTAATTCCGGTTCTCATCAGGGTAAAAGTGGAGAATCGGATTTTTCCCCGCATCTTTATTCAGCACAGTTAAAGCCTTATTTGCAAATAGCAGTTCCCTATCAGCAAGAACGACAGAAATGGGAACCGATGTTGCAATTGAATGAGTTTTCCGCAGGGCCGTTAATTTGGGTAGTGCGATCGCTCTCTAAGTTATTATCAACTCTCAGGTCTAGTCAAACCAGTACCACACCGGCTTTAATTGCTAATGCTGTGGGCATCAGTACACCGACTTTTTCGAGAATAATTAAGAATATCGCGGGTGTTATTTGTAGTTGTCCTTCCAGTGGGAATGAACAATATCGTTTTAATGTGCGAGAAGCGATTGTCACCAGTGAACTTGTTTCTCATCCCCAACAAATCTTATTTGTCGAGGAAGCGATCGCCAGTTTGCTGCCAGAATTAGACAGTGCTAATGGTCAATCTATCCAAATTAACGAAAATCAAGGTTTACGCCCTTTAAAAACCAGCGATTATCCCCTATTAGGTAACACTTTAGCCATTAATATTGGCGCAACTCAAGTAGAAATGACCCTAGTAGATATACCAGCCAATCTGGAAAAATTGACACACAAAGACTTCATGCTGCACAACTTCGCCTACTCTGGCAAAGGCATTGAACAGGACATTATTTGTCAATTACTACTACCACCAAAATCCCGCCAACCCCGTCAACCTGGACAATCTCATCATGAACCAGCCAACACAAATCCTTGGCATTGGCAACCCTCAATTCCAGGTTTAGACCAAATGCAATTTTCTAACTTGGGTTTAGAAGCCTTATCATTACCCAAAGTCGGTGAACCAGACACAGAAGCGCGAATTCGTCTCCAACAACGCCTAGAAAGCTCCGTCCTGGGACAAGCTTTATTAGACGCAGCCTTAGCCTTGAAACTGATTTTACAGCACCAAGAAACCTTTACCCTAGAATTTGCCGACCAACGTTGGGTATTGCAGCGCCGAGACCTAGAAAGCCAAGTTTTTGTTCCCTTTGTCCGTCGTCTCAATCGAGAACTTAACAAATTATTAGTAGCGCGTGGTATTCCCACCGAAGCCATCAATCAAGCCGTCCTCAGCGGTGGTGTAGCTTCCGTTGGCACAATTAACCGTTGGTTACGACAAAAACTGCCTAATGCCAAAATTATTCAAGACCTATATTTGGGTGAAAATGGCGCTCCAAATTGTAGTCGCGTCGCATTAGGTTTAACTATGTTACCTTTGCATCCCCAAGTTTTAGACATACCCAAACAACAATACACAGATTATTTCCTGTTTTCTGAACTGTTAAAACTATTACCCAACCGTTCTTTATCCTTTGGTGAAGTCCTCCAGTTATTTGAAAGTCGTGGTATCAATACCCGCATTTGTCAACAGCGATTATTAGCATTCTTAGAAGGTGAACTACCACCGGGTTTAATTCCTGCAACATCAGATCACCTTTGGCTTACCCATCACTCCCAGGAAAATCTCGATTATAAAGCGATTGATGCCATGAAAACAGGCATAAACTCTCCACCATTATTTGAAAAACAAGGCAATCTTTCCTATCGTCCCAATCTTCAACAAGTCCAATTATTACTACGTCATTTAGCTACCATTAAATCAAGTACCGTACAATCCCTAGAAGAACCATATAGTTACCTACTTTAATCACCAAATTCAATGAAAGCATTCAGTTATCAGTGGTCAGCAGTCAGCTAAAACCTTACAAGAAACCGGGAAGTATTTTAGAAAAAATTGACTGCGAAAAGTTGGCTTTGTAAACCTACTTAATTCTTCATGACTGAAGATAATAATTAAATCTAGTTCGCAGTTGTTCAATTGTTAAATCTTGCGTCCAATATTCTATTAAAGCATGACCAAACGCCCAAGCATTACGATCTGGTGTAGATGAGTTTTCTAATAACAATGGCCACAAAGATAATAAATCAAAGTTACGGGATTTGAAATTGTCTGTATTTAATAGGGGAAAAAGTTCGTAAGCCATTTGTAATTTGCCAATTACTATGGGTAATTGTTCAATAGGAATTTGTTCTGCGAGTAAATAAGCTAGAGTGGGAGAACCTGTGGATAATGTGGAAATAAATTGCAAAACGGGACTTTTTAATAGTGTGGCAATTCCTTGGGTAGTTGTCATTTGAAATGTGTAATGCTCAATTATTTTAGCGGCTGCAATTGTGCGGGTTTCTAAATTACGTAAAAAGCGAGTTAGCCGTAATTGTTTAGCTGGATCTATTGCTGCTAATAATCCTGAAGATAAGGCTGCTATATTCCAATCGGTGCGATTAGTTTGAGCATCATTGGTAACAATAGGTAAAACTAAATTAGTGAAAGTTCCTAATTGTTTTTGACGATATTTTGTCGCTTCTCGAATAGAAATTTCTTTGGATTTTTCTCCTTTTTCCCAATCATAAGGAGGTTGCCATTCACGAATGGGACGCAACCGATCTACTTGAGTTACAATGGTGATAATGGGTAAATCTGCAACTTCCAATTTTACATCTTCAAGAAAATCTACATCCATTTGTAAAGCTGGATCTAGGGCTGGAGTAACTAATAATAATAAATCAGCATTACTAGCATAATCAATGACTAAATCTCGCAAATCTTCCCGTTTTACCTGTTCATAACCGGGAGTATCCCAAAGGTTGAGAACTTCCCCATTTTCCGTTTCCCAATGGTAATTTTGAATTGTATCTGTGCTGGGTAAAACGTCAACCGCAGCAAGTTCATTTTGAAAAAGAGTATTAATTAAACTACTTTTACCTGCTCCTGTGCGCCCAATAATGAGGATATTTACGGGTTTTTGGGCAATGATTTCTGGGGGTTCAGCTTGGGCGAGAATGTCCCGCAATGTCTGGGTTTTAACTTGGGGTAGGGTGGGGGTAGGTAATTCAATTTTAGTGCCGGCATAGAGAGCGATCGCTTGTTTGCATAAATTCCGCAAAGCCGCTTCTCGTAACAGTTGACTCAAATTAATTAATAATTCTTGAGAAGCGCGATTTCCCACACCTTCACTAGCTTTTTTTGCCACCGCAGTCAGAGGATTTAATACCCATTGCGCCCAATTCCAAACTTTCCACAATTTACGGGCAGATGGTTCTAATTTGCGATAAACTTCATAGGTTTGATAAGCTTGTCCAACAGTAACTTGATTAAGAACAGGAGATAATTTTTGCATCCATTGATCCATATCGTCTACTGTACCCCGAATTAAACCATAAACTTGGGGAATGTAAATATTTAAAAGCGGATATTTAACTTCAGGATTATAGATACGAGAAATTGCTACTACTAAATCTTGACATCTTCGCCAAAAAGTTTGCCAATCTTCCCAAATAGGTAGATCATTTACTGCTGCGGTGAGAATATTTTGTAATGCTGTTTCTACTGCTTTGGTAGTATCTGTTCCGCTTAATAAATTATTCTCTGTAGCATTTTCTAACTCTTCTCGAACTTCTGCAAAAACAGCTTCAATTCGATTGATTTCCGGTTTAGTCCAGCGTACCAGCAACCACCGCCAACCGACAAATACAAATGTAAATAAAGCCCAAATCCAACTTAATCCCCAAGCATGAATTTGTGTTCCTGCGGAGATAAGAAGGAAAGAGATAATCACCGCAATTGGTGAAACTAAGATTATCCATTGCCAGGGTTTTAAACGGATCATTGTTTTATACCTATTTTTGTTGTCGTGTGGATATTTCTATTGTCAATCTAATACTAATATAATGGGTTGTGGTGTGTAACAGAATGTAATCATCTCTTGGTCATAGTCCGCAGTCAGTGTAAGTTAATATAACAAGTTGTGGTTAAAGTGGAAATTTTATTAGCTTTTACGATAAGATTTACGTGAAGAAATCACAAAAAACTGCTTTGAATACCTTAAAATTATGCTTGTAGACTTCACTGTTGAAAACTACCGTTCCATTAAAGAACCTGTCACTCTCAGTGCTGTTGCTCAAAAACAAAGCGCTCGCAAGACAAGCGCAACCAGCAAACGCAAAGGGATAAAATCAGATCATGAAATTGCACCTGGGTATCATGTTGAAGGTTGGGATATGGAGATTTTACCTGTTTTAGCAATTTTTGGAGCTAACGCATCAGGTAAAAGTAATGTTATTCAAGCTTTAGATTATTTATTGCTGATGATGGATAGTGGTATACAAGAAACAAAAGCACTTGGAGTGCATAAAGCTTTTAACTATGTCAAACTAGATCCTTTTAAATTAGATAGTATTTCCGTTAAGCAACCTACAAAATTTGAATTAAGAACGCTATTTGATAATAATATTTATACCTATTCATTAGAAATTAATCAACATCGCGTTATCTCAGAAAGATTGGATTACGCATTGCATACAACTAAGCGAACTCGTCGCTTATTTCATCGTCAATGGGATGACAATGCAAATAAATTTATTTGGAAAACTGGTGATGATTTTGCTGGACCACATAATCAACTAAAGCAAAGTATTAAAGATAATGACTTATTTATCAGTGCATTAATAAAACTGAAAATTCCTATACTTAAAGAAATATTTAAATGGGTAGAAAATAAATGGATTGGTCTTCATTTAGGAAATGAAATCATTGAAATTGAGGCAATAAAGACAACTATACAGAATATAAATACTGATATTTACAATGTAATCATTGAAAAAGTATTGAAAATAATACAAAAATTCGATACTGGACTTTCCAGCGTTGAGATAAAAAGGAAATCTGAGGAAGAGTTTAAATACAATATATATGCTGTACATCAAACCCATGAAGGTAATGAAATTTCTTGGACTTTAGATGAAGAATCTTTGGGAACACAACGCCTATTTAGCTTGGCGTTTCAGATAGTAACATCTATGAGTCTAGGTCAATTGACAATTATTGATGAATTAGGTACTAATATTCACCCAAATATTGTAAAATGTATTATCAAAATGTTTCAAAGTCCCAAAACAAATCCTCTAAACGCTCAACTTATTTTCACAAGTCATGATAATACATTACAAAGAAATAACTTATTACGACGTGATCAAATATGGTTCACACAAAAACGCCCTGACCATAGTACAGAATTATATCCTTTAACTGATTTCCATGTCCGCAATGATTTAGCAATTGATAAAGCTTATTTAGATGGACGCTTTGGTGCTGTTCCATTTTTACCATCTGATGAAGAAACGATATTACAGGGTGATGAGGAATGTCAAGAAAGTTAGAACGTCGTCAACCTAGCAGGAAAATTACTCAAAAAATATTAATTGCTTGTGAAGGAAGTAAAACAGAACCAATTTATTTCAATAGCATTCGCAATGAATTACGTTCACCAACTTTGGAAATTATTGTATTGCGTAACCAAGGGAAAACTGACCCAGGTAACATTATTGAAATTCTCATTGAAAAACGACAGCAAATGAAAGATGAGAAAAGATGGACTACAAATGATGCTGCTTGGGCTGTTTTTGATGGAGATGAACATATTGAGAAAAGTCGTACAAGTTGGGAAAATGCAATTAATCGAGCTAATAGTCAAAAGATTAATCTAGCAATTACAAATCCCTGTTTTGAACTTTGGTATTTAATTCACTTCCAAGACCATTTATCTCAAATTAACCGTGATAAGTTAGTCAAATTATTAGATAAGCATATACCTGACTATGATAAATCAATGTGTTTATATCCAAAACCATTAAAAGAACTTACTAATCAAGCTATTCAACGAGCTGAGAAAATAGCAAAGCAGATAGAACGTAATGAATTATATGAATATTCAAATCCTTGTTGTAGTGGTTTATCGAAACTAATTATTAGTTTATTAGGTTTAATTTTATAAAATTTGTCACTTCAAAAATTATGTTTCTAACGCTCCCCTTATGGAATAAAATATTAATTCAATTTTCGTAGGTTGGGTTGAACGAAGTGAAACCCAACATTAGCGAGAGGATAGTAGGAGGTGTTGGGTTTCGTCCCAATTGCTCCGCAACGCTAACGCGAACAACCCAACCTACAATAAATATTGTTTTACATAAAGGGAACGGTAGAACCACAATTATTTAGTTTGATCAAATTTAATCACGAAAGAAATGGCAATACTCACCATCAAAATCAATGCCATACTCAATGCTGAACCAAAACCCCAATTTTGACTAGCGCCCAGAAACTGATTATAAACTAACCGCGCAGCGGTCATACTCGAAGCACCACCCAGTAATTCTGGGTCTATAAAGTCTCCTAACCCAGTAATAAAAACTAGCAGCGAACCCGCAGCGATTCCTGGTAAAACTTGAGGTACAGTTACTTTCCAAAAGGTTTGCATGGGATTTGCACCTAAATCAGCAGCAGCTTCTAACAATTGTTTATCTAACTTTTCTAAGGAAGCATATAAAATTAATACCATATATGGTAACAGGCTGTAACTCATACCAATTAATACCGCTGAGTTACTGTTCAAAATATTGATAGCGGGTAAACCAAAACTGGCTAATATACTATTTAATAATCCGGTGGGACGCAAAATTGTAATCCATGCGTAAGAACGCAATAAGGAAGAAGTCCACAAAGGCAAAACAAAGGCTAATAATAACAAATTTTGCCACCGTTTTGGTGCTATCAAAGCAATCCAATAAGCAACGGGAAAGCCTAAAATTAAGGTGATGATAGTAGTTCCAAATGCCAGAAAAAGTGAATTAAATATCACTTTTAAATAAATTGGTTCAAAAATGCGAATATAGTTATCTAAACCACTGGGATTTACTAAATCTCCTGGTCGAATATCTGGGACTAAACTTAATTCAAAAATTATTAATGTTGGTAAAACTAGCAGCATTAACAACCAAATACCAGATGGTGCTAATAATCCCCAGGTTGGCAGCCAATTTTTCCAATCAGGTTGTGATTTATTTATTTTGTTCAGGTTGTTAGAAGATTCCATTTGCAAATTAATGATTATATAGCGGTATGCACTTGAATGAGATATTAATATTTAGTTTACTCCTTCTTTCTTCTTTCTTCTGACTCCTGACTCCTGACTCCTGACTCCTAATTTTTAAGTTAGTAATTGAGTCCAATAACGTTCATAAGTTTCTTCAAATGTTCCTAAAGGTGTCAGACGTTCACACTTAGCTAAAAGTGATTCAGGGGGAAATAAATTAGTGTTTTCTTGAATGGCTTTTGGTAGTTGTTCAAATCCTGCTCGATTAGGAGTAGAAATATATAAACGTTCGGAAATTTTTGCTGCTACTTCTGGTCGTAAAATTAAATTAATCCAGGCATAAGCACCAGCTATATTAGGATTAGATTTGGGAATGACCATAGTATCAGTCCATAATGAGGAACCACTGCGAGGAATTACAAATTTGAGCTTGGGATTTTCCTTACAAATTTTGACTGCATCAGCAGAATAACACATGGCGATCGCTAAATCTCCCGCCAGAATCTTATTTTGCCAAGCGTCTGTATCAAAAGCGGCGATCGCAGGTTTTAATATCTGCAATTTCTGATATGCTTGTTTAACTTCAGTTTCATTTTGAGAATTATAGGAATAACCTAACATTCGCAAGGTTGCACCCATCACCTCTCGCACATCATTGAGTAAGGTAAACCGCTTATTTAGTTTGTCTTGATTTTGCCAAAGATACTCCCAATCTTCTGGTGCATTTGTCAGTTGTTCTGAGTTATATAATAAACCTGTTGTTCCCCAATTAAAAGGAATACTATAACGGTTATTCGGGTCATAAGTAGGATTATTAAATTGGGGAAATAAATTATCCAAGCCAATTAAACGGCTATGATCTATTTCTATTAATAACCCTTTTTCTGCCATCTTTTGTACCATGTAGTCGGAGGGGTAAATGATGCTATAAGTACCACCACCTCCAGCTTGCAACTTAGCCAACATGACATCATTAGATTCATATACATCGGCTATTACTTTCATCCCTGTTTGGGTCGTGAAGGTAGTTAGTAATTCTTTATCTGTATATTGAGTCCAGGTATAAATAAATAGTTTGTCACTTTGATTAGAGCTAACATAGTTTGACCCCACATTAGCTAGTCGCCAACCACAACTACCTAAAGATAAGGTAGAAAATGCCGCCATTTTTTTGAGGAAATTACGTCTGTTAGTCATTTAATTTACATCTTGACTAATAGCTAGACAGTCAAATTTTTCCCACCAAGCATAAATGGGGGTATTCCTATCTGGTAAACTGCCATAAGTATTAGGTTGTAAAACATTGAGGTTAACACCATTAATTAGTTCCACAACATAATTAACATGAGTTCCTAAATACATGACATTAATTAGCCGTCCCTCGAAACAGTTTGTGGGTATATTAGTGGGATAAAGGGAAAGTTGAATTTTTTCAGGACGGACACTAACAACAACATTTTGGGCTATTTCTAGAGGAGTTTGTTCGTGACGACTAACAATCATGGTTAATCCGGTTTTAGTAGAAATTTTCACAGATTCTGCATCTACTTCCACAATTTCACCGCTAAATAGATTAGTATCACCAATAAAGTCAGCCACAAAAGGTGTTTGCGGACGTTCGTAAATTTGACTAGGAGTACCAATTTGTTCTATTTTGCCTTGATTCATCACCGCAATGCGATCGGATAAACATAATGCTTCTTCCTGATCATGTGTCACCATCACAAAAGTTAACCCTAAATCCTTGTGAAGATTGGATAATTCAACTTGCATCTCCTTGCGAAGTTTTAAGTCTAATGCTCCCAAAGGTTCATCGAGGAGGATAACTGCGGGACGATTCACCAAAGCCCTTGCTAAGGCTACCCGCTGTTGTTGACCACCAGAGAGTTGACTAGGAACACGCGATCGCAAACTTTCCATTTTTACTAGCTTCAAAGCATCTGTGACGCGACTAGCAATTTCCGATTTGGATATTTTTTTTAATCGCAATCCAAAAGCAATATTTTCCCACACATTTAAGTGATTAAATAAAGCATAACTTTGAAATACAGTATTCACAGGTCGCCGATAAGGAGGAACATCAGTCATTAACTGGCCTTGAATCAGTAATTTACCAGCATCCACCCTTTCAAATCCAGCAATCAAGCGGAGTGTAGTTGTCTTTCCACAACCAGAGGGACCTAAAATGCTAAAGAACTCTCCCTGTCTAACATCCAAATCCACTCCGTGTACTGCGGGTTCTTGGTTGAAAAACTTGAATACATTACGCAATTCAACATCAAGTGGCTGTAATGGTTTTAAACCTCTTTGATTCTGCATCGCAGTTTGAGCCATAATCTTCAGTAGAATACCCTGATATTTAATCTTGTCAGTTGTCAGTTGTCAGTTGTCAGTTGTTCCCAGTCCCCAGTCCCCAGTCCCCAGTCCCTAGTTCCCAGTCCCCAGTTCTTATGACTATTTTACCATCATTACTTAGTATAACAAAAAATACACGCACAGTTGGACGTGGTGTCCAATCCACATTTGTAATTTTATTCACATTATTAATGTTATCTGGAATCGGCGCTAGATTAATATATTTACAAATTATCGAAGGAAAAAATCACCGCATTCGGGCAGAATCCAACCGCATTCGGATTATTCCCAAACAACCAGAAAGAGGTAATATTTTTGACAGGAATGGTAAATTATTAGCCAGCACTCGTTATCCCCGCTCTGTGTACTTATGGCCAATGGCACATACCAAACTCTCTTGGTCGGTAGTCGGTCCACGTTTAGCAAAAATTCTCGACACTCCCCAAACAGATATTGAGAAAATACTTGAGCAATCTGCTGTCAATCCTTCATCACTAATTCGCATTTCTCGCAATTTAAACGAAGCACAGGTGACAGCACTGAAAGAGTATGAAAATGAACTACCAGGAGTAGAAATAAATACAGAAGCTGTTCGTTATTATCCTCATGGTCAAGAGTTGGCTCACATACTTGGATATACCCGTGAAATCACCGCTGAACAGTTAGAGAAAAAGAAAGTAGAGGGCTACCGATTGGGAGATGTTATGGGTCAAATGGGGGTAGAAAAAGCTTATGAAAAATTGTTAAGAGGTGAATGGGGCGGTCAGCAGGTAGAAG
Source organism: Dolichospermum sp. UHCC 0259 (assembly GCF_009711935.1). Classification (GTDB taxonomy): domain Bacteria; phylum Cyanobacteriota; class Cyanobacteriia; order Cyanobacteriales; family Nostocaceae; genus Dolichospermum. Next base: position 109,288 of record NZ_VIKX01000187.1, on the reverse strand, counting down.
TAGATGGTAGCGGTAGGCCTTTACGAGTATTGGGAAGTAAACAAGCAAAAGCTGGTAATGATTTGCACTTAACTATAGATTTAGATATGCAAATGGCCGCCGAAAAAGCTTTAGGTAAACGCAATGGCGCAATAGTGGCAATTGACCCCAAAAATGGGGCTGTATTAGCAATGGTGTCTCATCCTACTTTTAACCCCAATATATTTTCTAAACAAAAACTTTCTCAAAAAGATTGGGAAACCGTTCAAGGTTCTGGTCATCCTTTAGTTAATCGGGCCATTAGCGCCTTTCCTCCAGCCAGTACATTTAAAATCGTCACGACAACGGCTGCATTAGAATCAGGTAAATTTGCTCCTGATACAGTATTGCAAACCTATGGTTCTTTAACTATTGGTGGAACTAGGTTTGGTGAGTGGAATCATGCTGGTTTTGGACCTTTGGGTTTTGTCGGGGCGATGCAGTGGAGTAGCGATACTTTCTTTTATCAAATTGCTAAGAAAGTTGGTGGACCAACATTAATTGAATGGACTCGTAAATATGGATTTGGTCAAAAAACTGGGTTTGAATTTACTACAGAAGAAGCTAAAGGTTTAGTTCCCGATGATAATTGGAAGCGGAAAGCATGGAAGATACCTTGGAGTGTCGGTGACACAGTAAATATGTCCATTGGCCAAGGGGCTTTACAAGCTACTCCTTTACAAACCGCTGTGATGTTTGCTGTACCTGCCAATGGTGGTTATCGAGTCCAACCACATTTATTGAAGGATAATGAAGAAGCTAGAAGCTGGAGAGAATCATTAAATCTCAAACCCATAACCATTAAAATTTTGCGTGATGGCTTGCGAAAGGTAATTACTGAAGGTACAGGTAAGGTATTAAATGTCCCTTCTCTTCCTCCTATAGCTGGTAAAAGTGGTACAGCAGAAGCTTGGAGGGGAAAAGTTAAAGAAAATCACGCTTGGTTTGGCGCTTATGCACCTGCGGATAAGCCAGAAGTTTTAGTGGTAGCCTTTGCTGAACATTCCGGTGGTGGTGGTGGTAGTGTCGCTGCACCCATGATTTTAGAAATCATGGAAAAACATTTTGCTCGAAAATAGGTAATAGGTAATGGGTAATGGGTAATGGGTAATAATAATTTTCCCCTTACTCTCTATCCCTGCTTTCGATAAAAACAGGACTTACGCAACTGGCACATTGGTAGGGTGCGTCAGACCGCATAAATCCTGTAAATAAACAGATTGTTGATATCTGACGCACCCTACAACAAATTTTTAGTGTGACACTTGCGTAAGTCCTAAAAAAAAAGAAAAAAAGACCCTGAAATTATTTCCAGGGTACTTACACGTTTTTCAGGCATTAATAAGTTTAAGATTACTCAGCCTCAAGAAATATTGCTACTACCTAAAGTAGAGTTAATGGAAATATTTTGGCTTGAGGGTGAATAAGAAGGTGTTTAAAAAGTTTTGATTTATTATGTTCCGGGACGAGAGCGGATATGATCTGGTAGATGATGGCGATCGCCTAATATTTCCAATAAAGGACCATTCACATCAAATTTCACCATACTCACTGAAGCGACCAAAATATTCACCCGATAGCGATACCGTCCCAAATCAATCCCCAATAAACTGCAAAGCATAATCCGAATCGTGGCTTTATGGGAAACCACTAAAACATTACCTTGGGGATGTTTTTCTTGAATTTCCGCAATTACAGGCATAGAACGGTTAGCAATCTCCACCGCAGTTTCTCCACCAATAGGTGCATTCCAAGCAGGTTCTGTCAACCATTTTACATAGTTTTCTGCGTAATTTTCTTGAGCAAAGGATTTACTCTTAGTTTCCCATTGTCCATAACTACCTTCCCTGAGTCCTTCCCGCACCTGCATCTTCATCCCAGTAGCATCACAAAATGGCTTGGCAGTGGCAATGGCGCGTTTCATCGGACTAACATAAACCGCCGACCAGTCCAATTTTTGATAAACATCAGCAAAACTGGATGCCATTTGCATCCCTTCTTTTGTCAAATCTGCATCAGTTTCACCACAGAAATTACCACTTTGACTAAAAGTAGTTTCGCCATGTCGCAGTAAATATAAATTGAGTGTCATAGTTTGTATGGCGATGGGGATAAAAGAGTTTGTGCAAAAACAAAATAACATCAATCTCACTATCGAGTCTGTCACAGCAGGACAAAGTGATCAACTCAAAAAGTCAATCGGGTAAACCAATGGTATTCATAACTTAAACTCTATAAAATAGAATTACAGAACGATCACAAAGTTAAGAATTACATAATTACTTCATCATTATTTAATCCGTGAAATCCGTGAAATCCGTAAAATCCGTGATCGTTTCCTTTATTTATCTTGATCATCAGTGGCGATCGCGTCACAATAATAATTAAAACTATGTAATTTATCTTCACAATGTCCCTCTCCCCGCTTACTCCCACTCTTTCATCCCCCCACACCCCCACAGAAACCTCCTGGGGATATGATTATGATTTGGTCATAGTCGGTGGTGGAATTGTCGGCTTAACCCTAGCCGCAGCTTTAAAAGACTCTGGTTTAAAGATTCTCCTCATTGAAGCTAGAATTGCATCAGCCGCAGTGGCTAAAGGACAGGCTTATGCTGTACATATGTTATCAGCACAAATTTTCCAAGGAATTGGTTTATGGGACAAAATTCTCCCCAATGTTGCCAAATATAACCAAGTGCGTCTATCTGATGCTGATTATCCTGATGTGGTGAACTTCCAAACCGATGATTTAGGGACATCAGAATTAGGTTATGTGGCGGAACATTCTGCACTGTTAGCACCTTTACAGGAATTTGTGCAAAGTTGTCCAAATGTAACCATCTTGTGTCCAGCGGAAGTTATCAATACAGAAAATCAGTTAGATATAGTTAAAATTAACATCAAAATTGGCGACGAAAATCAGACAATTCGCAGTAAATTGTTAGTAGCTGCCGATGGTTCTAAATCTCCCATTCGTCAAGCTGCGGGAATTAAAACCAAAGGTTGGAAATATTGGCAATCATGTATTGTGGCCTTTGTAAAACCAGAAAAATATCACAATAACACCGCTTACGAAAAGTTTTGGTCAAGTGGTCCCTTTGCAATTTTACCTTTACCAGGAAACCGTTGTCGCATTGTTTGGACAGCACCCCATGAAGAAGCAAAAGCTTTGTGTGCGTTGAATGATCAGGAATTTTTGGCAGAACTGACTAAACGCTATGGTGATCAAATGGGGAAATTGGAATTATTGGGAGACAGATTTATTTTTCAGGTCCAGTTAATGCAGAGCGATCGCTATGTTCTCCCCAGATTAGCATTAATAGGTGATGCTGCCCATAACTGTCATCCCGTCGGTGGACAAGGTTTAAACTTAGGGATTCGTGACGCAGCCGCATTAGCTGAAATCATCCAAACAGCACATCAAAATCGTCAAGATATTGGCAATATTTCCGTACTCAAACAATATGAAAACTGGAGAAAAAAAGAAAACCTGGCAATATTAGGTTTCACCGATTTATTAGATCGGGTTTTTTCTAACAACTTCTTACCAATAGTCATAATTCGCCGTTTAGGTTTATGGATTATGCAGCGAGTTCCTATCGTCAAAATATTCGCACTAAAATTAATGATTGGCTTAAAAGGAAAAACTCCACAACTAGCCAAACGCTGAGATCACCAAATTATTCAGCTATCATAGATTGATATTTCCGTCTTTTTTTGATAGCTGATTGCTAAAAATATAGCAGTATGCACTTAAATAGCAAATCGTCAAGCCTGTAGGGGCGCAGGGCCTGCGCCCTCTTGAATCGTTGTTTATTATCTATATACCAATTTAATTTTCTTAACTTAGCTATAGGTTTTTTAATAAAAATTAATATTCAAGCTGTGCCACAATAGGGGAAAGGCATAAATACTCAATTTTTTAAGGAGGGGCGTTATGGTATTGCTCACCGATAAACTAGAAAAGCGTCTGACTATAAATACTGTAGAGATTAGTGAAAATACTACCGCAATTCGGTCTTTGGATTGGGACCGCGATCGCTTTGATATTGAATTTGGCTTACAAAATGGTACAACCTACAACTCTTTTCTGATTCGGGGTGAAAAAATAGCCCTGGTTGATACCTCCCATGAAAAATTTCGCCAACTTTATTTTGATACTCTCACGGGTTTAATCAATCCCCAAGATATTGATTATTTAATTGTTAGTCACACTGAACCAGATCACAGCGGTTTAGTAAAAGACTTGTTACAACTTGCGCCAAATATAACTGTAGTTGCGTCAAAAGTGGCAATTCAGTTTTTGGAAGATATGGTACATCAACCATTTAACCGCAAAATTGTCAAAAATGGCGATCGCTTAGATTTAGGCAATGGTCATGAATTTGAATTTGTCATTGCTCCTAATTTACACTGGCCGGATACCATTTTCAGCTTTGACCACAAAACCCAAATTCTCTACACCTGCGATGCTTTTGGGTTACATTACTGCTCAGAAAGTACCTTTGATGACGATTTGGCAGCAATAGAAGCCGATTTTCAATATTACTACGAATGTTTAATGGGACCAAATGCCCGTTCTGTCCTTTCCGCAATGAAGCGCATGGCAGAATTGAAAACAATTCGCATGATTGCCACCGGACACGGACCACTATTATACCATAATGTTGAAGAATTAACCGGACGTTATCGCAGTTGGAGTCAAGGACAAACCAAAGCGGAAACCCCTGTAGGGATATTTTACGTCTCCGAGTACGGTTTTGGCGATCGCATTGCCCAAGCGATCGCTAACGGGATTACAAAAACTGGTGTCGCTGTCGAAGTCGTAGATTTAGCCAGCGTTAACGAATTACAAGAATTGCGAGAACTGGTAGGACGTTGTACAGGTTTAGTCGTGGGAATGCCCCCAGCATCCAGCAATTCTAACATTCAAGCTGCACTTAGTACCGTTTTAGGTTCTGCCAAAGAAAAACAAGCAATTGGCATTTTTGAAACCGGTGGAGGAGATGATGAACCTACCTATCCACTCTTAAATAAATTCCGGGCGTTAGGCTTAAATATTGCTTTCCCCGTGATTGAAATTCGGGACACACCCACAGCCAACATCTACAAAAAGTGCGAAGAAGCGGGTACAGACTTAGGACAATGGGTGACAAGAGACAAAAGTATCAAAGCCATGAAATCTCTTGGTGCTGATTTAGATAAAGCCTTGGGAAGAATTAGCGGCGGTTTATATATCATCACCGCCAAAAAAGATGACGTATCCAGTGCCATGTTAGCCTCCTGGGTAAGTCAAGCCAGCTTTAAACCCTTGGGCTTTTCCATCGCCGTCGCCAAAGATAGAGCCATAGAATCACTCATGCAAGTAGGCGATCGCTTCGTTCTTAATGTACTCGAAGAAGGCAACTATCAACCATTAATGAAACACTTCTTAAAAAGATTTGCCCCTGGTGCAGATCGTTTTCAAGGAGTCAAAACCCAACCCGCCGAAAATGGCGCACCCATCCTTACAGATGCCCTAGCATACATAGAATGCGAAGTCGTCAGCCGCATGGATTGTGGCGATCATTGGGCAGTATACAGCACAGCTTACGCCGGTAGAGTATCTAACCCTGACGCAATGACAGCAGTACACCACCGTAAAGTAGGAAACCATTATTAGAAAGAGGGAATAGGGAATAGGGAATAGGGAATAGAAAATAAAATTCTGGACAACGGACAACGAACAACTGACAACTGACAACTGACAACTGACAACTAACAACTGACCAATGACTACTAAACCCCGTGACGTACAAATATTGCCCATTGGTACAGATACCATAGTATTGCGATCGCGCAGTTGGGCTAGATTAAGATTTGAAATTGAATATGCTTTAGCCAAGGGTACAACGGCTAACTCTTATCTCATCCAAGGCGATAAAAATGCCCTGCTTGACCCCCCTGGCGAAACTTTTACCGAAATTTACCTCCAAGCCTTACAACAGCGGTTTGATGTCAAAAAACTCGATTATGTGATTCTTGGTCACGTTAACCCCAACCGCGCCGCAACATTAAAAGCTTTACTAGAAATTGCCCCCCAAATTACCTTTGTTTGTTCTAATCCAGGGGCGATAAATCTCCGCGCTGCATTGGAAAAAGACGATTTACAAATTTTGGTCATGCGGGGAGAAGATACCCTAGATTTAGGAAAAGGACATCATTTACAATTTATTCCCACACCTAACCCCCGTTACGCTGACGAACTTTGTACATGGGACCCACAAACGGAAATCTTGTTTTCTGATAAATTATTTGGAGCGCATATTTGCTCAGATCAAGTTTTTGATGAAGGTTGGGAAGTATTTAACGAAGATAGACGCTATTATTTTGACTGTTTAATGGCACCTCACGCCAGACAAATCGAAACAGCTTTAGAAAAATTAGCAGATTTGCCGATGCGAATGTACGCTACTGGTCATGGTCCAATAGTCCGCTATGGTTTAATTGATATTACCAAAGGCTATCGGGAATGGACTAAACAGCAAACTTCCGCTGATATGACGGTGGCTTTGATTTATGCTTCTGCCTATGGCAATACTGCAACTTTAGCACAGGCGATCGCTCGCGGCATCACCAAAGCTGGTGTCAGTGTCGAATCTATCAACTGCGAATTTACCGAACCCGAAGAAATCAAAGCCGCAATTGAAAAATCCGCCGGTTTCGTCATAGGTTCACCCACATTAGGAGGACACGCACCCACACCAGTACAAACAGCTTTAGGAATTGTCCTCTCTACTGCTACTAACAATCAATTAGCTGGTGTGTTTGGTTCTTTTGGTTGGAGTGGAGAAGCCGTTGATTTAATTGAAAGCAAACTCAAAGACGCGGGATACAGATTTGGTTTTGACACTATTCGCGTTAAATTCAAACCCAATGAAGTCACTTTACAAACCTGCGAAGAAGCGGGAACTGATTTCGCCCAAGCATTGAAACGCGCCGCGAAAAAATCAGTTGTAGCTAGACAACCCGCTACTAATGTCGAACAAGCAGTAGGGCGGATTGTTGGTTCTTTGTGTGTAGTTACAGCGATTCAAGGAGAAGTAAAAACGGGAATGTTAGCCTCTTGGGTGACACAAGCCAGTTTTAATCCTCCTGGTTTAACTATTGCAGTAGCTAAAGAACGGGCTATGGAAACTATGACTTACACAAATAACAAATTTGTAGTCAATATCTTGGCGGAAGGGAAGGAAATCCGTAAGCAATTTATGAAAGTTTACGCCCCCGGACAAGATAGATTTGCCGGTTTGGACATTCAAGAAGCCAATAATGGCGGAATTATTCTCAATGGTGCTTTAGCGTATCTGGAATGTTCTGTCCAAAGCCGGATGGAAGCTGGTGATCATTGGTTGGTTTATGCCACTGTTGATGATGGTAAAGTCTTAAATCAAGATGCTGTCACAGCCGTACATTATCGCAAATCGGCGAGTTATTATTAACTCCTTACGTCTTAGCCCCTCTAGGATTAGATAGAGGGGTAATTTTTTTACGCTATGATGTAAAAAAAAACGTCTGCCAATATTTTTAATCACTTTAAATAATGCTTGATTTTCAACAATTAGAACCTCAAACACCAAATCATCAAACACAAAATATTGAAATTGAACATCTTAACACCCAACTATACCAGAACTTTGCTAATAAATTTTGCATAGAAGATGTTCTCAACCGCAAGATTGTTAGTTTCCAGGCTAATAAACTTAAACCTATTTATCGATGGTACAAATATAAAGAAGCTTTTTCTGCTTCATTAGTAGAATATTTACTAGATAAATATATAATCGAATCTGGCGAAATATTAGACCCTTTTGCTGGTAGTGGAACAACTTTATTTGCAGCTAGTAATATAGGATTAAATGCTGATGGAATTGAATTACTATCTATTGGAAAAGAAATTATAAATACTAGGCTTATCTTAGAACAAGAATTTACAGCAGATGATTTCACAAAAATTTTATATTGGTCTAAAAATTGTCCTTGGGAGAAATCAAAAACTAAACAAACTATTCAAGAAATAAAAATTACGACAGGTGCATATCCTCAAGAGACATTAAACGAAATTCAAAAATATATCGGTGCTTACCAAGATGAAAATTGTAGAATCAAGCAAGTATTACAATTTGCACTATTATGTGTTTTAGAAGCAATTAGTTACACTCGCAAAGATGGGCAATATTTACGTTGGGATTATCGTTCTAGTCGTCAACAAGGTAATATACCTTTTAATAAAGGAAAAATTCTCAGCTTTAAACAGGCAATTAGTCTTAAAATTACGGAAATTTTAGCAGATATTCAAATTGGGAGTCAACAAGGTGAACTTTTTCCCAGTAAAACTAAACAAGGTGGGATTCGTTTGTTTACAGGTTCTAGCTTAGATATAATGCCACAATTGCCAAATTCTTATTATGATGTAATTCTTACTTCTCCTCCTTATTGTAACCGTTATGATTACACTAGAACTTATGCTTTAGAACTTGCTTTGTTAGGAGTAGGACAAGAGGAAATAGTTAATCTTAGACAACAAATGTTAAGCTGTACAGTTGAGAATAGACCGAAAGATTTATTAGCAATTAATTCTCAATGGTCAAATGCTATTTTGGCTACAGATCAGCAAAAATTACTCCAAGCCATTTTGCAATATTTGGAAGAACAAAAATTACAAAAACAATTAAATAATAATGGTATTCCGAGAATGGTAAAAGGTTATTTTTATGAAATGGCCTGCATAATTTATGAATGTTATCGAGTCATGAAACCACAAGGGCTGATGTTTATGATTAATGATAATGTGCGTTATGCTGGTGTGAGTATTTCAGTGGATATGATTTTATCGAATATAGCTGAGTATCTGGGATTTAAAGTAGAAAATATTTTAGTTTTACCTAATACTAAAGGTAATAGTAGCCAACAAATGGGAATACATGGACGTGATGCACTGAGAAAATGCGTTTATGTTTGGAGAAAAGTTTAATTTAATCAAATTAAGGTAACTAAAATTGGCATATAAAAATCATTTAAATACAGGTCTTGATTTAGTAACAACTTATGAAAAAACTAGGGCTGGTTTTGTTGCTTTATCGATTGAAAGAAACCGTCGGGCTACACCATTTATTGATCAAGCAAGAGTATTAAAAACTATTGCTTCTCAAGTTAATAATCCTGCTGATTTAATGAATCTGATAGAAATACAACCTGCTTTATTAGCTGCATCTGGAGTTTCTGATAAAGCCGCAGGTTATTTACAGCCACAGGATAAAATACAAGCTATTCAAGGGTTAATTAAAGAGTTTTTAGAACCAGCAGGTTCAGATTTTGTAGAAGAATTAGTTTATAGATTTTTGCTAACAAGAGGAGATACCCTAGGTGGTTCAATGAGAAATGTAGGTGGAGTGTTAGCACAGCGTAAATTAACTCGCGCAATTTTGGCTAATCTTGCACTTGCTAATATTCGTTATTATTGGTTACATTCTACAACTAAAACATGGATTCCGATGACAGAAGAAGATGCAGGAATAGATTTATATGTGAAGGGTTTAAGTTGGTCTATTGGCAATAAAAATAGAACAATAATTTATAATCTGACAGTTCCTTTAGTGAAAAGTAATATTGATGTTTGTCTTTTCAACTGTGGTTATCAAGAAATTTCTCCAGCAACTTATAAAATTTCCAATCTTTATATTGCACTGGGGGAATTAAAAGGAGGAATTGATCCTGCTGGTGCTGATGAACATTGGAAAACAGCGAGAACTGCTTTATCTCGAATATGGAAGGCATTTTCTCAAATTGATTTGTCACCACATACATTTTTCATTGGTGCAGCTATTGAAAAACGTATGGCTGAGGAAATATGGAATGATTTAGAATCTGGTAAATTGAGCAATGCTGCTAATATGACAAATGATACTCAAGTTGATTCGATCTGTCACTGGTTAATCAGTTTATAGAATTTTTAAGCGCACTTTTAGAGTTTACCATTTACAAGCGATCGCTTCCCTCCCCCCAAGCATCACATTTTTGGAGTTTGGACAAAGGTGATATGAATACGATATTTAAGAAAATAAAAAATATATCCCTCGTTCTCAGACTCCGGCTGGGAATGCCTACCAGGAGGCTCTGCCTCCAATCCCAGAATAAAAGCCATTTTACCCGATTTTGTGCTGGTACTTGAGGCAGAGCCTCATCAACTGCATTCCTAGTCTCTGACTAGGAACGAGAAAAACTCGTTACGATAATCTAAAAACTCCTGTAAGACTTGACGACGATAGGGAGAGTGTGTATCATGTTAAATATGTCAATAAAAAAAGGGCAGACTCCGGTGAGTCCACCCGTTTCTGTTACGGAACGTACGAGTAGTAGTAGCACCTACTTAAACGTACTTCTTAGTTATTGCGATTAATCCATCGCTCTAATATCTGCTCAATTGAACGGAACATTAAAACGCCTGAATTTGCAATTTCGGCAGTCTTGCTGGAGATAAAAGCCAGAGAAAGCAAAGCCAGAACAACACATAAAACGTAAGACATCTGATGTTGCTCCTTTTTATATTTAATTTCACCTCATTCAACATTATAGTTGCTTGAGGTGTTCAGTGTAAATATAGATATGAATTTACACTACTGAATAGTATAGCTTAAATTAATCAAAATTGAACAGGTAATTTTTTTATTCGATGTGCCAAATTATGATGCACTAAAATTTTTTCTAAACAAGATTTGTAGGTTGGGTTGAAGCATGAAACCCAACGCATTGGTTGGGTTGCGCTGTCGCTTAACCCAACCTACAGAAAATGGACAAGGTATTGATAGTGAAGTTGACATTTCTTTTTTGCAGCCGTTATGTATCAAACAGACCCACCGCGTTCTGCTAAGGAATTCCTACCGACAATGTATGATTTACCTAGCGAAGATCCAGAGGAACCTGGTTTGCCAGACGAATTTCATCTTTTACAACCCCAGTTATTACGGGAAACCTTTTGTCCATCAAAGTTCCCGGAAAATCAGGTATTTATCGCCACAGACTTAAATCTTTACTACGATGTTCATCATCCATTATGGTATAAACGCCCTGACTGGTTTGCTGTCGTTGATGTCCCCAGGTTGTATGCACAAAAAGAATTGCGCCTCAGTTATGTGGTTTGGCAAGAAGGCGTTAATCCTTTTGTAGTGGTAGAATTTATTTCACCAGGAACAGAAAAAGAAGATTTAGGGAGAACCCTACGAGATGCTAGTCAACCTCCAACTAAGTGGGAAGTTTACGAACGAGTTTTAAGAGTACCCTATTATCTAGTTTTTGACCGTTACACTGACCAGTTAAGAGCATTTCAGTTACAGGGAAGTAGTTATGCTGAATTGGAAGTCAATCAACCGCGTGTGTGGTTAAATGATATTGAATTAGGTTTGGGACTGTGGCAAGGTGTCTATGAAGGAATTGAACGGCAGTGGTTACGCTGGTATGATGCTTCAGGTAACTGGGTTCTCACACCAGAAGAACGGGAAAGAAAACAAGGGGAGCGAGAAAGAAGACGTGCAGAAAGATTAGCAGCACAATTACGCGCTCTTGGTGTTGAACCTGATTTTGGTGATAATGAAGAAGGATAACCGACTGATTCTGAAAAATTTAAACCAGAACAATTATACTAATCATCTGCTATGAATACAGTTACCTTAAACTTAGATCCAGTTATTTGCCTGACAGATGAGCAGTTTTATCAACTCTGTATGGCGAATAAAGATGTAAGCTTGGAACTAAATGCACAAGGAGAATTAATTATTGTGCCACCAGTTGGAGGAGAAAGCGGCCGTAGTGAAGCTGATTTAATTATTAAAGTAGGTAATTGGAATTACCAAAGCAAATTAGGAATAGTATTTAGTTCCTCAACCATTTTCCGACTTCCCAATGGTGCAAAACGTTCACCTGATGTTGCTTGGATAAAATTAGACCGCTGGGAAGCATTGACAGAAGAAGAACGGGAAAAATTTCCCCCACTTACACCAGATTTTATTATTGAACTCAGATCAAAAACAGACAGATTAAAAACCCTGCAAGAAAAATGCACCGAATATATAGATAATGGTTTGCGTTTGGGTTGGTTAATAAATCCCCAAGACAAACAAGTGGAAATTTACCGACTAGGAAAACCTGTAGAAATTCTCCAATTTCCTGTATTGCTTTCTGGAGAAGAGGTTTTACCAGGATTTGAATTGCAATTGTAAAATGTCAAATTACAGTAATAGTTACACCTTCACTTTCATTTCCTAATCTATCCACAGCACATACCGCATAAGTTCCGGGTGAGACTGTCGCAAAGGTCGTACCAGCAGATAAAATGCGTTGAATTACCCAATTATTACTATTTTGCAAATACAGAGTCCAAGAACGCACAGGGCGATTATCTCCTGCTTCCCAATTTAACTTTCCATCTATAAACTTGAGATTTTTGGGAGGTGGTGGCGTGATGGAACTTTGCCATGACATAGTGGGAATTAGTGCAGGTGTGGGATAATCAGTTTTAAATTGGTCAGCAATGCCTTGACGATTTTCCTGAATACCAGTCATGCTGAAAAAGATATTACCCAAAGATAAACTACCTGCCAAATTCCGAGAAATCTGAATTTGCTTGGCAATTTCACTATTTTTCCATTCTTTACCATTTAGTTGTCCGAGATTGTTACCTGCATAGACGTGACGCTGTTTGGTATTAATTTCCGTCCACCATTTCAGCAAAGTTTGATAACCTTGTTTGGTTTGGTCAGTCCGCCAGTAGAGTTGAGGAGCAATATAATCTATCCAGCCTTGCTGTAACCATTTTTTAGAATCTGCATAGAGGACATTATAGGCATCTAAACCGACAATTCCCGCAGGTTCTCCAGAACGATAAATGCCAAAGGGACTAATCCCAAATTTGACATGAGGTTTGGTGGCTTTAATTCCTTGGGAAAGTCGCAATACCATTTGATTAACGTTTTCCCGTCGCCAATCTTCTAAACTCAGTTTACCGCCACTGGCTTTATATGCGGCGTAGGTTTTATCATCGGGAAAAGATTTACCGGATATGGGATAGGGATAAAAATAATCATCTAAATGAATTGCATCTAAATCATAACGGCGAACAACATCAATAATGACATTGTATGCTCTGTCTTGAACTATTTTTGCACCGGGGTCCATCCATAGTTGAGTACCCCATTGATAAACTACTTCGGGATTTGTAACTGCGATGTGAGGACGTACTGGGAAAATTTTACTATTAGCTCTAGCGCGGTAAGGATTGAACCAAGCGTGTAGTTCAATATTGCGTTTATGACATTCGGCGATCGCAAATTCCAAAGGATCATAAAATGGTGATGGTGCTTTTCCCTGAGTTCCTGTAATCCAAGCACTCCAAGGTTCTAACTCAGAAGCATATAAAGCATCACCTTCTGGTCTGACCTGCAAAACTAAAGCATTGAAATTCAAAGATTGTAACTGTTTAATAATCGCCACTAATTCCGCTTTTTGCTGTTCCACAGCCAGTCCTGGTTGAGAAGGCCAATCACTATTCCACACAGTCGCAACCCAAGCGCCCCGAAATTCTCGCCGATGATTTACCTTGACAGTATTGGAGGTTATCGGTTTCGGTATGGCTGGGGGAACAACAATATAATTAGAAGGGATTTTTTCAGCTTTTCCTAAATATACTAAAGCTTGATAAACCATAACTGCCACTTCGGCACGAGTAGCGGCTGTTTTATAATTAAGGATTTTGACGTTGGGATAACTTACTACCCAAGCGAGTCGAGTCGCTAAAGCTATTTGATTAATTCCATAGTAAGGAATCAAAGATCCATCTTGATAAATTTCTGCCAGTTTACTTACTAAATCCAGGTCAACTTTCCCAGCAATTCCCAAACCATTAACCATTGCGACTAAAGCATCACCTCTAGCAATACCTTCATCTGTGCCGAAACGTTTGTTTGGATAACCTGTTAAAAATCCACTTTCATAAACTTTTTTAATCGCATTTATCGCCCAATGGGTCTGCGGAACATCTACAAAAGGCAGATATGCACGTTTAACTGGTTGGGGAAAAACTGAAGCGATAATGGCCGCAAATTCAGCGCGAGTCACAGGGTTATTAGGGCGACAAGTTCCATCAGGATACCCACTAATAATCCGTCGTGCTGCTAAAGCTTCTATAAATGGTTGAGACCAATGATTTTGAATATCGGAGAAAGTTATAGGAGTAGAAACCATATTTAAGGAGATAGTTACATCCTCTGTTAATTTAGCAATATTTAAGTCATAGCTACTAATTTTTTAGTCATGCACTCAGACATATAAGTTTTTTAAATCTCCCTTTTCCAAAAAAATCGCATTTCTATCTTTGTTGAGAATATACCTGGTTGATTCTCAAGATTATTGAGAATGTAATCAATAAGCTAACGATTTTACTAGGGTATTGACATCTCTAAATTTTATGTTATTGTCAAGATATACGATCTGGAAGTTTCTATATCTAAGAATTTGTCTCACGCAGAGACGCGGAGGCGCAAAGAGTAAGAGAAAATAAAGTTTTATTGAGTATAGTTTGTGATATAGTAGTCACGACTTGACAAGTAATACCAGTTAACATGAATAATCGTCAGTTGCTAGAAGTTAGCGAGTATGTATGTTTGGGGTTATCAGTCTTGGGAACAATAGTAGCGACAGTGACGCAACAGGTGGTTTATGCGGTTATTCCCCTGAGTTTAAGTATAGCTTTAAATTTAGTTAATCGTCCTAAGTTTAATTATTCCCAATCACAAATTGATCAATTACAGACAAGTTGGCAAAATATTACTGAAGAATTTTACCAAGTTGAAAAAACCATGAATACCTCTAATCAACGTTTGGAACAAATCGAAGCTTGGAGACAACAACTCAGCCAAATTATTGACCAAACCATTGAAAGTGCTATTAATGAACGTTTGGGAAAACTTGAAGTTTATAAACAGGAAATTAGTCAAGTTATTGACCAGAAAATTCAAATATCAATGCAAAAATTGAGTACGGAATTTAATGTAGTCAATCAAGAAATGCAAATAGTCAATAATCGGTTGCAGCAATTAGATATTTCTCTAGAAAGTTTGAACTCTAATGTTGACAAAGATGAATATTTGAGAAATATTGCAGAATTGAAAACTGAATTATCACAAATCAGTCAACAGCTACAGGTCTTTAATTCTCGATTTGCAGAAATTGAAACTTCTATCAAACATGGCAATGAAAGCAATCAACAGCAATTAGCAGAATTACGCGATAATCAAGAAAATCAAAGTCAGGAATTTACTCAGATTTATCAACAAATTGAAGTGGTTAATTCTCGATTTGCAGAAATTGATAATTCAACCCAGAAATTACATCAGACAATTTTAGAACAAAATCAATCAATAG
Organism: Dolichospermum sp. UHCC 0259; assembly: GCF_009711935.1. Classification (GTDB taxonomy): domain Bacteria; phylum Cyanobacteriota; class Cyanobacteriia; order Cyanobacteriales; family Nostocaceae; genus Dolichospermum. The sequence goes on along the minus strand of NZ_VIKX01000187.1, from coordinate 93,817 downwards.
GTGAGATTAAAGAAAAACAAGAAAGTGAGAGTTCCCAAAATAATGACATTTTTGATTCTATTAATAACCGATTGACAAAATTAGATGGATTAACAGAATTAGATAGTTTATTTACAGCTTTGGTACAACCGTTACAGGTTAAAAATAAATCAAATTCGCAAACAAATCCAATACCGGAACAACCAAGTCAAGAAAGAGAAGAAATTCCCACAATTAATAACTTAGATTCTATTGGTAATTCTATTAACAAATCTTTGAAAGAATTGGATGTATTAACGGAATTAAATACTTGGTTTAACCCGTCACACGCAGCAAATAAATCAAGTATAGAAGAATCAGATAATTATCAAGAAACATTGGAAGTAATTCCTACCACATCTTCATCAAATGACAACAGCGAAAAATTAATATTTGTTGGTACTCTCAAAGGACATGAAAATAAAGTTCTCTCTGTAGCTTTTAGTCCAGATGGTAGATTTTTAGCAAGTGGAAGTGATGATACAATCATTAAATTGTGGGATTTAACAACTCAAAAACATCGCACCTTTGAAGGACATGGAGAATCTTCTTGGTCCAGAGGGATTAATTCCGTAGGTTTTAGTCCAGATGGTAAATTTTTAGTAAGTGGAAGTGATGACAAAACTATTAAATTATGGGATGTAAATCTAGGAATAGAAGTTTTCACTTTTACAGGACATGAAGAAAGAGTTAATGCTGTCTCCTTTAGTCCCTTGGGAAAAATTTTAGCGAGTGGAAGTAAAGACAAAACAGTTAAACTGTGGTCATTAGAAACAGGAAAAGAAATTTTCTCTTTCAAAGGTCATACCGATGATGTTTTATCTGTAACTTTTAGTCCTGATGGTAAACTATTAGCTAGTGGTGCAGGTGGTAATGATAAAACTATCAAGATTTTACAATTAGCTGAAAATAAAGTGAAAACTTTAACAGGACATTCTGATTGGTTTGGAGGGATTACTTCTCTAGCATTTAGTCCCGACGGAAAAACTTTAATTAGTGGTAGTCAAGACAAAACTATTAAACTTTGGAATCTAGAAACTAGTCAAGAAATTAAAACTTTATCAGGACATTCTGATCATATTTGTGCCGTTGCATATAGTCCCAATGGACAAATTTTAGCGAGCGCTAGTAAAGATAAAACAGTGAAATTATGGTCAGTCGCTAGTGGTGCAGAAATTTCCAGTGTCAAATGTACTGATTCTGTAATTTCCTCAATTGCCTTCAGTCCAGATGGTAAAATATTAGCTGCTGGGAGTGGAGATACAACAATTACTCTGTTTCCCATAGCATAACTTTGATTCTACAGGTAGGGGTAAAGCATGAGCTAAACCCTTACACCTCTGAGTTTTTCGTAATCTTGTCAAATTTCCAATCTCAGCGGAAACGGGGAAATCTGCAATCTGAGGATAATTCAAATGCTGCTATATTTAAGAATTGAAAATTTCGCCTTAATTGATCATCTGGAATTGGATTTTGGTGCAGGTTTGAATGTATTAACAGGAGAAACCGGCGCAGGAAAATCAATTATTTTAGATGCTATTGATGCCGTTTTGGGTGGTAAAGTCTCCAGTCGGGTAATTCGCACTGGCACAAATCGCGCCATAGTGGAAGCAACTTTTAGCGTTACTCCGCCCCTAGCAGCTTGGTTAAGTGAACAAGAAATTGATTTAACAGATGATCATGCTGTGATCATTAGTCGAGAAATTGCCACCACTAGCAGTAATATCCGCAGTAGATCAAGAGTAAATGGAGTGCTGGTAAATCGCCCCTTAATGGCAGGATTACGAGACAGTTTAGTAGAAATTACGGCACAAGGACAAACCGTACAGGTGGGACAATCTGCCCAAGTTCGAGATTGGTTAGATTTATATGGTGGTGATGCTTTGTTGCATAAACGCCAAAATGTCGCCGCTGCTTTTATTCTATATCAGCAAGCTCGTCAAGCACTAGAAAAACGCCGGACATCAGAACGGGAAAGGCTGCAACAATTGGATTTATTAACATATCAAGTACAAGAATTGGGCGCTGCTAATCTTGATGATGCCCAGGAAATGGAACAATTAAATCAAGAACGGGAACGCTTGAATCATGTTGTGGATTTACAGCAAATGAGTTACAAGGTTTATCAGGCTTTGTATCAAGATGATCAGGAAACGCGCACTGCTGCTGATTTATTAGCCGATGGGGAGATGATATTAACTCACATGGTGGAGTATGATTCTCAACTACAATCTCTGTTGGAATTGGTGCGGGATGCGATCGCAGCGGTGATGGAAGTGGGGAGACAAATTAATGCTTATGGAGAAGGACTAGAAGCAGATCCCCAGCGGTTGGAAGAGGTGGATGAACGGATACGAGAATTAAAACAAATTTGTCGCAAATATGGACCGACTCTGACGGAAGCTATTTCTTATTACGAACGTATTCAAACTGAATTAGCTGAATTAAATAATAGTGAACAATCTATCGAAACTTTAGAACAACAAGAACAATTATATTTACAAGAACTCCAGCAAGTTAGTCAACAATTAAGCCAATTACGTCGTCAAACTGCGGCTAATTTAGAATCTAGATTATTAGCCCAACTCAAGCCGTTAGCAATGGATAAGGTAAAATTTCAAGTAGAAATTGTCCCCACTACCCCCAGTCCCACAGGTGCAGATAAAATTACTTTTATGTTTAGTCCTAACCCCGGTGAACCTATTCAACCATTAACAGAAATTGCTTCTGGTGGAGAAATGAGCCGATTTTTACTAGCTTTAAAAGCCTGTTTTAATCAAGGTCATGAAGTGGGAACAATGATATTTGATGAAATTGATGTGGGAGTTTCTGGTAGAGTTGCCCAAGCTATAGCGGAAAAATTGCACCAACTTAGTCAAGGACATCAAGTATTATGTGTCACCCATCAACCTCTAGTTGCAGCAATGGCAGATCGTCATTTTCGCGTTGATAAATTAGTGATTAGTAAAGCTAGAAATAGTAATGATGAACAGCGGACTGTGGTGAGAGTAACAAGTTTAGATAATTTAACTACCCGACGGGAAGAATTGGCACAATTAGCTGGTGGTAAATCTGCAAATGAAGCAATTTCTTTTGCTGAATCTTTATTATTACAAGCAGCTAATCATCGAGAAAAGGGGAAATAGATGCTGAAATTGCCTGAAATGACTAAAGCCACGCTTTGCTATCAGGATGTCTGGTTACTGAGCGAAGTCGAAGTACAGGATTTAGAGGATTTTTTATGAGATAATAGACATAAAGAAACTGTAAACACACAATAAATTAAATTTTCCAGAAATAGTAATATGTATCAAACTGATCCGCCCCGTTCTCCCCAAGAAGTGTTACCAACGATGTATGATCTCAAAAGTGAAGATCCAGAGGAAAAAGGTTTGCTTGATCAATTTCATTTATTACAACCCCGTTTATTAGACGAAACGTTTAATTCTCCTACTTATCCTAGCGACAAAATATTTACCGCTAGTGACATGAATCTCTATTATGACCCTCATCATCCAACATGGTATAAAATACCAGATTGGTTTGTATCTGTGGGTGTTTCTCCTCTTTATAAAAATGGCGATTTACGACTGAGTTATGTAATTTGGCAAGAGGGAATCACTCCTTTTATTATAGTTGAATTACTCTCACCAGGAACGGAAAAGGAAGATTTAGGAGAAACTTTACGAGATGTAAAAAAACCGCCAACAAAATGGGAAGTGTATGAACAGATTTTAAGGATTCCCTACTATGCTATTTTTGACCGTTATAAGTATGAATTTAGAATGTTTAAATTAGATGGTGGACGTTATATAGAAATAGATTTATCATCATCAGATTCTCGTTTTTGGATACCAGAAATAGAATTAGGTTTGGGAGTTTGGCAGGGAAAATATAATAATATTCAGCAGCCTTGGTTAAGGTGGTATGATGTCTATGGTAATTGGGTGTTGACTCCGACGGAACAAGAAAGAAGACAGAAGGAAAGATTGATGGAACAGTTAAGAAAGCTGGGTATTGAACCTGATATTTAATTTGTCTGAATCAGGATATCCAGGATTTAAGGATTTTCAGGATTTTTTATGAGATAATACAAATAAAGACACTGTGAACACACAATGGTTACTCAATTAATGGTTCAACCTTCATCTTTAATATCTTCTGGTATGAAGATGAGTGAATTTGGTAATATTTATCTATTTAAATTTACCGAAGAACTACAGATACGTTTTGAAGAACTATTAGCAAAGAAAAAATCTGATAAATTGACTTCTGAAGAGGAAGCGGAATATGTAGGTATCTCGGAGTTACAGCGAATATTTACCTTAATTAATGCTCAACTAGCGGCTAAAAGTAAATGGTGTCCGAACCAACTCGACGACTTATAAGAAAACGAGCTAAATTCCTCTGTGAATATTGCCACTCTCCTGAATACCTAAGTCCCGACCGCTTTACCAGTGACCATATTATGCCGCAGTCTTTGGGAGGTTCAGATGAACTGGATAATTTAGCTTTAGCTTGTCATCAGTGTGTTGATGGGGCAGTTAAGGGGACTGGGTGTAAAACCGGATTTAGAGCAAGTATTATCTGTATAAATTTTATCTTATTTATAATGAATGTTACCTTAATTTTGAAGGCAAAGCTAATTTGTCCTATATTTCGGTATATGCTTATATTATCTATGAAATAAGTACAAATATTACAGCTATGAAACTTCAAGAACATTCTCTACGATGGGCATTAAATCATTTGGTTAAATATAGTGATACTGATTTATTTCCTAAACCGATTGAATTTGATGTCCTTTATAAAATACAAAATGATACTATTAATAGATTAAAAGATATAGATTTAGGCAATTACCAACATAATGCTGCAAGAAGATTTATAGTACCTAAAGATGAAATTTCTTACAGAACAGCAACTCAATTAGATCCCTTAGATAACATTATGTTAACGGCTATTATTTATGAATATGGTCAATTAATAGAAAATAAAAGAATACCTATCTCTGAAGAAAAAGTTTTTAGTTATAGATTTTCTCCTCAAGATGATTGGAGCTTATATAATTCCAATGTTTCATGGACAGAATTTTGGTCAGTATGCAAGAATAAAATATCCAATTATCAATATGCAGTATATTTAGACATAGCAGATTTTTATAATCAGATATATCATCATAATATTGAAAATCAATTAATGGATGTAGATTTCCCAAATCAAGTAAAGAAATGGATAATAAATTTACTTGAAAAAGTAACTGCTAAAGTTTCTAGAGGTATTCCTGTTGGACCACATTCCACACATTTATTAGGAGAGCTTTCACTAATACCTCTGGATAATATTTTGACTTTAAAAGGCTTAGATTTTTGTCGTTTTGTTGATGATATAGTTATTTTTTGTAATAGTTATACAGAGTCCAAAACTATTATATATCAAATGGCAGAGAGTCTTGATAAACAACAAAGACTTATACTACAAAGAGGAAAAACAAAAATATATAACTCAGATGATTTTGAAAATCATTGTATAGAAATGACTAAAAATCAACCAATTAATAAATATGAAGAAGAGATATTAAATATAATATCTGATCATTCTACTGGCAACCCTTATGTTACTATAAAAATTGAAGATTTATCTGGTAATCAATTAGAGTTATTTAAAGAAGAAGTTATTGAAAATATATTAGGATCATATCTTAATATTGATCAACCAAATTATACCAGATTAAGATGGTTTTTGAGAAGATTATCACAAATAGGAATTCCATCTGCTGTAGAATTTTGTATTGCTCATATTGAGATTTTAACTCCAGCTATAAGTGAAGTATGTCACTATTTACTTTCAGTTAATAATAATTTTAAAGGTAATTGGAAAATATTAGGTAGTAATTTATTTCAGATATTAGATAATGAAATAGTTAGATCAAATGAGTATTTTCAGATAACCATATTGAGTTTATTTAGTAGAAACTCTTTATTAAATCATTCTAATCTACTTATTACATTATATAAATCTTCACCAAATAGTTTACGGCGAGAAATTTTATTAAGTGCTTATGCTCAAAATATGGGTGACTGGATAAGAGAATTAAAAGAAGATTATTCAAGTTTAGATATTTGGTGTAAAAGAGCTTTTATTATAGCCTCAATATCTTTACCAATGGACGAGCGCAAGTTTTTTCTAAATCATATTAAAGATAATGATATATTGAATGAATTATTAATCAAATGGGCTACAGCTAAATTAACTTTGAATAATAGCAATGCAACAAATATTAACAATTACCCAATTTAATTTTATAATCCTCATTATCATATCAATATTGACAACTATATCCCACATTCCGCACCTGGGGTGTCACATAGTATTATCACTTAATTTTCTCGTAATTTTCGGATACAAATTATGCTAGTCCAGCATCATACATCCGTTAATTCTTTGAGATTTAGTATATAATACATCTTTGTGTTAATGAATTTTACACAATAGCCATTTCCGAATTCTTTAATCAATCTGATTGTTTATCAACATTAAATTTGCAAAATTCCAGAATATTAGAAAATTAAAATTCACCAAATAACAGAATCATAAAATCCTATGATTATTTTATCTGCTGTAATTAAATAGTTGTGGGTGTGATGATATCTTCAAAATATTGGACTTTACCACGTAGGGAATTAAATAATTCTGCTGTTGAATTTTTAACACTAATATTTTCTGGTGTTTTAGTTTCTATAAAGGTAATTAAAACTTGGCTTTCCAAGATATTTGTAGGAATTTCTGCTAACTCAATTCTTCCATGTCGGTAGATTCCTTTAACAGTTTGTAGCATAGTCATAGTCAATTATCTCCTTTGCTTTTAAAACCATTCTCGCTTGATTTACTTCTCATCTCATAAACAAATTAGGAAAATTGGTTTACCTAATTAGTGATAACATATCATAACACATTAATTTATCATCCTTATTGTCACATTAATATTAACAACCCTATGAGTTTTGTAACCTGGTAGCTGAATTAATCCTGTGAACAGTGACCTGATTATCAATTGTTAATTACTTTTCCCAAAATCGAAAATTGAAAGTTGCAGACTCCCGACGGAAGCGCCGAGCAGGTTTTCTTTTGCGTCTTTTTGCACTTCTCTCACTTGGCTGTTCTGGATTGATTTCTTCCACAATCTCCTCTGATAGTTGTGTTTGTAACGTTTCCTCACTTCTCCACCAACTAATAATCCAACCACCACCAATTCCAGCGATCGCACCGAATATAATACTCATAGGGGCTGAATAACCCAGAAAAAGGCAGCCCATCATAAAAAACAACCAATATTTTAATCCAGCATCAATGCCATCATTAGAGGCGATAGTAGCAGGTTCAGGACTATTATCATTAACAAAGGTGAACCACCCCAAGGTGACACCACCCATAATGGCTATGAATAGACTCAGAGGAACTGAAGCATTAGCAATTCTGGAGATAATAAATAAAAATAATCCAAATAACAGTTGAGAAAGAAAGTTAGGTGAGGAAGAGAAAATATCGCCTAGTAGATTATTTTTTGGTGCCATAATATTAGGAGTCAGGAGTCAGGAGTCAGGAGTCAGGAGTCAGGAGTCAGGAGTCAGGAGTTAGGAGTCAGGAGTCAGGAAGAAAGAAGGAGAAAGAATAATTAATTATATCTCGTTCCCAGTCAGAGACTGGGAATGCTATCATGGAGGCTCTGCCTCAAATGTTATTAAAGGCAGAGCCTTTAGAATTCATTCCCATCAGAGTATGGGAACGAGAAAACGAGAAAAACTAGACAAAAATTAAATCAATTTTGATAATTGCGTGTCTAGGGGTTGAGTTGTATCCACAACTGTTATATAAGGTTGTTCGAGATTTGTAAATGGTTCAGATTGCTTGATTTGCGATGCTAATAAATCAGCGGTTGCATCAGCAATATCACCAGTACGGTTCAGGAGTCTTTCTTTGATAACTTCTAGGGGTGCGGTACAGTTGATAATATGTATGGGTAATTGATGCTGTGTAGCTTGGGAAATAGCTGTTTCCCGTAAATCCTGGCGATCATATTTGGCATCTAAAATCACAGACCAACCTTGATTAGCCAGTATAATTCCTAATGCTAATAATCGGCTATAGGTTTTTTGGGTCATTTCTGGTGTATAGATTTCATCTCCACCTTTTTCTAGAAGAGGAATACCTGCTAAATGCTTCCGCACAGCATCAGAACGGAGATGAACTGCGTTGAGTTTCCGGGCTAAATATTTAGCTGTGGTACTTTTACCAACGCCAGATAATCCTGACATTAAAATCAGTTTTCCCTGTTGGGGTTTGGTATATTCCCAGGCTTGACGATAATATGCAGAAGCTGTTTTTGCAGATTCTTCTTTGACTGCATCTGGAATATTAGGATCATCTAATAAGAAGGAATTTACTTTGGCTCGTACATAGGCTTGACGGCTTAAATATAAAGGCAAGACCTGTAAACCTTCCCAGTCTCCAGTTTGCTCTACGTAGGCATTTAAAAAGGCATTTCCTAAGTCTTTTCGTCCTCTGGCTTCAATGTCCATGACTGTAAATGCTACGTCATACATAACATCCACAAAGCGGAAAGGCTCATTAAATTCTATACAATCAAATAGCATAATTTTGTCATGCCAAAGAGCAATATTTCTGAGGTGTAAATCGCCGTGACATTCACAAATATAGTTATTGTCAATTCTGCTTTTAAATAGTTCTGGATGTTGAAGAAAGAAGTTGTCTGTATATTGTTTTGTTTCCTCAAATTGTTCTTTTGTTTGGGGTCCACCAATATATTTTTCAGCTTGTTGATAATTCTCATCAATTGCTAGTCGGACTTGGGAGACTTCTCCAAAACTGCGAATATAATCATTTGTTTCGGTGTTTGCATGATATTGGGCTACAACTCGTCCCAGTTCTTCTAAGTGACTTTCTGGTAAGTTTCCACTGGCAAAAAGTTCACTAAATAGGGTTTCTTGGGGAAATTGACGCATCTTTACTGTATATTCTACAGCTTCTCCTGTGCCACCTAAATGGTATTGTTCACCTACTAAGGTTACGGGGAGAACTTCTAAATATAATTCACCTGCACCTCTTTGATTTAATCGCAGTTCTTCTTGACAAAAATGCTGCCGTTTTTCTAAGGTGGAAAAGTCTAAAAAACCAAAGTTGGCTGGTTTTTTGAGTTTGTAAGCATAATCTCCGGTGAGGAGAACGTAGGAAATATGAGTTTGAATTAGTTGAATTGGTTCTGTTACGGGATGAGGATAAAATCCTGGTTGTAACATTTGTGAGATTAAATTTGGGAGATTGGTTTCTGTCATTTTTATTGGTGATTGGTAATTGGTGATTGGTAATTGGTGAACTGTTCCCTACTATAAATAATTTTTCCACAAAAAAACCAGGGCTAACCCTGGTTCTCTTTGTTATTACAGCAGGTTGCGTAGTGAGGAGGTACAAAATCTAAATTGAAACCTATACACAAAGCCAGTTTTACTCCTGACTCCTGATTGGGCGCAGGCCCTGCGCCCCTACCTCCTGACTCCTGCTGTATTACCTGAATTTTAGCCTTTAGCGCCAGCAAAAAAACTTAGGTGATAAGGTGTGCCTTTGGCTGGGTGAAGTTGAAGTTCGCGGATTACGGTTGTACCAGTCCACTCTAATTCAGGAATGCTGAGTTCTATTTCGGTTTTATTGGGGGTAACTTGCTTGAGCAAGCGTTCTACAACTTTAGCGTCAAGAACGAGAGCAATTGATTCAATTCCTTTGTGACCATACAAGTTGGCGGGAATTAAGCCTGAACGGCGCAAGGCTTTAGGTTTGCTACCTTCGGGACGGGGTTTAGATTCGAGTGCGATCGCCATATAATTTGTTAAGTTGTTAATTGTTAGTTATTCGTTGTCAGTTGTCCGTTGTCCGTTGTTAGTTATATGTTAATTTGCAACTAACTACTGACCAATGACCAATGACCAATGACTACTGACTAAACAGGTATACCGTTGGGTTGCAACAGTGCGCGTTTGGGACCGTGAATCGGGTCTTCGACAATGATAGTTTGATCACGACTTGCTCCTAAGGAAACAATAGCGATCGGTACTTTCATTAATTCTGCTAAGAATTTCAGATAGTCCAGTGCTTTTTGTGGTAACTCTTCTAGGGTACGACAGTGACTTGTTGAAACTTGCCATCCTGGTACAGTTTTATAGATGGGACGACAACGCGCGAACTGACGAGCGCTGGTGGGGAAGTCTTCGCAGCGTTCACCATCAATTTCATAAGCTACACAAACATTGATTTCCTCTAATTCATCGAGAACATCTAGTTTGGTAAGTGCCATACAATCCATACCGTTAATACGGACTGCATAACGCCCGATAACCGCATCAAACCAACCACAGCGACGTTTACGCCCTGTAGTTGTGCCAAATTCTGCACCGCGATCGCCTAGCAAGTCCCCAATTCCACCATTTAGTTCTGTGGGGAATGGACCTTCTCCCACTCTTGTAGTATAGGCTTTGGATACACCAATTACCCGATCTATCATTGTCGGACCTAATCCACTACCAACGCAAGCCCCACCAGCGACTGGGTTGGAGGATGTGACATAGGGATAAGTTCCATGATCTAGGTCAAGTAATGTCCCTTGTGCGCCTTCAAACAAAATATTTCGTCGCCGTAAAACTGCATCGTAGATTTTCAACGATGTATCAACAACAAAAGGACGCAAGCGTTCTGCATAACCTAAATACTCCTCAATCACTGCTTGCGGATTCAAGGGCGGTAGATTATACAGTTTTTCTAAAATGGTATTTTTATAGTTTATCGTCCGTTCTAACTGCTCAGGCAGACCATCGGTGTCCATCAGGTCTAACATCCTGATGCCTGTACGTTCCGATTTATCCGCGTAAGTCGGACCAATGCCTCTACCTGTTGTGCCGATTTTATGATTTCCCCGAACTTCCTCAGATGCCTTGTCAATCATGCGATGATAGGGCATGGTGACATGAGCCGTCTGAGATATCAACAGATTAGCCGTGGAAATATTTAATTGTTCTAGTTGTTCGAGTTCTTTGATCAAAACCTGTGGATCTATGACTGTGCCACAGCCAATGATACACTCGGTTTTTGGATACAAAATACCAGAGGGGATTAAGTGCAGCTTAAACGTCTGACCTTGGACTACGATTGTATGCCCAGCGTTAACTCCCCCTTGATAACGTACCACCACGTCTGCGGAGCGGCTGAGTAAGTCAGTTATTTTACCTTTTCCTTCATCGCCCCACTGGGCACCTATGACAATGACGTTAGCCAAGAGATTATATTAAAGGGTAAAGTTTCCACAAATTACAATTATTAGCAGATTTCATATCTTTTGTCAAGAATTTTGTCATAAATTCAATTAGTGAGCATGAAAAGGACAAAACAAAAAATGTTTTTCGGTTTCTCTCGAATTTTAAATCGTTTTGGTATTAACTACCAAAATCCTCGCTGGTGGCTTGATGTATGGATTATTACGATAATTTATCATCTAACCTCTTGGCTGGTATTAAAAAAAATGCCTATTTCTACTTATGGTACTCCTGTGTGGCCTGCGGCTGGGTTGGTGATAGGCTTTTTGTTATTATGGGGGCGATCGCGTTGGTTTGGTGTATTTTTAGGTGCAACGTTAACTAATTATATCGGAATTAAACCACTGATTCTCGCCGTTTTTGGAGGTATGGGGACTACTTTAGGATCATTGATTTCAGTGACGCTGATTCTCAGATTAACTCGGACAAATTATTTCCTAAATCAAGTTAATCATGTGGCAATTTTCTCATTGTGTAGTTTATTTACGGGAACTGTTTTACAATCTTTGATAGGTGTAATGACAGTTTGTTTAGGTGGTTATGCACCCTGGCACAAGTATTGAGAAGTTTTCTGTGGTTGGTGGATTGGTGATACTATAGGAATTTTTGTTTTTACTCCTTTAGTTTTAACTTGGTATAGAAATATTAGGGAATTTCAAATTAAATCTTTGCTAGATCGGAAATTATTATTAATAACTTTTAGTTTAATAATCGTTAGTTATTTTACTTTTATTGAATCTCAACCTGTAGAATATTTACTTTTACCACCTTTGCTTTGGTCTGCTTTTAGTTTGGGTAGCAAAATAACTAACTACTTTATTAGTTGCAATTATGTCCATGTTAGCCGCCATTGCTACTAGTTATAAAATGGGGATTTTTTAGGAAGTATCCTTAAAGAGTCATTCTATTTTATTATTGCAATTATTTATTGGTGTGATTGCTGTAACCATCATGTCAATGTTAGCTATTGTCGCCGAAAATCATCAATCTAAACTAAACTTAAAAATAGCTAATCTAGACCTGGAAGAACGGGTGCTGTCAAGAACTAGGGATTTACAGGAAAGTGAAATTAAAGCCAAGGAGTTAGCAAACAAAGCCGAAGCTGCTAACCAAGCTAAAAGTACCTTTATTGCCAATATGAGTCATGAATTGCGATCGCCTCTCAATGCAGTTATTGGCTTTTCGCAATTGATGTTACGTGCCAATAATCTCCCTGCTGATCAATATGAAAATGCTGGAATAATTTATCGCAGTGGAGAATATCTACTCACATTAATTAATCACATTCTCGATTTATCGAAAATAGAAGCTGGTAAAGCAACCCTCAATGTCCATAATTTTGATCTTTACCGCTTACTAGACGATTTGGAAGATATGCTCTATTTACGGGCAAGTAATGAAGGCTTAAACTTAATATTTAATCGTAGTGAAAATATCCCCCGTTATATTTATACAGATGAAGTTAAGTTACGCCAAGTTCTCATTAATTTAATTACTAATGGCATCAAATTTACCCGTCAAGGCAAGATTACAGTCAGCGTGAATAGGAACAATGAGGAAATAACAGATATGTTGATTCTTTATTTTCAAGTGCATGATACAGGACTAGGTATTTCACCGACAGAATTACCACAACTATTTGATGCTTTTTCCCAAGCCCAAGCTGGAAAAGAAATGCAAGAAGGAACTGGTTTAGGTTTAGCAATTAGTCACAAGTTTGTACAATTAATGGGTGGTGATATTTCTGTTATCAGTGAATTAGGAAAAGGATCAACATTTCAATTCTTTATTGAAGCAAAATTAGGTCAAAAAACCAAAGATAATTCTGAAGAAGAACGTCCACAAGTCTTAGGACTTTTACCAGGGCAACCTACATATAAAATCTCGCGTTGCTGATTAAGAGGATGATTTTTTCCACGCAGAGGCACTCCAGTCACAGAGAGTAAGAGTTTGAAATCATTGATTTTTCAATTTCATACCCTAATTCAGCAACGTCCTATTTTTATCATTGATAACTAAGATTTTACGTCAAAATCGCGCCACCCATTAACCGCTCATACCTATACCTTAACTCATCCTGCATTAATGGCCAACGCGCCAAACTTGCATCCATATCAATCACCTTTTCCGCTGCTTGTCGCGCTAACAGCAAAATGTCCTCATCTTCCACTAAACTCGCTAAAGTAAAATCTGCTACACCAGATTGACGAGTTCCCATCACCTCCCCCGGACCGCGAAACCGCATATCCATTTCCGAGATAAAAAAACCATCTTGGGATTGTTCCAACACCTTTAACCGTTGTTGTGCATCAGGATTTCTGGTACTACTCATCAGTAAACAATAAGATTGCGCTGCACCCCGTCCCACTCGTCCCCGTAATTGGTGCAATTGTGATAAACCGAATCTTTCCGCGTGTTCAATCAGCATTACAGTGGCATTAGGTACATCTACACCCACCTCAATCACAGTGGTGGATACAATGATTTGAGTTTCATTATCGCGGAATTTATTAATTGCTTCTTCTTTTTCTGCTGAAGTCATGCGTCCATGCAATAACCCAACTTGAAAATCAGGAAACACACTTTCTTGTAACTTCTGATGTTCATCTACAGCCGAACGCAAATCTAATTTTTCCGATTCTTCTACCAAAGGTAAAACTACATAAACCTGTCTACCTTGGGCAACTTCTCGCCGGATTAAATCGTAAGCTTGAGGACGTTGTTGTCCACTTAACATCGTGGTTTTAATTTGTTGTCTTCCTGGTGGTAATTCATCAATTTGACTAACATCTAAATCCCCATGTACGGTTAATGCTAATGTCCGAGGAATGGGTGTTGCCGTCATCGTTAAAACATGAGGTTGTTCGCCTTTTTGCTGTAACTTTGCCCGTTGTTGTACCCCAAACCGATGTTGTTCATCTATGACAACTAAACCCAAACGTTGAAAATTAACTTTATCTTGAATTAAGGCGTGTGTTCCTACCAATAAAGGTAATTCACCTGTTTCTAACTGGGAATGAATTTCTCTTCTTTTAGCTACTTTTGTCGAACCTGTTAATAATTCAACTGGTAAATGGAGGAGATTAAACCAACTTACTAATTTACGATAATGTTGTTCTGCTAATACTTCAGTAGGTGCCATTAACGCCGCTTGATAACCTGATTGAATTGCTGCCAAGATAGCAACCACAGCAACGACAGTTTTCCCTGAACCAACATCCCCTTGGACTAAGCGATTCATAGCGACAGGTTTTTGTAAATCGGTGAGAATTTCATTTACAACTCTCTGTTGTGCGCCGGTCAGTTGAAAAGGGAGAATTTCGTCAAATTGTTCTAATAATTTGCCTGTGGGTGCAAGTATGGCACTGGTTTGAATTTCTCGCGCTTTTTTTTGGCGTTGCAGTAAGCCAAGTTGTAAGTAGAAAAATTCATCAAATACTAACCGACGACGGGCAATTTTTAAAGAGTCACTATCTTTAGGAAAATGAATATTCGGAATTGCTTCTTTCAATTCCATCAAAGCATATTTTTCTCGCAAACCTTTAGGTAAAGGATCTTTTAAATTCACGGCTGCTGTTAAAGCTGTCATTACAGCCTGTCTGACTGTATTCGCCATTACTCCTTCAGTTAAGGCATAAATAGGGACAACTCGCCCAATAGTTACAGAATCAATAGGATCTCCTGGATTTGCCAAAACTTCTAATTCTGGGTTATCCAAAGTTAAACCATATTTACCACCTTTGACTAATCCACAAGCTGCCAACATACTACCTACAGGATAGTTGCGTTTTAAACTTTCTTGCCAACCACGACTACTAAAACGCGCACCTGCATAAAAACGGGTAACTTTAATTTGTCCGGTATTATCTTTTAAAATTAATTCTAAAATTGATAACTTCTTATTTTTAGGACTGGTGAAAAAATTAAATCTTTTGACGGTTGCTATGATAGTTACTGTTTCCCCTCCTTCTAATTCACTAATATTCACCTGACGGGCATAATCAATATGATCACGAGGATAATAAAACAGTAAATCACGAACAGTATATAAATCTAACCGCGCTAAACTATCAGATTTTCTAATGCCAATTTCTGGTAAATCTCTAAGTTTTTTATCCAGTGTTGGTGCTAATCTTTTACTAATTTCGGCAACAAGTGGCGTGGTGGGATGTTGATTTTTAGATTCGTAATTTATTTTGGGTTCTTCTATCTCTAATTCTTGTTGAAGTTGATTTAGATATCTTCTAATTTCTGCTACTAAATGTTGTCTTTCTGGTAAGGTTAAATTTGGATAATTGGCAAATTGCATTCCTACTTGATGCCAGCGGAGTCTTTCTTTTGCTGGTAAGGCAGTTGGGAAATTACCAAAAGTCAAACACAGAAATTCACTAAAGCGATATTGCTTACCTACTAAATCTATAAAGCCTTTTTCGGCTTCAAATGCTAAGGCTTTATGTAATCTTATCCAATCGGGTGTTTCATTAGTCATTGGTCATTGGTCAGTTGTCAGTTGTTAGTTGTCAGTTGTCAAGGGAGTATGGAGTTTTAATAGATAGATATTTTCAATAACTTATACAGGTTCTAATCCTCAAACCAACTGGCACGCCAAGCGGCTTCGGCTTCAGCAATTTTAAGTTCTCGTTGCCTTTTTTGATATTCTCGTCCTAGTTTATTCAATTGCATTAAAATATGACGAATTCCTTTGCGTTCTGCCAATAGTGTCGCTTCAGCAAATTCTATTTCTCCTAGTCGTAAGTGAATAGCCATAATCTGAGTCAGACTAGAATCTTCTGAATCTTCCTCATCACTAATTTCTATCACTAAGTTTAATAGATTGGGTGGGCTAGGTATCATATTACTAGAACCTTCTGAGGAAGCAGCAGCAGCGGTGGCAGCGACTAAAATTGGTTCTGGTAGTTTTTTGGGTAAGACTCCGGTTTTTTGGATTAAAATATTAACTGCTTGTGAGACTTTTTTCAAAGTTTCTTGAATTGCTTCTTCTAAATCTTGCTGCCATTCAACTAGTTCTATGGGGTTAGAAGGATCTAAGGCTTTAGGTTGTTGTTCGGTTTCTTCATTTTCTTCGTTTTCTTCAGTTTCTTCGTTCTCTTCTTCAATTTTCTCTTTTTCTTCAGTTTCTACAACTGCTTCTGTTTGGGCAATTTCTGGAGGTTGAATATAACTAATTAATTCTTTAGCAGCTTGTTGACTGAATTTACGAATGCCTTGTTGTAATTTTTGCCGCTGATTTAGTGATAAGTTCAGAAATTCATCAGGATATCCCTGAGTACAAAGGTAATAACTAGCTAAAATCAGTTGCTTTTGTAAGGCTGATCCGAGTATGTTTATATATCTAGCATAAGCTAAATTGAGTTCGTGAGCGATCGCCCTAATCGCCTCTTTTAAGTCAGTAATATCTTTTTCTATCCGTTCAATTGCTCTCGCCATAAGTTTAAGTTTGTTAGTTGTCAGTTGGCTTCTATAGTACAAATATACGGAATTTTGAATAAATAGTCATCATTTAAATAAAATACAGGCCAGCGTGTTGTACGTGACCTGTAAATACATAGAGTTATTAGTCAAAGGTAAAAGTCTATAATCAACAGCTAACTATTAAGTGTATATTCTTAACAACTGACCACTGACTACTGACTACTGACTACTGACTAAAGACAAAATTACTTAGCGCCAATTTGGGCAGCAACTTCATCAGCAAAGCTCATTTCTTTCTTTTCAATGCCTTCACCGAGGACATAACGGACAAAGCGACTAACTTTAATTTCTTCGTCAACTTTAGATTTTACTTGCTTCACCAAATCTTCTACCGAAATACTTTGATCACGGATATAAGGTTGATCTAGTAAAGTCATTTCTTTGAGACGTTTCTCAATTCTACCTTGAACAATCTTTTCTTTGATGTTCTCTGGCTTATTACCCAAGTCGTCCTTACCCATTTCGATGTCTTTTTCTTTGGTGACAACTTCGGCAGGAATGTGATCTACACTAACGTACTCAACATTAGGACAAGCAGCAACTTGCATTGCCGCGTTCCGTGCCAAGTTTTGGAACTCTTCATTAGCAGCGGCTGTATTGGATTGAGAATTTAATTCCAATAATACACCAACACGACCACCAGTGTGAATGTAGCTGTCTGTTCTTCCTGGTGTGCCAGGGGCAAGAGAGAAATTCACAAAGCGCCGAACTTGAATATTTTCACCAAGGGTAGCAATAGTTTCTTTGATGAATTCATCAACAGTAACGCTGGAATTTTCAATATAGGGTTGAGCCAATAAAGACTCAACACTATCAGCGGTTGCAGCTTGTTGTGCCAGGCTCTTAACTAAGGCTTTGAAAGCGTCGTTACGGGCAACAAAGTCGGTTTGGCAGTTTACCTCTATGAGTACACCTACCTGACCATCAGG
Source organism: Dolichospermum sp. UHCC 0259 (assembly GCF_009711935.1). GTDB lineage: Bacteria > Cyanobacteriota > Cyanobacteriia > Cyanobacteriales > Nostocaceae > Dolichospermum. The sequence continues at coordinate 75,999 of NZ_VIKX01000187.1, read as the reverse complement.
CTGAATGTAGGTGTCTACTAGACCTTCTGCGGCAATGCGATCGCTTTTTTTACCTGCTGAAGCAATACCTTTTTGCCGTAGCCAGGTTGTGGCCGCCTCGATATCACCTTCAGTTTCCTTCAGTGCCTTTTTGCAGTCCATCATGCCAGCACCGGTTTTTTGGCGTAGCTCTTGGACGAGTTTTGCAGATATTTCCGCCATATTGCCTCAATTCTTAACTTGACAGATACAAATATTATTCAAGATTATCAGACGATCAGGACTCATTTGAAAATCATTTACAGCAGGAGTCACCGAGTCAGGAGTCACCGAGTCAGGAGTAAAACTGGCTTGATGTCTGGCTTTGAACTTAGATCCTGTACCTCACTAATCTGCAATCGGCTGTAAGGGAGTTCCATTCAAAAAAATATTCCAATCTGTAGTATAGATGTAGGGGTAAAGCACAGTGCTAAACCCCTACTTATTTGCTACTAAAAAATTGGCTAATTTATTTTTTGGTATGCCTTAATCCCGATCATAGCTGCTTATGCTTCTTCTTCTGACTCAGTGCTATCACTTTCATCATATTCGTAGTCTTCGTCAGCGTAATCATCGTAATCTTCTTCCACTTCTAGCTGACCGTGACGGCCTTCGTAGATAGCATCGGCTAATTTACCAACAATTAGCTTAATGGATCTGATTGCGTCGTCATTGGCTGGGATAGGAATATCTACAACGTCTGGGTCACAATTTGTATCCAACATGGACACAATGGGAATCCCCAATTTCTCGCATTCTTGAACTGCGTTATATTCCCGCTTCTGGTCAACAATAACCACGATATCGGGAACTTTTCTCATGTTTTTAATGCCGCCCAAATATTTTTGTAGCTTCGTCATTTCCCGACGCAGCATGGAGGCTTCTTTCTTTGGCAATAAATCCAGTGCGCCGCTTTCTTCTCTCCGTTCTAAATCTTTGAGACGCTCGGCTCTGGTTTTAATGGTTGCCCAGTTGGTGAGCATTCCACCCAACCAGCGTTGGTTAATGTAGTGAGAACCACAACGGAGGGCTTCTTGAGCAATAATTCCGGCTGCTTGGCGCTTAGTACCAACAAACAGGAATTTTTTACCTTGCTCTGATTGGGTTCGCATATAGTGATAGGCGTTATCCATCAACTGGGCTGTTTGCACCAAGTCAATGATATGTACACCATTTCGTGAGGTGTAGATATAAGGAGCCATTTTGGGGTTCCAACGTCTGGTCTGATGACCAAAGTGAACTCCTGACTCCATCATTTGAGCCAATGAAACTACTGGCATATTTTGTTACTCCTATTCGGGTTAAACCTCCATCTGGGTGTATTTCTCAATTTTAAGAAACACCCGAATTCCCAGATGTGCGGATTTTAGACAACTGTACTAGGGTAACACAAATATATTCACTTTTCTGTAAAAGGCAAGAGTCAGGAGTCAGGAGTCAGGAGTCAGGAAGAAGAAGTCAGGAGTCAGGAGTCAGGAGTCAGGAAGAAGAAGAAGAAATTACCTATTCCCCAGTCCCCAGTCCCCAGTCCCCAGTCCCCATGACTCCATCATTTGAGCCAAAGAAACTACAGACTAACAACTACAGCTTGACCTTTTACCACTGTAGATAAAATGTCTAAAACTTTTGGAACTAAAGGCTGAAGATCCATTAATCTATTGGAAGATGCTTGTAATACAACTACAGCAATATTGAACTGAGACAAATTTTGTTGAAAAGATAAATTCCTATCCACCGTAATAAAAATATCAAACTCTTTTTCTACTAACGCTAGTAATTTACCATTTTTAGTTCCTGCCCATCCCATCTGGGGAACTGTTTTGATGTCATAACCTACAAATTCCTTAGTTAACCTGCGATCAATACATTCATCGAGAAGCAGTTTCATTCTAAGCTACCTTACTAATCATTTGCTTTCCTGCTTCCTCTAGGAATGTGATTACTTGCTCCCTAGTAACGGTGGGAAAACCATCTAAAAAATCATCTATGGAATCTCCTGCTGTTAAATAATCTAAGAGTATTTGTATAGGAACTCTTGTTCCAGTAAAAACAGCAGTACCACTCATGATTTCAGGAGACACACTTATAACTGAAGAATGATTGGACATTGTGTTTGATATTTTCAAGTTATATTCCTAATTTAACAATAAATGGAGGTAATCTGATAAAGGAACTACTTGAATCACGGGTACTCGCGCATTATAGATATTGTTGGTAACTATAATACAAGGTCTAGTTTTGCCCGTCTCCGATCCTTGACTGGGATCTAAATTGACATTGATAATTAATCCCCGGTATAGTTCGCTCATGCTGGCCAATTAGCGATCGCATCATCTGTAAGTTATTGAAGTTCTTCATCTTGTGCATATAATTCGGCGTATAGCTGTGCGGATTGTCCTAAGGTAAATTTTGCCGAAATCATAACGATTGAGATTAAGACCCTATATTAAGAACTATTTTACGCCCCTAATATCAGAACTTGCAATTTAGCATCATGATCACAATTCTCCTCCACCCTGTTCCCTGTTCCCTTTCTTTGGTGATAATGGAAATTGCGGATCTGTAGAGATATATAAAAAAATGACTAAGCTACGGGTGGGTTTGCTGTTTGGTGGACGTTCTGGAGAACATGAGGTTTCAATAATTTCGGCGCGGGCGATCGCTCATGCCCTCAGTTTAGAAGAAAATGCTCAAGAATACGAAGTTTTACCTTTCTACATTCAAAAGGATGGTGTTTGGCAAGCTGGAGTTACTGCACAACAGGTTTTAGCATCTGGTGTTCCCGATGAAATCCCCTCCACAACCCCTAATTTATGGCAATTTCCCCCAGAAACTCAAGAAGTTGATCTTTGGTTTCCCGTGCTTCACGGTCCTAATGGCGAAGATGGAACAATTCAAGGTTTACTAACTTTGATGCAAGTTCCCTTTGTGGGTTCTGGAGTCTTGGGTTCAGCAGTGGGAATGGATAAAATTGCCATGAAAATGGCCTTTGCCCAAGCGGGATTACCTCAAGTAAAATATAAGGCGGTGACGAGAGAGCAAATTTGGTCAAATGCTTGCGTATTTCCCAAACTGTGTGATGAAATTGAAGCCACATTGGGCTATCCCTGTTTTGTCAAACCTGCTAATCTAGGTTCATCGGTGGGAATTGCCAAAGTGCGATCGCGCCAAGAACTAGAAACAGCTTTGGATAATGCTGCCACCCATGATAGACGAATTATTGTCGAAGCTGGAGTTGTAGCCAGAGAAGTCGAATGTGCCGTTTTAGGTAACGACAACCCCAAAGCCTCCGTTGTTGGTGAAATTACCTTTAATAGTGATTTTTACGATTACGAAACCAAATATACCCCCGGAAAAGCCGATTTATTCATTCCTGCAAATTTACCAGATACAGTAGCACGGCAAATTCAAGACATGGCTTTACAAGCCTTTGCGGCTGTGGATGCCGCTGGTTTATCCAGAGTAGACTTTTTCTATGTAGAAGCCACCGGAGAGCTTTTTATTAACGAAATTAACACCTTTCCAGGGTTTACCTCCACAAGTATGTATCCCCAACTCTGGGCTAATACGGGTATACCCTTTGCCCAATTAGTAGATCAGTTAATTCGACTAGCGATCGCTAGACATTCTCCCATTAATTAAGAGGATTAGGGATAGGAGATAGCGGATTAGTTAAAAGGGGAAAATATTTCTTTTTCCTCTTGCCATAAATATGATTTATGTGATTAATGTAATGGACAATGAACAAGAGTTAAAAAGAAAGCTAAATCCTGGAAAAATTCTAGTAAACCTACTGAAAAATTACCCTGGAATCTGGTTTTTAAGTTTGTTACTAATTCCCATAGGAGTTGTAATTTTTGCCTATAATCAATTGATTTATACTGGATATGTGCCACAGGTAGAAAAAGCAGAAACCGCATATATCCCGATAAAATCAACCATTTCTACATTTGCCGATACTAGTAATCCCCTCCCTCTATGGTTGATCATTGCCGTCATCTTTTGCTGTTCTAGCGGTTCGTTTGTAATTTTCTACCTATTGCAAAACTCCAAAGAAAGCACAAGAAATAATCAACGCTATCGCCATAGTCACAAAATGCCCTCCCGGCAGCATTATAAATCCACTAACAGCAAAAATATGCTAATAATTTCGCCTCCAGAAAAAATCTATCCCCTTAATGCCAATACAGAATTTATCAGAGACAGACAAGATTCACAATTTCTCTAAAAACTTGGCAATACAAGACTTTCAATAAAATGCCAACTTGGCAACCAAGTTTTAATTACCTAAGTTACATTGATGCAAGATAAACAAATTCAATTCTGTGGTTATTAACGTTTATTAAATATTGATTATTGCCGACAAATCCTTAATTTATGCTCACATTTTTCAGCATAAATAACCATGTTTTATAAACACTTGATTGACCATTAATTGCATCAAAAATCATCACAATTATCAGATTTGACATTTGCTGCAAAGGGAATATTAACCGCATATCAATACTGTCGTTGTTACATCAACCCCCCTAAATAACTGGCAGTATTTATATATGTTCCCAAACGCTACAGCAGTAAATGTAGAGTGGGAGATTTTAGGCTTTTGGTATGCCTTCTCCCACTCTCTTTTTATTTACAGCAGATTCCGCTTTCATGAGGTACAAACTTAAATCATGAAACTCTTGTGGTGCGGGCATCTTGCCCGCTAGATATGTACCTCATAACACCGAGAAGTGCTGTATCTCCGGGAGCCAAGCCACTGAGCTTTACGCTTACCGGATACTTCTGTAAACTAGGGATTTTTTCGGATTTTTAGTCGCAAAAAACTTTTTTTCCTACCAGTTCCAACACAGGTTTTGGTTGAAAATGTTCCATCACATACTCCTTAATCACAGGTTGTAAGATATATTTACCTGCTTTTTGTTCAATTAAACAACGTGAATATAACCTTTCTATTCCTTGCCAAAAATGGGATTTAGAAACATGAGGTAATTTATTTGCTAGATCAGTAATTGTAATTTGCGAGTTAATTGCCAAATAGTACATGATTTGCTGTTCCAAAACTGAGAGACAATTTAACTGTTGTTCTAGCAAATTGTGAAGATGATTATTGACTAATAGGGTATTTTGTGCCAGGAATTTTTTAATATCACCATTAAATAAGTTAATGATGGTATTAACAAGTATTTTTATTTTTAAAGGATTATTACCATATAAATCGCATAATTGGTATTTTTGTTCATCTGTTCCCCGCAGTTGTTGTGATTGCAGTAGAGAAAAAGGTATTTCTGATGAACCCAGCAATCTCAAAGAACGTGCTGATGATGACCAGTTTTCCAGTAAGCTGATTTGGGCAGGTTGATGGCGACTGGTGAAAATTAGACAACTTTGATGATTGGTTTCGGCAATTATTTGGATAAACCGACTGTAATTGAGATTAAGAGTGTCTAAAGTTGTTTCCAACTCATCCAAGATAATCAAGCAACGATATGTACACAGATAATGGAGAACTCGATGGATTTTGGGTTTGCTTTCCTGGTGATTGGAGATCAAAGACAGCAAATCAGTTATCATCTCATCAAAGGATAGGACTGTAGGCACTGAACGCCAAAAAATGTAATCAAACTGATCATGAATCTCTTGTGCTAATTGGGTAGCTAAGGTTGTTTTCCCAACTCCACCCATACCAAATAATCCTAACAGGCGACAGCTATCTTGTAAAATCCATGACTTTAGCTGTGTCAGTTCTTTGTTGCGTCCGTAAAATGCCGAAATATTAACTACAGTTCCCCAGTCATGCAATTCATTTAAATTTGGTTTTTTTTTTACGTATTTGTGCGTATGCGGGGGGGGGTGGATATTACTTCAACATTGGTAATAATTTCTCGCCAATCTAGATTTAATCTGCGACATAGTTCTTCAAAGTTGGCATAACTAACAGGTTTACCAGTCAGGAAGTTGCTAATTGTCGCTAAGGACAATCCGGTATCATTAGCCAAGGCTCTTTGGTTAGGATAGCCATTGTGCGTGAGTGCTATTTTAACTTTGTCAATGTGGTCATTATGAACGCATAGTGATCTTGACATTGCTTATCTGGGATTAATGTATAACATCATCAGTATATATTGGATTGTCCAATTATATCTTACGTATATTCTCATCTTTGTGCCAGTTGAAGATGTGGCATATAGATTATATTTTTGACTACAGATTATGTATTAACAACAGTTCAGTCATAAGTCAGGTTAAGTCAGGTTAAGTCAGGTTAAGTCAGTACGGAAGTCAGTACAAGGTTGGGTAAACTGGGGAAATGCTAATTAAACTAAAAACGGCTTGATATTTCGATTTCACGGGTAGGGGTTTAGCACTGCTCATTTGTGTCAACTTAAGTTAGAAATGGCTTATCTGTTTGCTTCCACACCCGCCCAGAAATGAATTTCCGGGCTAATAGCCAAAGTAAACTAAAGTTTACTCAAAAATTTCCGGCTTATTTAGTCATCTTTAGATGACTTTTGCTATTAGACTGGGAATTCATTCCCAGGCGGGCTATGGGTTTTACGTTAAGTTGACACCAATTAGCACTGCTAAACCCCTACAAATCTAGGTTTTTCGCAATTTTACAAAAGTCCATTTTCCACCCGCACTTAGTATAGCAGCGCGTGGAAAGACCACGAAAACAACATCTACAACTTTAAAATCAGGGGTCTGTGATGAAAAACTTCAATATTTTACTAAACTCATTTCAAGTCCTTTTTCCTAATTTAGATAGTATTCTCACTCAAGCATTACAAAATACATCTGAATATCTGAGTAATTTCCGCAATGATGCAGGGTACAGCCAGAAGTTAGAAACTGCTTTTGGTAGTGATTTTAATGGGGAAGTAGCTAATCAATTATTTGATGGTTTTGCTCAAGGAAATTTTAGTGCTGTTCCTACCATTGAGATTGTCAATCGTCATGATATTAATGGTGCAAATGGGGCTTTTTCGATTACTACAGGTAAGGTATATTTAGCGGCTGAGTTTATTAACCAAAATGCTCAGAATATCAATGCTGTTGTGGCTGTATTGTTGGAGGAAATTGGACATTCTATTGATGCAGAGATTAATACAACTGATGCAGCAGGGGATGAAGGGGATATTTTTGCGCGGTTGGTGCAAGGGAAGAGTTTAAGTGAGTCTGAGTTGGCGGTTTTGAAGGCTGAGGATGATAGTGCGACTCTGACGTTGGATGGTGAGGTTGTTGAGATTGAGCAGAATTTACAAGGGAAACGTTTAAATGAAGTTGCTTTTTTAGGTACACATAATTCTCATGTTAATAGTGATGAGGGATATACTCCGGTTTTGAATTGGGCTTACACTGTTGCGAATCAAAGTTATACGATTCAGAGTCAACTTGAACAAGGTGTTAGATTTTTAGGAATTGATACATATGAAGATAATCAAGGAGTATATTTAGCTCATAATCCTGGATCTATTCCTGTTCCAGGTTTTACTGTTCCTTCAGGAGGCAGAATATCACTAAAAAGCAGATTGGAAGTTGTAGTAAATTTTCTCAATCAACGTCCTAATGAAATAGTAATTATTGATTTAGAAGATTATACTTCTCAAAGCAAACTACAAAACGAAATAGATCAAGTATCTGGACTAAAAAACTTATTATTTGATCCTGATCATGATGATCCTAATACTGCAATGTATGAGGACATAAGACAAGCTGGTGTATGGCCTCTAACATCTGAGATGATTGCACAAAATAAGCGGTTGTTAATTTTCTCAGAAAGCAATGGTAGTATTGATGGAATTGCTGATACTCGTACTTTTGTTAAAAAGAATGACTGGCGGACAACTGACTTGAAAAGTAGATGGAATGGTGGTATATACGATAACCAGCCATACCCTCAATTATATTTTTTGGAGCATACCGACGCAAGTGGTCTACCAACTGATTTTTCTACTATTTTGGCTAGAGTAGCCAGTGGATTATCTTATGGTCCAAATCAGTTACCTAATGTTATTCATGTAGATCATTTCGAGCATACGGATGCAGGATTAGTTGTTGACTGGTTGAATGCATCCAATATTATTATTCATGCTATTAGTAACATCCTACATGGTGGTTTAAGTGATGATAATCTATTTGGCACTGTAGAAAACGACAAAATTTATGGTCATGGTGGTAATGACACTATTGATGGTGGTGGTGGTAATGACATCGCAGTTTTCACTGGAGCTTCAGTTAATTATCAAATCTCTTGGTTAAATAATGGAGATTTGCGAGTTATTGACTCTCAGCCCAATAGGGATGGTACTGATATCCTCAAAAATATTGAACAAATCAATTTTGATGGAGGCGGAGTCTATAAAGTTTTCAAAGGAGATGATTTTAATAATACTTTAATGGCCGACGGTTACTGGGCATTAATGTATGGTGGTGCTGGTAATGACATCTTGTATGGCGGTTTGAGTGATGACAATATCAGTGGTGGTGCTGGTAATGACATCTTGTATGGCAATATCACTTTCGGTAATATATATACGGCTCATGGTGAGTTTAGCCCAGAAGAAGGATGGAGTAGCTTTGATCAATATCCCCGCCAGGTAGCAGATGTCAATGGTGATGGTTATGCTGATATTGTTGGCTTCGGTTCTAACGGAGTATTGGTGGCTCTGGGTAATCAAAATGGTCTCTTTGCTACTCCAAAAATAGCCAGCACAACTTTCGTCGGGGCTACTAATTGGGAAGGATTCAATCGAATGCCACGCCAACTAGCAGATGTGAATGGTGATGGTCGTGCTGATATTGTTGGTTTTGGTGGCAATGGTGTTTATGTCGCTCGTGGTAAAGAGGACGGCACATTTGATAATATATGGCTCACGGTGAGTTTAGCCCAGAGGAAGGATGGAGTAGCTTTGATCAATATCCCCGCCAGGTAGCAGATGTCAATGGTGATGATTATGCTGATATTGTTGGTTTTGGTTCTAACGGAGTATCAGTGGCTCTGGGTAATCAAAATGGTCTCTTTGGTACTCCACAAATAGCCCTTGGAGATTTTCTCCAAGGTCCAGGGGGATGGACTAGCTTTGATAAATATCCACGCCAGTTAGCAGATGTCAATGGTGATGGACGTGCCGATATTGTTGCCTTTGGTGACACAAATGTCTTTGTGGCTACTGGAAAAGCTGACGGCACTTTTGCACCTAAAATTATAGCCCTGAATAATGATTTTTCGTACGGAACGGGGTGGACTAGTTTCGATCAATATCCACGCCAGGTAGCAGATGTGAATGGTGATGGTTATGCTGATATTGTTGGTTTTAGCGCTCAAGCAGTATGGGTGGCTTTGGGCAATCAGAATGGTAGATTCGATGGGACAAAAATTCAAGCCAGCACAACTTTCGTCGGGACTACTAATTGGGAAGGATTCAATCGAATGCCACGCCATCTAGCAGATGTAAATGGTGATGGTAGTGCTGATATTGTTGGTTTTGGTGGCAATGGTGTTTATGTCGCTCGTGGCAATGAGGATGGCAATGATATCCTGAATGGTGATGATGGTAATGACATCCTCAATGGCGGTGCTGGCAATGACACCCTCAATGGCGGTGCTGATATTGATACCTTAATTGGTGGTACAGGCAACGATATCTACATTGTTGATAGTACAACTGATACGATTACAGAACTTGCCAATGAAGGCACAGATACAATTCAATCTAGTGTTACTTACAGTATTGCGGCTCTTGCTAACCTTGAAAACCTCACTCTGACAGGAACAGCAGCAATTAACGGTACAGGGAACGCAGCTAATAACGTCATTACTGGTAACACTGCTAATAACACCCTCAATGGTGGCGCTGGCAATGACACCCTCAATGGCGGTGCTGGTATTGATACCTTGATTGGTGGTACAGGCAACGATATCTACATTGTTGATAGTACAACTGATACGATTACAGAACTTGCCAATGAAGGCACAGATACAATTCAATCTAGTGTTACTTACAGTATTGCGGCTCTTGCTAACCTTGAAAACCTCACTCTGACAGGAACAGCAGCAATTAACGGTACAGGGAACGCAGCTAATAATGTCATTACTGGTAACACTGGGAATAACACCCTTAATGGTGGTGCTGGTAATGACACCCTAATCGGCGATACTGCTAACGGTACTTTTGGTACAGCATTTCAAGCCATCAGTAACTATAGCCCCGGTCAAGGATGGAGTAGCTTTAACTCATTTCCACGTCAGGTAGCAGATGTAAACGGCGATGGTTATGCTGATATTGTCGGTTTTGGAGATCGTGTCTATGTGGCTCTAGGTAATCAAAATGGTCTCTTTGCTACTCCAAAAATAGCCAGCACAACTTTCGTCGGGGCTACTAATTGGGAAGGATTCAATCGAATGCCACGCCAACTAGCAGATGTGAATGGTGATGGTCGTGCTGATATTGTTGGTTTTGGTGGCAATGGTGTTTATGTCGCTCGTGGCAAAGAGGACGGCACATTTGATACTATATATACGGCTCACGGTGAATTTAGCCCAGAGGAAGGATGGAGTAGCTTTGATCAATATCCGCGCCAGGTAGCAGATATCAATGGAGATGGTCGTGCTGATATTGTTGGGTTTGGTGGTGATGCTGTCTATGTCGCTCTTGGTCAAACTAACGGTACTTTTGGTTCTGTAAATCGAGTATTAGAGTTTTACAGTCCAAATCAAGGATGGAGTAGCTTTGATCAATATCCGCGCCAATTAGCAGATGTCAACGGTGATGGTGCTGCTGATATTGTTGGGTTTGGTGGTGATGCTGTCTATGTCGCTCTTGCTAACTCAGGGAAAGATATTCTAGCCGGGGGACTTGGACAAGATACTCTAACCGGGGGTCCTGGAGCAGATACTTTTGACTACCGTAACTTAGCTGATTCAGTCTTAGGTAGCTTTGATGTCATTACAGACTTCAATGCTAAATCTGGTAATGATTTATTCCTTGTTTCCACTGCACGCTCAGTATTTAATAATGTGGGAACTGTAGCAACACTTGATGCAGCCGGTATTGCAGCCAAGTTAACTAACACTAATTTTACAGCTAACTCTGCCGCTCAATTCACCTTTGGTAGCCGTACCTTTGTGGCTATTAACGACGCTACCGCAGGATTCAGTGCTACTACGGATGCCATCATTGAGGTGACAGGTTTAGCTGGCAGTCTGGGACTCAACAACTTTACGACTTATGATACTTCTGTATTTAACGGATCTATCTATCGCCTCAGTAAGGTTGGAACATGGGAACAAGCTCAAGCACAGGCACAGAGTTTAGGAGGAAATCTTGTCACCGTCAACAATCAAGCCGAGCAAGATTGGTTAGTCACTACCTTTGGTGGTACTGAACCCCTGTGGACTGGTTTGACAGATAAGGATATAGCTGGACAATACAAATGGGCAAGCGGTGAAACTTCTACTTACACTAATTGGTATCCAGGTGAACCATCTAATAGTGCAGGCCATGTTCAAGATTATGTGTATATTAATTATGGTCAGCCTGGTAAGTGGGATGATTTAGGTAATGAATTTCAACTCAGAGGCATTATTGAAAACAAATTTTTTGAGTATAACGGCAGCAGATATCTCTTAACTGGTCAGGGTACATGGGAACAAACTCAAGCACAGGCAAAGAGTTTAGGAGGAAATCTTGTCACCATCAACAATCAAGCCGAGCAAGATTGGTTAGTCACTACCTTTGGTGGTACTGACGGGCTGTGGACCGGTTTGACAGATGAGCTAACAGAAGGCCAATATAAATGGGCAAGCGGTGAAACTCCTACTTACACGAATTGGTATCCAGGTGAACCAAATAATGGTGGGGGTAATGAAGATTATGTGGGGATGAATTACGGTGGTGCTGGTAAATGGAATGATTTTGCCAGTACCGCTTCTTTTAAAGGCATCATTGAAATTGCGTCTCCCACCATTACCCCAATAGAATCAGCAGGTAACACCAAACTAGTCAAAGATGCAGATAACAAATACTTTGCTCAAGTAGGAACAAACACCCCAACTGCCATCAAAAACGGTGAAGTACAAATCTTCCAAAACATCTACGCAGGATGGGAAACTCTAGCCGCAGAAACCGTCAATGGTGAAAACCAAGTCCTTTGGAAAAATGTTCCTGGAAACTATCTGCATATTTGGCGTTTAGATAATAACTGGAATTGGGTTTCTTCTGAGGGACAATTTGGATTAAATTCGGCGGAAGCTTTCACTCAAGAAACTAACTTTGGCATAGATGCAAATGGTGATAGTGTTATTGGCAGTCCTGTTAGCAATTTGTACACCCCAATAGAATCGGCAGGTAACAGCAAACTAGTCAAAGATGCCACTAACAAATACTTTACCCAAATCGGCACAAATACCCCAACTGCGATTAAAAATGGTGGACAACAAATCTACCAAAACATCTACGCAGGATGGCAAACTCTAGCCGCAGAAACTGTCAATGGTGAGAACCAAGTTCTCTGGAAAAATACTGCCGGAAACTATCTGCATATCTGGCGTTTAGATAATAACTGGAATTTTGTTTCTTCTGAAGGAGCATGGGGATTAAATTCAGCGGAAGCTTTCACTCAAGAAACTAACTTTGGCATAGATGCAAATGGTGATAGTGTTATTGGCAGTCCTGTTAGCAATTTGTACACCCCAATAGAATCGGCAGGTAACAGCAAACTAGTCAAAGATGCCACTAACAAATACTTTACCCAAATCGGCACAAATACCCCAACTGCGATTAAAAATGGTGGACAACAAATCTACCAAAACATCTACGCCGGATGGCAAACTCTAGCCGCAGAAACCGTCAATGGTGAAAACCAAGTCCTTTGGAAAAATACTGCCGGAAACTATCTGCATATTTGGCGTTTAGATAATAACTGGAATTGGGTTTCTTCTGAGGGACAATTTGGATTAAATTCGGCGGAAGCTTTCACTCAAGAAACTAACTTTGGCATAGATGCAAATGGTGATGGCGTTATTGGCAATCCTGGTGGCAATCCTTACATTCTTATTGAATCGGCGGGTAATACTAAATTAGTCAAAGATGCCACTAACAAATACTTTGCTCAAGTCGGAACAAATACCCCATCTGCTATCAAAAACGGTGGACAACAAATCTTCCAAGATGTCTACGCAGGATGGCAAACTCTAGCCGCAGAAACCGTGAATGGTGAGAACCAAGTTCTCTGGAAAAATGTTCCTGGAAACTATCTGCATATTTGGCGTTTAGATAATAACTGGAATTGGGTTTCTTCTGAAGGACAATTTGCATTAGGTTCGGGGGCGGCTTTCACTCAAGAAACTAATTTCGGCATAGATGCCAATGGTGATGGTCTGATTGGTAATCCTTCTAGTCTGACTCTGACAGGTACTAGTAGTTCTATCAATCATTTTGTGATTGTTTAGATGTCATCATTGAGCAATAAAACTAAATACCTTGTCCAAATTGAAAAAAGCCTTAATTTGTAGGTTGGGTTGAGGTACGAAACCCAACAAATACGTTGGGAACAGGGAACAGGGAACAGTGAACAGGGAATAGGGAATAGGGAATAGGGAACAGGGAACAGGGAACAGGGAACAGGGAACAGGGAATAGGGAACAGGGAATTGGTGAAAACTATTCTTCTTCCTCCTGACTCCTGACTCCTGACTCCTGAACTCCTGAACTCCTGAACTCCTGACTCCTGACTCCCCTAATTATTAGAGATCATTGTTCCTAGTGCGGCTATCAACTTATCTACACTTTCAGGACGGCTATTAAAACCCATTAAACCTACACGCCAAACTTTACCGGCAAGTTCACCTAAACCGCCGCCAATCTCAATATTATGCTCAATTAATAACTGCCTAGCAACTGATTTACCATTTACTCCTTCGGGAATACAAACAGTAGTTAAAGTTGGCAATCTGTATTCTTTTTCAACGTGCATTTTTAAACCCATGTCTTCCAATCCTTCCCACAGATATTCGACATTTTTTTGGTGACGTTGCCAACAACTAACTAAACCTTCTTCTGCTACTAAACGCAGAGCTTCCCGTAATCCATAATATAGGTTAATTGGTGCAGTGTGGTGATATGTGCGATCGCTCCCCCAATATTTCCCCAACAATGTCATATCTAAATACCAGTTTGCCACCTTAGATTGGCGCTTCTGTAACTTCTCCATTGCCCGCTCACTCATGGTAAACGGTGACGCACCTGGAGAACAACCCAACCCTTTTTGACTACAGCTATAAGCCAAATCAACGCCCCATTCATCCAAAAATATGGGAACACCACCTAAACTGGTAACGGTATCTACTAACAACAATGTGCCATATTTACGACACACCTCACCCACACCGTCTAAAGGTTGACGTGCGCCGGTGGAAGTTTCAGCATGAACTAAAGCCAAAATAGCTGGTTTATGGGTAGCAACTGCGGCACTGATTTCCTCTAAATTAAAAACTTGTCCCCAGGGTTTAGTAATAGTTCGCACATCTGCCCCATATCTACCCGCCATATCTACCAAGCGATTACCGAAATAACCCGCTACCCCAATTAATACCACATCACCCGGTTCTACAGCATTAGCTAACGTGGCCTCCATAGCGGCTGTACCCGTGCCACTAACAGCAATAGTATGGGGGTTTTCTGTTTGCCATGTGTAACGCAACAGAGATTGAATCTCATCCATGAGGTTTAAAAAAGCCGGATCTAAATGTCCTACAGGTGCGGTATTCATCGCCTGTAATACCTCTGGATGGGCGTTAGAAGGCCCTGGACCCAATAGGAGACGGTGGGGAATATTTAGGGGTTCAAGTCCTAACCGCTGACTATCGTTAATGGAAATGGTAGATGTCATAAACTTCATTTATCTGAGATTAAATGGGAATTAATCGCATGATATAGCGGTATGTGGTCAATTTGTATGCCGAAATGCGACTAATTAATCAAACATCATATTTTTTCCGCACCATTCAATTATACATTTTGTCCCTCATAACAGCAGGAAGTTCTGTAAGGTACAGTATCTAAATTCAAAACTAGACAGCAAGCCAGTTTTACTCTTTCTTTCTTTCTTTCTTCTTTCTTTCTTCTTTCTTTCTCCTGACTCCTGACTCCTGACTCCTGACTCCTACTGTAAAATTAACTTTGACATTGAGAACAAAAATGACTGGAACGCCCACCTAACTTAATGCGTTGGATAACATTACCACAAACCTTACAAGGTTCTCCAGTGCGGTTATAAACCCAGGCTTCACCACCATAATTACCGTTAACACCTTTAACACTGAGGAAATTACTAAAAGTTGTCCCACCTACCGCAATACTCGCTGATAAAACTTCAATAATTGCCGTTCGTAAAAGTTCTATTTTTGGAAGTTGTAATTCTGTACAGAGAGTAGTTGGTAAAATCCCACTTTTAAACAAAGCTTCATCTGCATAAATATTACCTAATCCTGCCACCACTGACTGATCTAATAATCCAGTTTTAATAGGACGACGGGATTTTTTTAATTTATCGGCAAAATACTCCACAGTGAAATCCGGGGAAAAGGGGTCAACTGCCAGTTTTGCCAAACCTGTAATAATACTTTCTACCGCTACATCACCAGGAACATACCACATTTGCCCGAAGGTGCGCTGGTCAACAAAGCGTAATTCTTGCTTTTCTCCAAAAAATAACCTAACTCTGGTGTGTTTGTGTAACGGTTCATCTTGGGTTAACCAAAGTAACTGACCAGTCATGCGGAGGTGAACTCCTAATGAGGGAGCAGGGGAGCAGGGGAGCAGGGGAGCAGGGGAGAGTTCAGCTAGGAGATATTTACCACGACGATGCCAGGTAGCAATAGTATTCCCTGTAATTTTATCAATAAATTCTTCAACAGAAAACGGGTAGGCAATGGTGCGTTGTAGCAACACATCTCCTCCCGTAATTTCTTGACTTAGGGTTAATTGATTTAAACCCCGACGGACTGTTTCAACTTCAGGCAGTTCAGGCATTCCAGCAAATAATATTTTTAGGAGAAGGTATGATCAAAAACAGGAAATGGACAAGATTTTCACCTTGACATCTCCTGCTATCATCCCATGAAACAATCCCCTTGACACTTGGCTGTTTACTTTGCTGCCGCTGCTTTGGGTTTAGGTGCTTCCACCTCAATTAACTCATCTACAGCAAAATTGTTTGTGTTGACCTCAGCATAGTTGGGTTTGTCAAAGCGAACAATTACAGGGTATTTGATGGCGCTTTTCTCAACAGAAACCACTGTACCAACTTCCTGAAACCAGTAGGATTCAGGGCGGAGAACTTTTACTTTAGAACCACGTTGAACCATGTTGTATCTTCCCTTTTGAAGTATGAATTGCCGTTAAAGTAGGGCTGATTGTTTTCACTCTACAACCTCAAGGTGTTTGCTTGTGGTTTTGTTAAGTTATTTGTCAAATTGGTGGGTTTTCATGGGTAATGAGTTGTTAATCTTCTCAATTCACCCTTGACAAAGTACCCATAATAGAGTAACTTCATTCCCAAACACTTCTTGCATGATGTTCTATGTCTTACTTAATACAAAAACACTACCTTCGTTACCCCTGCCTATACGGAGATCGTCATCTATATAAGTGATATCTAGCCAACCTTGTTGTTGTTCACTTTGAATGGGAAAATCAAAAGCGGTAAATTTTTTGCCTAATTCAATTTGTTGAATAAAGTTTTCTGGTGTTGTATAACCAATTAGGCTTTGTAAACCAATTATTGAACGCTGGAATTTTACTTGCACACGCTGTTGGGATACTGGTTCAAATTTAGCAGCAACGCTGACTAACCCTGAGAACAAAGGAATGCCATAAATCTCAGCTATGTTATAAACACTGTTGCTTTCTACCCGAATACATTGGTAAATTTGACCAAGTTGACAAAAGGGTAAACGATCTATATTCAATAAAGCTTTGCTTGTGGTGTATAGTAGTCGCCAGTTGCCTTCTAGTAAATTACTAGCTGCTAATGGTCGTGGTGTGGGATTAAAGTCTTCTAGGTTAGCGATCGCTGCTAAAATAGCTTGTTGTTGTGACTGATTTGCTAATAAACCGCGATTTGTACCAACAATTGTCTCTAAGAGAGTTGATTTGCCTATCATTACCCTATGCCTCAAGAGTTTATATGATGAAATAGCATTAATAAAATATTAATGTTCTTTGTCTATAACCATACAGTTCGTGAATAATGCCTTTTTGGCTACCTTTCGCTCATTAAATGAAAATTTTCTTTGATTCGGATTCAGCAATTAAAGACTTGTATGAAGGAATAAATTAACTCGTATCAAGTCAGTAACCCAGCCCTAAAAGGACTGAGCTTGCAAGAGTAATCAAGCAAGCCGTACTGACCAGACCACCCTGAGCGTCTTGCCCTGAGCGAAGTCGAAGGGAGTCTCATGGTAGCCGTTATTTGAGTCACGACACCCCGGAATGCGTTCGCGCGAGCGTGCCGTCAGGCATAGCTAGTTCCCTGCTCTGTCATTTGCAATTAAACAGTTTTAAGGTCACTGAAACAGNTGGGAGGCTCTTTGGAGCAAAACATTATGCGTACAGAGTTGGAGAATTTGAATCGGTAATTGTCCCGTTGAAAGTACATTACAAAAGTACCCCGAATTTCCTAACTCCAAGGCGGTAATGAAGGTAATGAAGAAATATTCAAGGCGGTTAAAACCGCTCGTGTCGTTTCCTACTTACTAAGTATCCTTATGATAGACTCTTAATGTCTAGTTATATAAACCCCCGTGTGTGATTGTTAATATGTTAGATTCTCCCCTCCGTGAAGCCCCCCGAAACCAGCGAGCATCAGTTATTCCCTTAAAGCAAGAGTCTTCTATGTTGGACTGGTTGCGGCTGAGTGGCCGACTGATAGCCCGTGATGCCCATGAAACCGACTCGCGGGAAGATGTAGAAGTAATATCCGATTTTCTGGGCGCAGACGACGGAATTGGTGATATTGATTATGATGATGACGATGATACACCTGTTGATGATGACTAGTTCCCAAAATACGGCGAACTATCAACTAAAAACAGTCTGTATGGTTTTATTTAGGTTTTTTTAAGTGTGGAGTGAAGGGAATTTTTTTTGTGGACGCTAAATTATCTCCTAACCAAAGTTTGAATTTTTCTGGAATTGGCTTGGCCTCCTTGCTGGCCTTGGTACTGAGTACAACAGCCTTGATTTTTGATGGTATGGGGAATAGAACCCCTTGGCATCCAATTTCCCTGACCCTACCTTTTTTATTGACTGCTGTAGGTGTGACAATTCTGGGACAGTGGGTAATTCCTCTGTTACAAAGACTGAAAACGGGACAGATTATCCGGGAAGATGGACCCCAGGCACATCTCAAAAAGGCAGGAACACCAACTATGGGAGGTATATTTTTTATCCCTGTAGCTGTGGTAATGGCTTGTATATTGGCGGATTTTTCCGAAAATGTCCTAGCGGTTTCGGCTTTAACACTCAGCTACGGTTTCATTGGTTGGATAGACGACTGGCAAATTTTACGTCGGAAGTCTAACAAGGGAATTTCTCCGAAGATGAAGTTAGCTTTGCAAGTTATCTTTGGAACAGTATTTTGTGCCTGGTTGATGTTTAAAGGTGATTTTAGTATAACTAATATCCATTTACCTTGGGTGGGTTTATCCTTGCCTTTAGGACTGTTGTTCTGGCCTGTAGCAGGGTTTGTCCTGGTTGCAGAGAGCAATGCTACTAATTTAACAGATGGGATTGATGGTTTAGCTGCGGGAACTGTAGCGATCGCTATTTTCGCATTAGGTGTGATCATTGCCCCCACTTCTCCCGATTTAATGGTTTTCTGTGCTGCTGTTAGCGGTAGTTGTTTAGGCTTTTTAGCCTATAACCGCAACCCAGCTAGTGTTTTCATGGGTGACACAGGTTCTTTAGCCCTGGGTGGCGCTTTAGCTGCTGTCGCACTGCTAACTAATACCTTAGTAGTCTTGTTTATCTTGAGTGGGATTTTCTTTGTCGAAACCCTATCTGTCATGGCACAAGTCAGTTATTATAAAGCGACTAAAGGACCAGATGGCAAAGGTAAGCGACTCTTTAAAATGGCTCCTTTACATCATCATTTAGAATTAACTGGTTGGTCAGAATTGCAAGTAGTGGCTGTGTTTTATATGATTGCTGCTTTTCTAGCTTCCGTTTGTATTATGTTCATAAAATAATCAGGTTTAATCATCAGATTTTTCACAAATAAAAATTCACAACCTCCAAATTTGGGGGTTTTTTATTTTCTATTTTGGGGAATAAAGAAGGAGAGTAGGAGTCAGGAGAGGAAGAATTAAAAGAAGATAAGAATAGTATCTAGTAGTTCGTCAAATTTATTTTGACGGGTAATGATAGGAAAAAACTTCTGTTTTCCCTCCCCTACTCCCCCTACCTCCCCTACCTCCCCTACTTGCCTTTACCCGTCATTTTTGGATTGACAGACTACTAGAGTATTTCTACTGTCCCTTTATAGCCATCAATTTGCACTTGTTGACCATCTTGGAGCAAATATGTCGCACCACGCACGTCCATGACAGCAGGAATACCGTATTCACGGGCGATAATTGCTCCGTGAGAAAGTTTACCACCTGCTTCGGCAATTAAGCCTCCAGCTTGCACTAGGACAGGGGCCCAACCGGAATCTGTGTAAGGGACGACAAGGATGGTGTTTTTATCAATGTTATGGGCTTCTTGTAAGGTTCGTAATACTTTTACCCGTCCTTGAATTTGTCCTTGACTGGCGGGAATACCTAGTAAAATGTTGTCAGAGGGATCAATTACCGGGGCTATAGGGTGAGGTGGGTTATAACCGTAAACTACGGGAGGAATTTGGGGAATTTGGCTATCTTGGATAAATTGCGATCGCCTATTTGCGATTAATTCCCAAACATGATTCCTAAAAACTACATCTGAATTAACTGCTAAATGACGAATTTCCTCTAACTTGAGAAAGAAAATATCTCCCCGTTGAGTTAATATCCCAGACTGAAGCCACATCCGTTCTAGCGCCAAAAATGTCCAGCGTAGTTCCGCTAACAATCGGGAATAAACTTCTGTTACTCTACCTTTAAGATCAACTCGTCTTTGCACTAAATTTGCCTGTTCTGGACGGGAATCATCTGAATTTGGTGATTCCGGTGCTTGTAGCAACTGGATAAATAATTGTCTGACTATTTGGGGATTTTCTCGCCACGTGGGGACGGAAATATCTGTACCAACTTCGCTCAAATAGCCATAATCCTCAATCAATTCGTTAAATTCGGCTACAATTCTCGCCCCTGCGGCTGTTTCTGCCAATTGTGCAAATACTTGTTCTGGGTTAAGTTCATAGTTACCGGCGATTAAAATTTGTTTAGCATCCGCCACCAGTAGACGCATAGCTCTTAATGATGCTACCTCTGGGGTGACACTATTATCAATTTCTTCGGTTTTTGCCCCCAAAACTGCTTGACGGATAGCTGCACTCAACGGGGCTAAAATGCTGTAATAAGTACCCCGGTGGAGTAAGTTGAGAATTAAATCTATTCTGCTTAATAATTGATCTAGTGATAATTCCTCAATGACAACGTTTGATAATTGGGTTAATCCGGGAATGAAAACTTGACGATAATCTAATTTAAAATCTTTGTCTAAATCAATTTCTCGCTTGAGTAACTTGGTCAGTCCTGGTAAATTAGCCAAAGTGGAATCTAGAGCAGGTTTACTCATGCTTGCACCTCTAGTCAGAAATTCCAAACTTTCTGGCGGTAATCCCATTTCTAGAAAGATTTCTCCTAATAAGGAAGCATTAAAATAGGCTCTAGAGTAGTGCAGTGTGGCTGTTGTGGCAAAATCCAACCGATTAGCGCGATCGCCTAACACTATACTAAAAATTTCCCCCCACACACCACAGGTTAAAGGTGAATTAATAGACCAAGTTAAGGGATGAATAACTCCCGGAATCACCTCAGCGGCGATTTTTCTTGTCCATAAGGGTAAAAGCGTGGTGATCGGTCTTGTCTGCAATACCCACAGATTTTGACCATCATAACTCCATTCAATATCTTGAGGAATGCCCAAATAACGTTTTTCTAACCGTCGAGCTAAGTATGCAACCTGTTTAATTAATGCTTCAGGAACTTTGCCACTACCTTCAAATTGCAGACAAGATAATTTCTCATTATCAGCAACCACAACTCGATATTGTTCCGGTGTTACCTTCCCAGAGACAATTTGCGTAGGACTACCAGATATGGCTTCAATAACCACCGCCTCACCCTGTTGAGAAATCGGATCTCGGCTAAAAGCTACCCCAGAAAATACGCTTTGGACTTGTTGTTGAATGAGTACCCCCATTTCCCGTTCTTCTGAACTACTGCGACGGCGATATTCGACGGCACTGGGATGATTATATGAGGCTTGAACTTGAGCGATCGCTTGTCGCAATTCTACCTTACTGATTACATTTAAAATCGTTTCATATTGTCCTGCCGCCGAAGCTTGTTGGGAATCTTCCCCAATCGCCGAAGAACGCACTACCAAGGGCGAAAGTGGCGACGGTTGCAGAAAATCAATTAAAATATTAGGATCTTCACCAGCAGCCAGTACCCAACCTTTAGGAACTGCATAGCCCCAACGTTTAATTTGCGATAATGTCGCCGCTTTAGCTCCCACCACTTCCCCATCTAAATCATCATCTAAAGTAATAATCCTCTCCTCATTCTTTAAATATTCCATCATCGGTTGAGATTCTGGAGCAGCCTCCTCCACAGGGAGATTCATATCATCAGGAATTTGGCTATAAATCCAGTAAATTAACCCCGACAAAGTTGAAGCAGCGATAATCCTCGATATATCTTGGGAATGGATAATACCCACAAACAGAGGAAATATCACTAATACCCCCAACTTAATAGTTTCCTTAGAACGAGTAATTAAAAACCCAATCGCCGCCAGCAAACTCACAAAAGCAGCTACTATCGGATCATGTGCCAACAACCCCCAAGAAACGTTAGTTGTTCCTGCGCCTTTAGTAGCCACATATCTACCGACAACCAAAGCGATTAAAGCAACGAGTTCCCAGACTGGTTGGGAAGGAAAACAATATTGGGCAATTGTCACAACCGCAACACCTTTAAGGGCTTCGGAAACCACACAGATACTTCCCGCTAACTTACCACCATGATAAAAAGCGGCTGCTACACTAATATTTCCTGTACCCACCGTAGCTAACTGCTTACCACTCAAGGCATAAGTAATCCAGGCAATTAGTGGTATTGCTCCTAACAGTGGACAAACAATTAAAATAATGACGATACCGAAAAAATTAATCATGATTCTTGAATCTAAAAATTAAAATTTGATGACATATTCTAAGTTTGTTAACAACAAACATGAATTGCCTAATAAACATAACACCCTTATAAATCAATACTTCCAAGGACTATTAAGGTTGATAATATCAAAATAATTAGCCTTGACAAGATTCAAAATAATTCTTTCTCTTTTCTTCCTCCTGACTCCTGATTGGGCGCAGGCCCTGCGCCCCTACCTCCTAACTCCTCTTAAATATAAGGACACTAGAAAACAATGATAGTCTTACTAGTGTCCCAAATGTTATTTAAGGAATTTAGCCTAGTGCATAAGCGGCAGTAAGCGCCCAAATAATCAGGCCAGCAATTGATCCTAAAAGTACCACAGTAGAAATTGTAATCAGTTTAGGTGAATCTGCACCTTCAAATTTCATGATTCCGCGATTTAAATCGGACATTGTTTTATAATGCTCCTTTATTACAGGGCTAATCTGTCCGTCTTGATTCTAGTCTTTCTATTGCCAGATGGTGTTAAATTCTTATTACGATTTTTTTTAAGATTGGTAACAACAGGCAAAATGGGAGTTTTCCACTACTTAATATTTTGCAAATATAATTTAATTTTCTCTAATCCAAAGAGCTAAACCACCTCCGCGTCCACGAGCAGCAATCATATCTTCTGTCACCAGAAAGAAAGCAAAAAAAGCCAATTTAGCTATGGGTTGCTGATCAAAATCTTTAATTTCACCTTTACTTGTAGAAATATTTTGATTGACAAACATCCAATCAAATAAACTAATCTGCATTTTGATAAAATCAAACGCCAATAAATTCTTTTTTCCTAAATATTTTATCGGTCCGGTTAATTTTAATAATATTCCTCCTAATTGGACTTGATTCGCAATTTCTCCTGTTCCCAAAGCCTCTGTTTCTGCCGGATTCAAGCAAATATGAATCTTCGTAAATCTGGGTACATACCAACCTTTACCTAAAATAATTCCCCCACGATTTCTGACTTTTTTAGTACCAGTAGCAAAACAAAGTCGCCATTTACCATTGAGGGATTCAAAAGAATAATTTAACTTTTGTAGCTTGGCGGTTTTTTCCGCTGCCAGTAACGCATTTACCATTATTTCCGCCGAGGGTAATTGATTTCCGGCTCGGTACGCAGTCGCAGCACTGGATAAAGAGTTAATAAAATCAGAGGGAGAATGAGATATTAAATTAGCTGTCATAAAAGGATTTTTGATCTAAACTATCGCTATTTTTTTCATAAACTACATAGATTGTAACGTTTATTTAATTATTTTCTTAATTAATGGTATAATGAAGGCAAGATTTTTAGCTAAAATTGCGATCGCTAAAATCTCAAGTAATTGTGTGTGGTTTGGGAAGTGTAATAACTCACCTGTAGACACAATGAGGTGGAAATATGGATACTCAACAACTTCTGAAGTCTTATAAATCAGGAGAAAGGAATTTCCCAGAAATAAATCTGCACCAAGCTATGTTAAGACGTGCCGATTTGAGAGGCATAAATTTAGAAGCAGCAGATTTAAGCGGAGCGGATCTTACTCAAGCAAATCTGAGTGGTTGTAACCTCACTAGAGCCAATCTCACTAATGCTGATTTAACTAGAGCAAATTTGGAAAATGCCAACCTAAGTGAAGTTAACTTAATTGGCGCTGATTTAACTAGAGTCAGTCTCAGAAAAACTAACCTGAGTGGCGCTGATTTGCGAACTGCAAATTTAACTTCAGCAAACTTAGTCGGTGCAAATCTCAACCAAGCAGAAGTGAGTGGTGCTAACTTTACAAACGCTGATTTATATCATGCCAATTTAATTGATAGTAATGTCAATGAAGCTGAATTTATGGGTGTTGATTTAACAACAACAATTATCACACAATTCGAGAGAACTGGAGAGATTTTGCATATAGGTTTATCCCATAAATGGATAACTTGGGCTGGTAGTTGTTGATATTTTGATAACTTGCTATTACAAAGTTACAAAATCAATACCACACTAATGTGAAATAAAAATGTAATAAATAGATTTATAGAGGCGAGTAAACTCGCCTTTTTTAATAAAAAGTAAGAATTATTCCAATAATTTATAATAAGTAAAATGTCCGCAAGAGCGGACATTATCAGGGCTTCTGTCACTTTTATTGGCTACAATCATGTCTGAAACATGATGTTTTTATTGTTGATGATAATCATAAAAAAATCAAGTCTTTCTCTGATATAAACTAGACATAATTAAGAGAGTTATATCTTAGAGGAGTCAGGAGGAAGAAAGAAGGAGGAAGAAAGAAGGAGGAAGAAAGAAGGAGGAAGAAAGAAGAAGGAGAAAGAAAGAAGAAGAAAGAAAAAAATAGATATTCTATTTAATAGAAAAAACATCAATCCTCAGCATTATATCGGCGGGAAGTATAAACCCAAATATTATGATCTTGCTGAATTTGTCGAGTGTGAGAAGAACCAATAATAATCACAGTTCGCATATCTGCTAATCCTGGTTCTAACTCTTCTAGAGTCGTAACCTTGACTTCTTCTCCCTTTCTTCCTAAATTTCGTCCCAACACAACTGGGGTATTGGGTTTACGGTATTCCATTAAAATCTTTTTCGCGGCGGCTAGTTGCCAAGTGCGTTCTTTTGATACAGGATTATAGAAAGCAATGACAAAATCACTTGTAGCCGCAGCGGTGATTCGTTGAGCAATAATTTCCCAAGGTTTCAAAATATCAGAGAGAGAAATCACACAAAAATCATGCCCCAAAGGCGCACCAATAGTGGCTGCTGCGGCTTGCATAGCCGAAATACCAGGGGCGACTTGAATATCAATGGTTTGCCATTCTGGTTTGTGATATTGCTCTAAAACCTCAAATACTGCCGCCGCCATTGCGTAAATACCGGGGTCGCCAGAAGATACAACAGCTACATATTTTCCCGATGCAGCTAAATCTAGTGCCTGATATGCCCTTTCTGCTTCCACGCGGTTATCTGATTCATGAACACGCTTACCATCTGCGAGATGTCCAATTAAATTAATATAAGTTTTATAACCGACTAAATCCGTCGCTGCTGCCAAAATTTCCTTTACCTGGGGTGACATCCATTGAGATGCACCAGGGCCAGTACCAATAATAGCTAATTTGCCTTGGGTTTGTCCAATGGTGTCGGGGTTGATAATTTGTGTGGAAATGGCAACGGCTATATGGGAAAATGGGGATGATACAATTCGACCATCTGCACCTGTAGCTGCCAAAACTAATTCCGTTAATTCATTGGTGGGTAGGAAGCGGGTAGGAACGCCCAAAGTCGTCGCTATAGAGTGAAGTTGGGAATTATTCGCCAGTTGTAGCGGTGCAAATATTCCTGCCACTGCGGTAGGTGCTAAATTAGATTCTGCGAGGATTTGGTGAATTTGAGTGATTGTATCTGGTTCTGGGTTGGTGAGAGCGATCGCAATTTTCCCAGGATGATAAACTAAACAATTAGCATCAGAATTACCCAAATTTTCAGTAATTTGAATAATTAACTCACCATTTTCATCAATAGGTAAATTACTCTCACTCAACCAAGGTGCTATTCCTTGTAATTTAACTTTTCCCCCAGCCAATAAATCAGCAATAAATTTTTTCCCATGTTCTGGGTTAGCTAAATGATATCCAACAGGAGGAGACAACAAAGCAGTGTGAAAACGGATATCTCCCGTTGTGGTAATTGCTGGTTGGATATTCAGTCCTAACCCCACCTGACGCGCTAAATCATTTACACCACTTAAACCACCTAAAAGTGGAACAACAGCACTACCATCTTCAGCTACAGCTAAAATTGGCGGTTCTTGTCCCTTGTCAGTTAACAACGGTGCAATTGTTCTAATCAAAATCCCTGCCGCACAAATACCAATTATCGGTGTACCAGCGGCGAATAATTCTCTTAAAGTTTCGCCAAAATTGGTAAAGCTAATATCAACATCATGAGTGCGATTAACTAAACCGTATAATTTTGCACCAGCTAAGACATTCGTAATTTTTCGCCCCACTGTAACACTATTTTGACTCAAGACCACAACCGCAGGGCATACCCTAATATTCATAAAAATTTTTAATCTTGTAAATCCTTAAATTTTGGGCGTTGCTGAATAACTTTAGATAACATCCTGGCTCAGTCAACGACAAAAACTTAGGAATGTGAATTAAATTAAATAAATTGCAAAAGTAGGGTGTGTTAGCGACAGCGTAACGCACCATTCCCAGTTTAAATCAGAATTGCAGGTTATTAAATTTGCGTGCCTTATCAAGTTATTTAGAAGCAATCTATAGCTTCTGAAGCCATAGGTCAGCATAACACTATAGCCAAGGTCATGCAACCCCCTTGCAACCCAAAAACCTGACTATGGCATGATGATAGAGAATTTAAGCCGATTTTAGATATTTCAAATAACGCTGATATTGTCCGTTTCCTACAACGAATTGAACATCTTGAATGAGATGTATTAATCTGTTGCTAGTAAAGAATAAGGAATAATTTGATTTAACAGTTCTCCTAAATTTCTTTTTGCTTCCATTATTTCATAAGCATTTTGCAATCTTAAGAAATAACCATCTGAAAGTCTAAAATAGCGACAAAGGCGCAAATCTATATCTGCTGTCATTTTAAGTTTACCTGTAATAACTCCTTGAATAGTAGAATAAGTTAAACCTAAATTAACAGCTAAAGTATTTTCGCTGATGTCTAATTCTTCTAAAAATTCATATTTTAAAATTTCACCAGCATGGGGATTATGTAGTAAGTTATTTTCCATGACATTTTCTCCTAATGGTAATCCACTATTTCTACATTATAAGCATTTCCATTTTCCCAAAAGATCCCCGACTTCTTTTCAAGATTTTTCTATTCAACAAATAATTAATCTTAGAAGTCGGGGATCTGAAAAATGATGTTGGGTTTCCTTGCGTCAACCCAACCTACAAATATATGGTTAGTTAATTGAGACAAAAGACGGAGTAAGTAATGACAAAAATTCCATTATTTCTTGTATTAATGGATGTTGTTGCAATATCTTAATTTCTTCATGATTGATATTACTAAATATTTTCTCACTAATTGATTGTTCTTTTCCTAAAACTGTCTCTAAAAATTCTTTAGGTTTACTTTGCGCTAGTTGCCATTCTAAATCATTAAATTGACGTTGGGCGATTTTTTCAATTAATGGTTTATTTTGGAGAAATATAATTTCTATTTCGGGAATAGCTAAAGATACTTGAAAAGGTGTTTTAGCCGCAGCACGACGTAATAAGTAATTAACTAAATCCCTTTTTTCAAATATTTGAGATTCGTTATCTGTATTAGCATCTAAAATTAATATTACAGGAATATGTCTAGTAGCAATCAGTGAACTTGCTAATGATCTTACTTCATATTGACTTTCACCTACTACTATTTTCACATCTTGAATTAAATTTTTAGGCAGTAATTTTTCTATGATTTCTTGGTTTTTATTACCTTCTAATACTATATAAGATAAAGTCATGATAGAACCTCTGTTTTAATGCTGTAATTAGCTAGTCCTTGTTCAACACAAATACGATATTTTTTGATTAATGCTCTACGTATACACTCATTTTCTAAACAATATTTAATTTCTTCTCCTCCCCACAATAGAATCGTTTGAGGTGCAACAAATCCAGCTAAGGTTTCCGATGCTTCTGTAAATCCACTACGACTAAATATACTACCAATAGTTGCTGCTGGTCTGCGTAATAGTTGATTTCTTAACTTGGCTATAGGTTCAATTTTAACAGGTTTTGCTGTATCTTTACATTCTATTATACAAGATAAGCCATCTGCATAAACTACTCCGTCAATTTGTTCTATTTCTTCTCCATCTAAATACACGCTGTAAGGCCAGGTTACTTCGGCGTTGTTGAGTTGAAATGCTCGTAAAACAAGATATTCTAATGCCTTACCTGCATCCCAATTTGGTGTATTACCTGATTCAATTTCTGACCATAATTTGATTAAATTATCCCAGTTATAGCTGGTAATTCTTGCCTTATATTCTGCATCTGTAGTCATTATTTTATCTGAAGTTTTGTATGTTGTAACTTATTTATCATTAATTTTACGTTACGCTTTTATTGATTATTGTTGGGTTTCCTTGCGTCAACCCAACCTACTATTACTAATATCCATAAAAATTTTTAATCTTGTAAATCCTTAAATTTTGGTCATTGATTCCTGACCCTATTTAGCAATTTTACCCATATAATTACCCCAAAGTTGTGCTGCTTGGGCGCTGCTGCCGGAGGTAGGTGAATTATTGTCATTTCCTAGCCAAATGCCGGTGACAAGTTGACGACTGGGAATAAAACCAATAAACCAGAGGTCAACATTATCATTTGTTGTTCCGGTTTTACCTGCTTCGCCTAAACCAATAGCCGCGCTACGACCTGTCCCACTAGTAATTACTCCCCGCATCATAGTAGTCATTTGATTGGCAACTGCTGGTTTTAGCACTTGTTTAGAACCATTTGGATCTGTATCAAAGGAGTAAATTACTCGACAGGTTTCAAAATCTTTGAGATCCTTGCAATCACTACTGTCACGAATTTTACTAATAGCATGGGGAGGATTCCAGACTCCACGATTACTAATTGCCCCAAATGCCCCGGTCATTTCTAACACATTAACCACACTTTGACCTAATACCAAACCGGGTACTGCCTCAAGATTGGATTTAACACCCAAACGCTGCGCCATATCTACGACTTGATTCAAGCCAATTTCCTTGGCTACCCGCAAAGCAATGGGGTTTTCCGAAAGTGCTAAACCAGTGGTTATGTCTAAACTACCACCAGCACCAACCCGACAGGGTTTATAGGTAAAGCCTTGCCAAGTTAAAGGGTTGCAAGAATAACTTTTGTATGGAGAAAACCCTTTTTCTATGGCCGCAGCGTAGGCAAAAATTTTAAAGGTAGAACCCGGTTGTCTTTGGGCTTGAACGGTGCGATTGAACTGGCTTTTTCTGTAATCAGTGCCGCCTACCATTGCTACAATACTCCCGGTTTTTGAGTCCAGAGTTACCATTCCCCCTTGGGAAAAGCCAAAATTTGAGCCGGCTTTGGTGACGGATTTTTTTAACTCGGCTTCGGCTTTGGCTTGGATATTTGGATCTAGTTGGGTTTCGATGATATAGTTACCTTCTCTGGCTGCTTCTGGACCTAGCCTTGATGTGAGTTCTTGAAAGACGTAATCATAGAAATAGGGGGCGATGGTTTTGGCTTGCCTTTCGCAAACTTTGGGGTTAACTTGAACGGTAGAACGGCGAGCGCGGTTGGCTTCTTCTTGGGTAATTTTGCCCATTTCTAGCAGTCGTTTAATGACTCGATTGCGGTAGTCGGCTGCACCGAGTTTGCGCCGACCACTGCCACAAAAATCGAAGGCATTGGGGGCGGGTAAAATTCCTACTAGGGTGGCTGCTTCGGCTAGGGTTAATTCTTTGGCGGATTTGTTGAAATAATATTTAGCGGCATCTTCAAAGCCGGAGGTGTCTGCACCTAAAAATACGCGATTTAAGTAGGTTAGTAAAATATCGTCTTTGCTGTAAAAGGTTTCTAGTTTGAGGGAGACGACGGCTTCTTTGATTTTCCGTCCTAAAGAGTCTTGACTGCCTACATATTCCCGGAATAAACTTCGAGCTACTTGTTGGGTAACTGTACTTGCCCCTTGTTGAACGTCACCGCTACGACTGTTGATAAGTACGGCTCGTAACACACCCAGAGGGTCTACGCCAAAGTGCCAATAGTAACGACTATCTTCTGAGGCTACAACCGCAGCAGGTAAATATGGGCCAAAGTCTGATAATTGTTTCAGGTCTATGTGGGCGATGTTGCGGGGTTCACGGAGTGGGGTTGAGCCATCACGGGCATAGACAACGACGGGGGCGCGAGTGGCTGTAGGTAGGGGTCGAACGTGAAATTTCAGCCATTCTCCACCTATGGCTAGGGCAATTAAAGCTGTGACACCACCGACTCCATAGGCTGTCCAGGTGGCAGCTTTGATGTACCAAGCTGGGGGGTCTATGTATTGAATACTGACGGCATCAGCTAGGTCTTGTGGTCCTAAGTTAATAACATCTCCATGACGTAGTTCTAGGGTATTTATCCGCCTTTTGCCGAGATAAATCCCGTTGGTGGAGTTTTCGTCTTTGATTGTGAAAACGGGGGTGTTTTGGGTGGAGTCCCGCGATAATGAGAGGTGAACTGTGCTGACAAGTGGGTTACGGACGACGATATCAGAGGATTTTGAACTCCGTCCTAGTATATAGCGATCGCCTAATAAATCATATTCTTCTTCTTGATTCCCGCCGGCATCATGCACCAATAGTTTTGGTACTTTTGCATTGGGTTTGAGCTTCATGGAAAAGTTGACTCTAGCATGAATGGTGTTGACCGCTTGAGTGACTTGACCAAATATAGTTTTCGGCTTGTGAGGAGGTTGGGGAGAACTCATAAACAATTGCAAGTTAAAAGTTAACGGGGAAGTGGGGAAATTTCCAACGGAAGAATTAAATTTTTTAATTACTTGGTGTTTTTTGCCATGAGGCAATTAACAAGCAAACTATACCAATACTAATAAATGAATCAGCCAGATTAAATACGGCAAAATTAATTAACCGAAAATCCAGAAAGTCAACGACATACCCTAATATAAATCTATCAATACCATTGCCCATTGCTCCTCCTAAAATCAACCCATAGCCCAGTTGCTCCCAAAAACTTAACAATGGTCCAAATAATGCAATGGTTATCAATACTAAACTAACACCCAAAGATAGCCACCGTAACCATTCTACTTTGCCACTTAATAAACTAAAGGCTGCACCTGTATTAGTCACATAGGTAAAATGAAATATCCCGCTCAATAGTGGTAGTGTTTGTCCTGGGCTAAAGGTCTTCACTACCCAGTATTTTGTCAGTTGGTCTAATACAAATGCTATCAGAGCGGCAATCCAAAAGAACCGATTTTTTATACGCATGATAAATTGGTCTGTTGTTCTTTGTCAGTTGTCAGTTGTTCTTTGTCGGTTGTCAGTTGTTCTTTGTCGGTTGTCAGTTGTTCTTTGTCGGTTATTTTTCCTTGCTACTGACCACTGACCACTGACTAATGACCAATTACTAATAAAACATTATATGTCGTAGCACATAAGCTACTATGGTGACGGCACAAACAACTACTAGTTGTCCTGGTAGTGCAAAGCAGGAGTATTTCAGGATAGCTTGAATCAGCGATAGATTTTCTGTTCCTCTCCAGGGTAAAACATAACTGATGATTAAATAAGCAATACCGCAGATGTGAACGGTGAATAAGCCACAAAGACAACTAAAAGCCAGAGTTTCTAGTCGAAGTCGAGCTTTAAAGGCTAAATATCCACAAATCCAAGCTCCGGGAATAAATCCTAGCAAATAGCCAAACTGAGATAGTTTAACATAACCGATACCGCCTCCTTCGGCAAATACAGGCAATAAGGTTAATCCCATGACCAAGTAGGCAATTTGCGAGAGCGCACCAGCATTTTGACCTCCTAAACAGCCCACCAATAGGACTGCACCAATTTGATAGCTGACACCTAGTGAAAGGGTTTGAATTCCGTGCTGACTCCAATTCCAAGGTGAGGTAACACCATAAGCTTCCAGGAAAGTACCACCCATTGTGAGGAGCAAGCCTATCATAGACCATAGCAGTTGATTCGAGGCAGCAAACATTGATTAGGTGCAAGGGTTAATTAACAGTAGGTGCAAAAGAAGCGATCGCTAATATAACAGAAATTGTAAAATTATACATTGAAAGTTTCCTAATGGATAATCAACCTATCTTTAAGAGGATGTTTGACAAGTTTTCAGTGAATATAATCAAGTCCCAGGCACACTGATCCGAACTGGAGGCTTGATAAATCTCAACCCTTTATCAATCAATGGTTTCAGGATTAACTTGGGGCTAAAAATAGTCTTGGAAACAAGGTAGGGGACTAAGAAGCCAAGGGAAAGAAGATTTTAGTAAGCTCTACTTAAAATCAGTTTCATGAAAAATAATTGCCTGACAGTTTCAATATCTGTATTAACAGTAGTAATTAGTCTATCAGCTTGTGGAGAAACTAACTCAAATAATCCAAATATGAGTGAGTCTCCTGATAAAACGACAAACACAACTACTGCCGATTCTAAGACCCTAGATTTAGGAGGTAATGTGGAATTAGTAGGCGCTGGCGCTTCTTTTCCCGCACCACTTTATCAAACTTGGTTTACAGAGTTAAACAAAAAACATCCCAATTTAAAAGTTAATTATCAGTCTGTGGGTAGTGGTGCAGGTGTTGAACAGTTTACCCAAGGAACAGTAGACTTTGGCGCTAGTGATGTAGCGATGAAGGATGAAGAAATTAAAAAAGTCCCTGCGGAAAAAGGTGTGTTACTATTACCTCTGACTGCTGGGAGTATTGTCCTCGCTTATAATTTGCCAGAAATACCTCAACTCCAGTTGTCACGAGCAGTTTACACTGATATTTTGTTGGGTAAAATTAAATTTTGGGATGATCCGGCGATCGCTAAAATCAATCCTAATATAAAATTGCCAAAAGAGGAAATCAAAGTTATTTTTCGCGCTGATGGTAGCGGAACTACGGGCGTTTTTACTAAACATCTTAGTGCCATTAGTCCAGAATGGAAAACTCAAGTTGGTGAAGGTAAAAGTGTAAAATGGCCGATA
This sequence comes from Dolichospermum sp. UHCC 0259, assembly GCF_009711935.1. Classification (GTDB taxonomy): domain Bacteria; phylum Cyanobacteriota; class Cyanobacteriia; order Cyanobacteriales; family Nostocaceae; genus Dolichospermum. The sequence continues at coordinate 42,842 of NZ_VIKX01000187.1, read as the reverse complement.
GGAGTTGGTGCTAAAGGCAATGAAGGTGTTACCGCCCAAATTCAACAAACTCAAGGTTCTATTGGTTATGTAGAATATGGCTATGCGAAAGAAAGTAAGCTCAAATTTGCATCTTTAGAAAATAAATCCAACCAGTTTATTTTAGCTTCTGAAGAATCAGCATCTAAAACTCTAGCATCAGTAAATTTACCAGAAAATCTTCGTGCTTTTATTTCCGATCCTGAAGGTGCAGAATCCTATCCAATAGTAACTTACAGTTGGATTCTCGCCTATAAGAAATATCCTGATGCCAGCAAAGCTAAAGCAATGGAAGCAACTATTGAATATGCTTTAACTGATGGACAAAAGATAGCTAGTGAATTAGGATATGTACCTTTACCACCAAATGTAATTGCTAAAGTTGCAGCAGCGGCTGATCAAATTAGTCCTGATTATAAAATTTCCGTTTCCCAAAGTAGGGGCGCAGGGCCTGCGCCCTTTGTCAAGAGTCAGGAGTCAGGAAAATGACTACAACTTTTCAAGAAGATCCATTAACCACAAAAAACCGTTCAGAAATAGATAGAAATTTAGATCGAAGCTTTATTTGGATAACTCGAATTTTTGCCCTAGCGATCGCTGCTATTCTATTATGGATTGCCCTGCAAATTACTACTAGCGCTTGGCCAGCTATCCAAAAATTCGGGATTAATTTCTTTGTTACCAGCAATTGGAATCCTGTTAATAATGAATATGGGGTACTACCAGCGATTTATGGAACTCTGATAAGTTCTTTAATTGGACTAATTTTAGCTATCCCTATTGGTGTAGGAACAGCAATTTTATTGAGTGAAAATTTTCTCCCCCCCCAAGTAAATTTAGTCCTGGTATTTTTAGTAGAACTCCTAGCAGCTATTCCCAGTGTTGTTTATGGAGTCTGGGGAATTTTTGTTTTAATCCCTATTTTAAAAAATTTAGGCAAATGGCTACATACTTATCTAGGTTGGTTGCCAATTTTTAGTTCTGCACCCACAGGACCAGGAATGTTACCAGCAGGAGTAATATTAGCAATTATGATTTTACCAATTATCACGGCGATCTCTCGTGATGCCTTGATTTCTGTACCTTCAAGTTTGCGTCAAGCGGCTCTAGGAATAGGTGCAACCCGTTGGGAAACCATTTTTCAAGTTATTATCCCCGCCGCCTTTTCTGGCATTGTCAGCGCGGTAATGTTGGCGCTTGGAAGGGCAATGGGGGAAACAATGGCTGTGACAATGTTAATAGGTAATGCTAATAATATTAATATCTCTCTCTTAGCACCATCAAATACGATTTCTTCTTTATTAGCCAATCAATTTGCGGAGGCTAATGGGTTACAAATTGCGGCTTTAATGTATGCAGCTTTAGTTCTATTTATCTTAACAATGATCGTCAATATTCTGGCGGATTTTATTGTGGCAAGAGTACAGCGAATTTAGTAATTTATTTCTCCTGTTCAAATTAGGTACAACTAGAAAGAATTAACCGCAGATGGAAGAGGATTAACACAGATAAACGCAGATAATTTTGTACTTTATGAAATTAGTAAAAGTTATATTGGTTAAATTATGAATTCTTTGTTTCCGCGAGGAAGCCTGACTCACTCTCTTTCGTCTCCGCGAACATTGGTTAGTATGGTCATGACTGGATTAGCTTTTGTTTGTGGAGTTTTGACCCTGATTCCTTTATTGGCAGTGCTTTATTATGTAGTAATTAGAGGTTTTAGTAGTTTAGATATCAATGTTTTTACACAGTTACCACCACCTCCTTTTGGTAAAAATGGCGGTTTTGGGAATGCCATTTTAGGAACATTATTAATGGTAGGAATTGCTGCTATAATTAGTGTTCCTGTTGGCGTGTTGGCAGCAATTTATTTAAGTGAGTTTAGTTCTCAAAAAGTTGCCAGATGGATACGTTTTGCTACTAATGTTCTCAGTGGAGTTCCCTCGATTATTGCTGGAGTTTTTGCCTATGGAATTGTGGTTTTAACCTTGGTAAAACTGAATTTAGGCTCTTATTCAGCCCTGGGAGGTGGATTCGCTTTAGCAATTTTGATGTTACCGATTATTGTGCGAACTACGGATGAGGCTTTGCAATTAGTATCTCAAGATTTACGACAAGCATCTATTGGACTAGGAAGCACTAATTTACAAACTGTGATATTGGTAGTATTGCCAAGTGCCTTACCTGCGATTGTCACTGGTTCTACTTTAGCGATCGCTCGTGCCGCTGGAGAAACTGCACCATTACTATTTACGGCTCTTTTTTCTTCTTTTTGGCCTGATAGTATCCTCAAACCAACTGCTTCTCTAGCAGTTTTAGTATACAACTTTGCCACTTCTCCCTATCAAACTTGGCAATCTTTAGCTTGGGCTGCATCTTTAATTCTCGTATTGATGGTTTTAATTACTAGTATTATTGCTCGCTGGGTAACTAGAAAAAAGATTTAATTTATCTAATTAGGGTTTGCTGAAAAAGTTATCCGTGAGGGCTAGGAGTCAGGAGTCAGGAGTCAGGAGTCAGGAGTCAGGAGTCAGGAGTCAGAATTAGAAGAAGAGAAGAATAGTCTTGAATCTAGTTAAGTGATAGGTTTTTGCTAATTTCAACCCTTATTCCTTGCACCTCATTCACTTTTTTCCCCTTCAAACTTTTGATATATCTAAGTTTTAGCTTTGTATGGCTTACGCCACGCTACGCTATCAGCAAGCCCTAATTAAGTTGGCGTTAAAAATTGTCGTTATGGCAAGGGAACAGGGAACAGAGAACAGAGAACAGATAATTGGTCATTGGTGACAACTATTCTTCTTTCTTCTTTCTTCTTTCTTCTTTCTTCTTCCTCCTGACTCCTGACTCCTGACTCCTGACTCCTGACTCCTGACTCCTGACTCCTTCTTCTGCCTCCTCCATCAAGCCCGATTTTATGAATACTATCATTAGCACAATTAATGGAACTGAATCGGTTTTACACACGGAAAACTTGAATATCTATTATGGCAAGTTTTTGGCTTTACAAAATGTTTGGTTAGATATTCCTAAAAATCGAGTTACGGCTTTTATCGGTCCTTCTGGTTGTGGAAAAACTACCTTGTTGCGATGTTATAATCGGCTAAATGATTTAATTGACTCATTTAGAGCCGAAGGTAAAGTTTATTTCTACGACAAAAATATTTATGCACCGAACGTTGATCCTGTAGAAGTGCGAAGACGCATTGGGATGGTGTTTCAAAGACCAAACCCATTTCCCAAGTCAATTTATGAAAATATTGCCTTTGGTGCGAGAATTAACGGCTACAGGGGTGATATGAATGAATTGGTGGAACGGAGTTTGCGACAAGCAGCTTTGTGGGATGAAGTCAAAGATAAATTGCGACAAAACGGGTTATCATTATCCGGTGGACAACAACAGCGTTTATGTATTGCGCGGGCGATCGCTGTCCAACCAGAAGTTATCCTCATGGATGAACCATGTTCTGCTCTTGATCCTATCTCTACTGCGCGGGTAGAAGAACTAATTCACGAACTAAAAGAACAATATACCATCGTCATCGTCACCCACAATATGCACCAAGCATCACGAGTATCTGATAAAACCGCGTTTTTTAACGTCAAAGCTTCAGAAACAGGTGGACGGACTGGCTACTTAGTAGAGTACAACTCAACTGAAATGATTTTTAGTAATCCTCAACAGGAAGATACAAAAGCTTACATTAGCGGTAAATTTGGTTAATTCTTTTATCTAAAATTAACTTAATTTGAGCATCTATGTTAACCTTGTGGCTGTAATCCTTGATTTAAGGTGATTTAGAAGTTATTAGATACTAACTTGTTGCCAAACATGATTTTAAGAGCAGATTAATTGTGATGAATATAGCTAATTTCCCGTGGCTGACGACGATTATTTTATTTCCCATAGCCGCATCACTACTCCTTCCCATCATCCCAGATAAAGATGGAAAAACCGTGCGCTGGTATTCTCTGATCGTCGGGTTGATAGATTTTGTCCTCATTGTCTGCGCTTTTTATACTGGATACGATTTCTCTAATCCCGATTTGCAACTGGTGGAAAGTTATCCCTGGGTTCCCCAATTGGGCTTAAATTGGTCTTTAGGGGTTGATGGCTTGTCCATGCCTCTGGTTCTCTTAACAGGATTCATAACCACCCTGGCAATCTTAGCAGCTTGGCCTGTAACACTAAAGCCGAAATTGTTTTATTTCCTAATTTTGGCAATGTATGGCGGTCAAATTGCCGTTTTTGCCGTCCAGGATATGCTGTTATTTTTCCTGGTGTGGGAATTGGAACTTGTCCCCATATACTTCCTGTTGTCAATTTGGGGCGGGAAAAAGCGTCAATATGCAGCGACCAAATTTATTTTGTACACCGCTGGTGGTTCGCTGTTTATTTTGCTATCTTCCTTGACAATGGGGTTTTATGGCGATACTGTAACCTTCGATATGCGATCGCTGGCCTTAAAAGATTTCGGACTCAATTTACAACTTTTACTCTACGCCGGCTTCCTGATTGCCTACGCTGTCAAGTTGCCTATCATTCCCCTCCATACCTGGCTACCAGATGCTCACGGTGAGGCTACAGCGCCCGTCCATATGCTACTAGCAGGTATTTTGTTAAAAATGGGTGGTTATGCCTTAATTCGCATGAATGCCCAAATGCTACCCGATGCCCACGCTTACGTTGCCCCAGTATTAGTAGTTTTGGGGGTAGTAAATATCATCTACGCTGCCTTAACGTCCTTTGCCCAAAGGAACTTAAAACGGAAAATTGCCTACTCTTCGATTTCCCACATGGGTTTTGTTCTCATTGGGATTGCCTCTTTCACCGACTTGGGTTTAAGTGGCGCAGTTTTACAAATGGTTTCTCACGGCTTAATTGGGGCAAGTTTGTTCTTTTTAGTCGGTGCAACTTACGATCGCACCCACACCCTCATGTTAGATGAAATGGGTGGTGTCGGTAAGAAAATGCAAAAGATTTTCGCCATGTTTACAACCTGTTCAATGGCTTCTTTAGCATTACCAGGAATGAGCGGTTTTGTCGCTGAATTAATGGTATTTGTCGGTTTTGCCACCAGCGATGCTTATAACCCGACTTTTAAAATCATTGTCATTTTCTTGATGGCTGTTGGTGTGATTTTAACGCCAATTTATTTACTTTCAATGTTGCGCGAAATTTTCTACGGACAAGAAAATGAAGAGTTAGTTTCTCATCAAAATTTGATAGACGCTGAACCCCGTGAAGTTTTTATCATTGCTTGTTTGTTAATACCTATTATTGGTATTGGTTTTTATCCCAAATTGCTAACCCAAATGTACGACGCTACAACTGTACAATTAACAGCAAGATTGCGTGATTCTGTCCCAACCTTAGCCGCAACCAAAGCAGTGCAAAATGTCTCCTTGAGTGCGCCAATAATTGGTAATTAATTGGTAATTTAAGGTGTTCACTTACTTGCTCTTATGTTATAATTACAACCAAGGTGGGTTTAATACCTACCTTTTTTTGTTTCTAGGTGAGAAATCTGGGTCAAGACTATTTTCACTATTTTCAATATTATTATTATTGCTTGCAGCACCGTCGTAATAATGCAGTGTTAGTTGGATAAGGAAGGGATTTGTTGGTTTTTCGTTAGAATCACCGGACTGCCGTGTGGGTGATGTTTCCAGATAATCGAAAAGCAACTTGAACTGATTTCCGCTGCTAGTAGAGACAATGACGGAGGCAAAGGGAATAGAGTTTGGGGATTGAAGTCCCAAAGGTAATTTTGATACTATATTGATTAGTTCTAGAGGGAAAAAAGAGTCGAGAGGGGGGAAGAAAGATGGCATTCTTAACCCCGGTTCTGTAGGGGTTGTTGGATCTGGAGGATTAGTGCTATTTGCAGATGTACTGATAATAATTTGGCGAACTTGGATATCAGTTAAGTTAGGGTTAGCACTAAGCATGAGAGCGACTACACCAGCAATGTGAGGGGCAGCCATAGATGTGCCATTGTAATTGGCATATTGATTATTGGGTATTGTCGAGTAGACATCAATGCCTGGAGCAGTAACATAGGTGATTTCTTGAGAACCAGACCGGTTAGAAAAATTTGCAAGATTATTATTTTTATCTACTGCACCTACGGCGATTCCTGAATTATAGGCGTAGCGGGCAGGATAGGATGGCAATGAATCACCATTATTACCCGCTGCCATGACGACTATTACACCTTTACTACTGGCATATTCAATGGCTGACTTAAGAGTATCGTTAGAGGAATTACCCCCTAAGCTGAGATTAATAACTTTTGCGCCATTGTCAACCGCGTAATAAATGCCTTTAGTGATAGTTGAGTAAGAACCTGAGCCATTTGCATCTAGAACTTTAACTGGCATAATCTTAGAGTTATAGGCAATGCCAGTAACTCCAATACTGTTGTTTTCTGCGGCTATAGTCCCTGAAACATGGGTTCCATGACCATTGTTGTCTAAAATATTATTATTGCTGCTATCAAAGTTCCAACCTTGAACATCGTCAATATAGCCGTTACTATCATCGTCTATTCCATTACCAGCTATTTCTTTGCTGTTACTCCAAATATTATTTTTCAAATCTTGATGGTTGTAGTCTACGCCTGTATCTAGTACGGCAACAATAATTCCTTGTCCTGTATATCCATTATTCCAGGCTGTGGGAGCTTTGATTAGATCCGCACCCCAGTTATTGCCACCTAAATTAGGAGCATCTGTATAGGGACTAACACCTGCGGCTTTACTGACTGCTAATCCGGCATTAACTAGGCCATAGCCATTGTTAGAGTTATAGCTGCTATTACTAGCTATAGGGGAGTTTGTTTCTAGATTATGTTGAGAAGCATTACTATGATTACCCCAACTTATACTATTACTATTGTCGGTGGGATTTTGAAAGAGATTTGTTTGGGAAATAGCAGTGTAATTGATTTCTTTTTGAGAGGGGATGTTTTGATAAATATCAAATGACATAAGTATTTAAGCCTTAAGAATAGCAATATTTTCTTTGACAAGGTGGGTTTGTCAAAATCTGCAAATACAATAATTTGAAATTGTTGGTTATTTCTTCTTTTTAATTATTACTATGGACAGGTAACACAAAAAGATATTTTAATCACGAATAAACTAATATTTAATAAATGATTTCAAGCAGAAAAATAAATTAATATTTGATGACATAACGATTAATTGTATATAGAAAAAATATAATTTCATGACAAAATCATGGTTATTTGATATTTATAAATAATGATTTGTTATCGTTTATACAAATTGACCCAACCAATTCAAATTTTTACCACGAAAGTTAGAGCGATCGCCAGATGAACCACCTAGTTGAGCAATAATATCTAATGAACACCTAATTTTGGCAACTTAATGCCCAAATTATATGATGAAGTGAAAGTTCAAGTGACCTAAAATTGAGCTATTTAGGGGTTTGAAAAGGCTGAAACCGATACCAGGACTACTTGTGTGTACACTGTAGCCTCGCTTGCGGGGAGGGGGTTGGGGGTGGGGTTTTTGTATCTCACTCAATCGAGAACCGCTATAAGTTGTGTTGGCTATAGTAAAATATGACAAATATTTGCATATAAGTTAAGCTATTATTTTGAAATAAAGGATTAAAGTCAATGAAATTCCAAATCAAATCTATTGCGAGTCTTAAAGTCAAGGGGTTAATCTTAACTATCCTGCTATCAACCTTAATACATGAAAGTGTTCAAGCACAATCCATACCCACCATAAAATTACCAAATATCTCCGTTATTAAACCAGGAATCACCGTTCCTAAGCCAACCATTACAGTTCCTAATCCCACTATTCCAACCCCATCAGTATTTCAACTACCAACTAATTTTGTCGTTAACGGTGCAGCAAATAATACAAAACCTAGCTTTGTTTCTGTGATTAAAGAAGGCAGTAATCCACCTCAAATTCACACAGGGACAGGAAGTACATCTATTGCTATTCCAGCGGCAACTACGACATCAGGAACTGTATCTAATATTAATGTAGTTCTACCTTCTGGAAATACTGTTTCTAGTGGAGATGTCAATTTTAATGTGGATACAACTTCAATTTCTACTTTTGGTTCTGTAATAAATAGTGTTAATCTTTCATTTCCTGTACCAGTTTTAGATTGATTTGGGAGTTGGATAAATTCAGATTTTATTAGCGAGTATGAAAGTAAATCACAGTCTCTCTCCTTATATAGGAGAGAGTTTCTCAAATCTCCTAAAATTTAAATTCTAGATTCATGTCCCCTCTAAAACCATCCTCACTTTTACCCAAACGAGAATTCATTACTAAACCAGAATTAGCACTTGCATAACGAAATATCATCCCATAGTTAGGATCTTTTAACTGACTTTCAAATCCTTTGGTAGCTGTAGAATAAGTTGAATAGTATGGACCAATTGTGACAGTCCCTAATTCTTTATCTTTGAAAACATCATAGGTAGATTCAATTTGATATGAAGGTTCTTGATTACCAAAAGAGAAAGAAGTATTGAAGTTAAAACCACTTCTATGGGAAAAGTTCATGAGTAAAAAAGTGCTAATATCACCTAAACTAGTAGATTGAACATCAGGATTGAGGATTTGGGGGGAACAATTTAATACGGGATAAAGAGTTATATTAAAATCTGGTTTCACAAACTGAAATACATTACCAATAGAAAGACTTGATAAATTTAAACGATTAGGATTATTATTATAAGTTAGTGATAGAAAAGGGGAATTAACTATAATCGTACTCCATTGTTTATTTTTATCATAAAAGGTATTCCGAAAATCTGCTTTAGTCGCAAACTTTAACATCCCTCCCAGAGAACCTTCTGCTGTAGCATTAGGACTCAAGTTACCCAACTTCTGATTAATCATTGGTGCAGAATTAGGAAAAAGATTAAACCACATACCTGTAGATAGGGAATAACTCAAATTATCAATACTTCCAGATATGACAAATTCCACTGCCGGTAAATAAAGATTTCCGGTATAAGAAGAGGTTTCAATTTCTCTTTTTTGAGACGTACTCAGTTGAAGTCTGCTAAAGTTTATATCAAAAATTTTTCCTCCTCCAATTATAGAAGCTGCTGTAAACAAACTATCGAAATTATTATCAAAGACAAAAGATTTATCAAATAAAATTTGTCCATCTGAAGTTTTTGCCTGCAAAAAGGTATATGTAATCGTTTGAGGCGCATTAGCATTAGTTTTGGGAATATTAGAAAACATTGGACCCAAGTCACCAAGAGAAACCGAATCTATGACAACAGGAGTTTCATCAGTCCAAGGTTGTATTATTTGCTCAATAAATTGCACATTTCTTTGATAAATACCTGTTCTTAGTTGTAATAATAAGGAACTGTCTGAAGTAATATTTCCTGAAAAAGTATAACTTCCAGAAACTTGGGCAAGGCTACTATTAGTATTACCATAACTTAGGGTATTATTTAACCTTTCATTCATTTGTCTGCGTTGTTGAGATGTGGCTTTTGTCTGCAACGTCGCTAAAGTTTTTACGGTATTAAACTGTTCTTTTGCTTCATTAATACTTGCATTCAAATTACCCGGATTAATAATACTAAAAGCACTACCCAATATTAATCCTAGACTAGCATTTGTAGTCTGATTCAAATCAGTATCTTGCCATTGGGCTGTAGTTACAGATAAGCCAGGATTAGCAAAAACATTCAAATAATTTAATCTAATTTTTTCTGGGTCATATTGTAGTAATGTGCGGTTATGTGACCGACTCAAAGTATATCTATACCAAGCTTGGTTTTGAGGACTTAATATCGAAGAAGTGGTAACTTCAGGACTTTGTTGTCCAAGGTTAGACCAACTTAAGGAATTAAGATAATGAAAATCTCTTTGTTCTTTCGTTAAAAAGGGATTGCTAAGGACTTCAAAAAGATCATTATTATTTATTTGATTAACTTGTAAAGTTTTGATCCCAGGTAGAGACGTAATTGGAGCTTTAAACGAATATCCCTGGTTAGTAAAAAAATCACCTAATGTCAGTCCAGCAGCAAGGAGATTTTCACGGGGAATAATACTACCAGCTTCTAACTTAACACCATTATTTAATAAAGGTTGTAAATTGACAGTTGGAAAGCCTTGGAAAAATTTAGGTGCATTCCTAGCATCTAAATTACCAGATAAAGCACCTCCTCCTAGTAATTGGTCTGTAGTTGATTTGGGTGCGTTAGCTAGGGGAATAAGTTTTTGGAACAAACTACCATCAGAGCCAGTAATATTCAGATTAAAACTGGCATTATCAGGTAGCTGAACTCCCGGAGGTAGGACGATTTCTGCCCCCGCGATAGTAACATTTAAGTCATTTAATTTATTGCTTCCTACTGAATCTGTAAGAGCAGTAGGAAAAGCAAATACTGTTTGTACACCGAAAAAAGCTGTAGAAATTTGAGCAAATTGTCTCAATTTTTGTTGATAACTATTTCCCTGATAACTAAAATTTAGATGGTTTCCCTGGGTTTCAATAACCACACGATTACCATCTAATACCCAATAGAATTGTTCGTCATTGGGATAAATAGAAATATTAGCTGATTTAATGAGGGGATCACTAAATTGCTCTTTTTGAAACGCATTACTTGGTTGAAAGTTATCTAGGTCAAAACCGAAATTTGCATAGAAAGTAAATTTTGAGGGTTGAAAATTACGAGGATTAATAATTAGTTTATCACTTGTGTTCACAAAAAATGGATATCTTGATGCGCTATTGTCTAACAAGCTACGCATTAAAATTCTCAGGACTTGTTTATTTTGTTCTGGTGCTAATGTTGGTTTGGTTTCTGGTTTATCTTCTGGAATAGGTAAAGAGGGTATTTCCTTGGGAACTACAGGCAGGTTTGGCTGAATTGGAGTGAATTGCGTTTGCTGCTGATTGTTTGTTTCCTGTGCGGTTAATATCTCATTGCCAAGAGAATAACTGTAATTAGACTTGTATAAAGAAAAGTTGTTGATATTGTTTATATTTGAATGTTGATCTGAAGTATTGTAATAAATTTCATCAGTATGATCATTAGTATTGACGCTGAAAAAATTATCTACTTTTTCTGGCTGAGTTGCTAGGACTTTTGCCGGAAACAGTGCCGACACCGACAAAGTTACCAGCAGTCCAGCAATCCAAAAAATATCTTGTTTCTTCATATTTATTAAAAATATTTAAATTACAGCACTTCCCGGTGTTATGAGGTACAAGAACCCCACCCCCAACCCCCTCCCCGCAAGCGATGAGGGGGCTAAGATGTACCTTATAACAGCGGTTTCCGCTGTAGCCCTAACGGTAGTCTGACAATAAAAGTTATCTATGGTTCTGTAGGTAATGATCCCAGTCAGGTGGCAATTATCAAGGGAAATGTCAGTAACCCAGCCCTAAAGGGACTGGGCTTGCAAGAGTAATCAAGCAAGCCGTGCTGACCAGACCACCCTGAGCGTCTTGCCCTGAGCGATGTCGAAGGGAGTCGAAGGGTAGCCGTTATTTGAGTCACGACACCTCGGAATGCGAAGCTAGTTCCCCGCTCTGTCATTTGCAATTAAACAGTTTTAAGGTCACTGAAACAGTGTTGCAAGTCTAAAAAGCTCTTATAAC
>NZ_VIKX01000187.1:0-31111 GCF_009711935.1 Dolichospermum sp. UHCC 0259 | reverse complement strand
TCACAAAAGTACCCCGAATTTCCCAACTCCAAGGCGGTAATGAAAAAATATTCAAGGCGGTTAAAACCGCTCGTGCCGTTTCCCTCTCAGGGCTAAAGCCACTGAGTTTCCCACTTACCGGGTATTGTTATGAATGTTGGAACTGTCAATTATCCAGATAATACTATTCAAGCTGCGATCGCTCGCGCCATTGATACTGCTATTAATGATCATCGCTTTGGTGACATTATCGGTATTGTTAAATCTTGGCAAAGTGGTGGTTCTGCGGCTCTAGATTAATTATGTTTTGAGTAGAGACGTTCCGCCGGAACGTCTCTACAAGAATCTGTCGGCGGCTATAAATAAAATTTCTGCCTGACAAAAATTAAATGGCTATTTTTATTTGCCTTTATTTGAGCATTATTTTTTAGAAATTATCAGGATGTGAAGGGTTTTATGATTATTTTTTGTGGTGGAACAGCTAAGGATTTAAGAAGTCTGGGTTACAATCTTTGCCAGACTTTACTAACTCAAATAGATAAAAGCAATATTCAAGGAACTATTTGCAATACTGCCTCGGAAATAGATGCTTATTTTCAGCTTTTACAACCATCCTCACCTGTAACACTCATTCAATATCAGATTCCCTCAAAATTAACTTTAGAAAAAATTCAGCACGGTGAAGTTAAGAGTATTTATCTGCATCAAGATCCCCGTGAAATTTTGGCTGCTGTTCTCGCTTCTTTAGAACAGAAATTAACCTTTGAATCTACTTTTATCAACCTTTGGCAACAATACCAAGAAAAGTGGTTTTCTGATAGCCATCAAACTTTATTAATTCGTAGAGAAAAATTAATTTCAGAACCACATTCAGAAATTTCTAAGTTAGCAACATATTTAAATATTGAATTTACCGAATCGAAAATTGATTTGTTATTAAAGCAGTATCAGTTACCATCACCTGAAACGGTAGGACAATGGACAGAAATTCTCAGTTCTGAGCAATGCTTAATTATTGAAACTTTGCTCAAACCATTACTCCTACAATTTAATGACGAAGATGAGTTTAGTATATCCGAAAGATTAGAACAACATTTAGCAGCAATTCAATTAGAACCACTGCTAATCCAAATTGATAAAATTATTGGTAAATTTAGCCAGATAAAGACCGAAGTACGGGAACAATTTTACGAATCCATTGATCAATATTTGATCACTGTTTTAACTGCAATAGGGCGGTTACATGAAGCTGGGGAAGTTTGCCACTTAGTAGGAACAGCCCTAACTTTACAAAATGACTTACAACTAGCAGAAAAATGGTATTTACGCGCTCTGAATATCCAACCTCAGTTAGCCAAATCTCATTATAATTTGGGCTTTGTCTATGAACAGGAGGATGATTGGGAAAAAGCTATTGTTCATTATAATCATGCTATCACCATTAATGATAATTATACCAAGGCTTACTATCGCTTAGGATTGATTTTTAAACGTCGAAAGCAATTTACTCAAGCCATAGAACAATTTTCTCAAGTCTTGCACCTAGATCCAAAGCATCAGGGGGCAAAGTTCAATTTAGCTTTACTTTGGCAACAAGGAGAAGGTGCAGATTTCATCCAAAATTTGTTAGAAGAAACAGACCTAGAATTATTGCTTAATCTCCCAGAAGAAATAAACGACACTGGGGCAATGTTGGTGCGTGAACGACAATGGGAACAAGCCAAAATCTATTTTAAATCGGTGATTGAACTAGATCCAGATTGTGTTTTGGCTCACTATAATTTAGGTTGTGTTTTACAAAATCAAAATCGCTATCCAGAAGCAATCACTTCCTATCGTCGGTCTTTAAAGATTAATGCAAATTACATTGATTCCTTGAAAAATTTAGGTTATGTTTACTATAAAAATGGACAAGCAGATTTAGCCCAAGAATGCTTCCAAAAAATATTGCAATTAAATCCTGACCATAGCGAAACTTACGAAATTTTGGGATTTATTGCCGGTGAACAAGGAAAATTGTCAGAGTGTATTAGTCTGTTAAATGAAGCCCTGAAAATTAATCCTAATAATCCTAAACTACATTCTTGTTTTCTGTTTAATTTATCTTCTCTTGTCAGTTTTACACCTCAAGAAATATTAGATTCTGCTCAACAGTGGTATCAACAACAAGTAGTTAGTCAATGGCTACCAACCCTCACCACCCACTCTCAGGATAAAACTCCACACCGTCGTTTACGCATTGGCTATATTTCCCCTGATTTTAAGAGACATTCGGTAAGTTCATTTATTAAACCTGTTTTACAACACCATGACCGCACCCAGGTTGAGGTTTTCTGTTATGGGGAAGTCAAAGAACCGGATGCAATTACAGAGGAAATTATAGATATCTGCGATGCTTGGCGTTCTACTGTGGGTCTTTCGGATTTACAAGTGGCTGAATTAATTCAAGCAGACCGCATAGATGTTCTCGTTGATTTGGCAGGGCATACGGCAAATAACCGGATGATGGTCTTGGGGATGAAACCAGCGCCGATTCAAACTACATATTTAGGCTATTTTGCTACCACAGGTTTACCGACAATTGACTATTGGATTACTGATCAGTTTCTTCACCCCCATGATACAGAGGAAAAAACCAGCGAAACTATATGGCGTTTACCCCGTTGCTATGTAGGTTATGAACCGCTGAACAATGCCCCGGAAATTACTGAACTTCCTAGCAAAAAAACGGGAATTTTCACTTTTTCATCTTTCAATAATTTACGCAAACTTACACCAGAAACTTTTGCGCTGTGGATTGAAATTCTCAAAGCAGTTCCTAATTCTCGCTTGGTGTTAAAATGCGCTAGTTCTGATGTATTCAGTCCCTTAATTACCGAGAGAATCCAAACCCCCTTTGTGGAACAGGGTATTGATCCTAAACGCATCTTCTTATATGGTGCGTTTGCTACTGATGAAGACCATCTGAATCTTTATAATCAGGTTGATTTGCATTTGGATAGTATTCCCTATACGGGATGTACTACGACTTGTGAAGCCTTGTGGATGGGAGTACCAACATTAACCCTAGCAGGGACGCGGAAAATGGAGCGCATGAGTGCCAGTATTCTCCACAGTGTTGGTTTGGATGATTGTATTGTCCATAGTGCCACAGAGTATGTTCAAAGAGCGATCGCATTAGCCCAAAATCCAGATTATCTCCAATCTTTGCGCTTAAATATGCGCGAACGAATGCTGCACTCTCCTTTGTTGGATGTGAAAAACATCGCCAGCACTTTAGAAGCAGCTTATCGCCAAATGTGGCAGATTTATATTGAAAAAACCACAGGATCTAACAGCGAAAATCTCCCTAATCATCCTTCTCTCTCGGTGGAATTAGAACCCGCTGATGCTATTAATTACTATCAGCAATATATCGAAAATCATCCTGATGATGCCCAGGGATATTATCATTTAGGTTTAGCTTATCAATCCTTAGATGATGTAGAAAATGCTATTCCATCTTATTTGCAATCTCTTACCATTAATCGCGGTTCTGCTGCCACCTATCAAGCTCTAGGCAAACTGTTAGAAGAACAGGAATTAATTGCAGAAGCTGAAAAATATTATCGCTGTGCGTTGTTATTAGCACCTGATGATAGTGAAATACGAGAAACTTTCAAAGGTTTTTTACAGGAATATCGTTCTCGACCTGCTAATAAAGTTATTCCCATTTTTCAGGAAAATGCTAACAATTCTGAAGAGCGTAAATACTTTAAATTCACTGATGCTGATCCTCATGAATGCCTAGTAGAGATTGAGGGTGGAATTAAAGTATGTGTTAAGAATGATATCAACAGCTTGACAACTTATGTTTTGCTAGAACAGGGTGATTGGTTTGAGTCAGAAATGGAGTTTATTCGCAAACTGATTACACCAGGGATGGAAATCCTAGATATTGGTGCTAATCATGGAGTCTATACCTTAACTATGGCTAAGTTACTCCAAGGAGAAGGTAAAATTACGGCTTATGAACCTGCTAGTTCAGTTGTTTACTTATTGCGAAAAGGTGTAGAAGCTAATGGTTTCACGAATGTAGAGATAGTCAATGCCGGCTTATCAGATTGTGAGGGTGAAGCAACTTTATTTCTATCAACAAATAGTGAACTAAATTCTCTACAGCCCGATAATTCATCTCAACAACAAGAAATTATTAAACTGCTGAACTTGGATGAAGAATTAGCCCTGCGTAACTGGCAGAAAATTGACTTTATTAAACTAGATGCAGAAGGAGAAGAAGCCAAGATTCTCGCAGGTGGTAAAAGATTCTTTTTTGAGCAATCGCCATTAATTATGTTTGAACTCAAGCATGGCAAACATATTAATATGCGGTTAATTCAACTATTTCAAAATCTCGGCTATGAGACTTACTACTTAATTTCTAGCATCGGTTGTTTAGTGCCTTTTGATGTAAATCAGCCAGTAGATGGCTATCAATTAAACTTGTTTGCTTGTAAGCCAGAGCGATCGCAACAATTAGCTGAACGTGGTTTACTAGTAACACAAGTTAAAGAAAAGCCTCTACTTCCACAACCATCCTACTGGTTAGAAGCAATAGCAGCTTATAGTTATGCAACTCCTTTCCTAAATCAGTGGCAAGAATACGCAACGGTTGCCAATGCTGATAGTCAAGTTTACTTAGAAGGGCTTAATTATTTCTTTCTCACAAAAACATCGAGTCTTTCTCCAGGAGAAAAGTTTGCCTCCTTAGAACACTCTTTTGAATGTCTTCAGCAAGCTGTTAAGGCTCAACCTTCGTTGACTAGATATTGTAGTTTGGCTAGAGTAGCGGCAGAGTTAGGGAAAAGACAAGTTAGTGTGGAAATACTGGAAAAATTAATTACCAATATCAATTCTGGCAGATTAATTAGGGTAGACGAGCCTTTTTTGCCTGTGAGTCAGCAATATGATCATCAAATATGCAACAATAATCTGCAAGACTGGTTCTTAGTAAGTGTTGTTGAAACCTGCGAGAATAGCCGCGTTTTCTCGTCTTACTTCTCAGTTAAACAATCAGTATCTTTACTCAATCAGATTATTCATAAACCCTTCCATAGTCATCAGTCAGAAGGCCGATTACTTCTTGCTAACAAACGAATTGACGGATAACGATAGGATGAAATTAGTAATGCACCATTATCAAGGATTTGGTGCGTTACGCTGTCGCTTTTGCGTAGCCATGCCCGCCAGGGCTTTACACACCCTACGTATGTTTAACGTGAATTCGATAGCGTAGCGTGACGACGTAGGAGTGATTGAACCTCACCCCAACCCCTCTCGGTGTCGGAGAGGGGCATTTTAACTTATCATTATACTCAAAACGGCTAGAAGCTGGACTTTTTTATCATACAAAGAACAAGTTCAAAGTCTCTCCAGTATTAAATATTATTCCTTTTCCCTCTCCTCTTAGGAGAGGGTTAGGGAGAGGTGCGGGGAGAGGTTTACCAGAGGGGTTAAAAATTATTATATATTGAGTATATCATAGCCCCCTCATCGCTTGCGGGGAGGGGTTCTTGTACCTCATAACATAAAATCCACATTACATATTTAGTAAGGTGCGTCAGATAGAGGAAATCTGTTTTTTACTAAATCATTGGGTCTGACGCACCCTACAAGAGATAAAATCCACATTAGATCAAAACTATGCACAATAAAGTTTAAAAAAATGAATTACCAAATTGTTAACCAATTAAATGAAGATCAAATTGCTGAACTTGTGGAATTATACAAACATGAATTTTGGAGTAAAAATCGGACATATCAAGGTGTTAGCAAAATGTTGACTGCATCTGATATTATTATTGCTTTAATAAATGAGGAAAAAGAACTAATTGCTTTTTGTCGTGTTTTGACTGATTTTGTTTATCGGGGAGTTCTTTATGATGTGATTGTTAAACCTAGTTATAGAAACATGGGATTTGGTGCTAAATTATTAGATGAAGTTGTTAATCATCCCCAATTAAAAGCAGTAGAAAATATGGCTCTTTTTTGTTTACCAGAAATGATTCCTTTTTATGAACGTTGGGGTTTTACTTATGATGTAAATGCACTGAAAATAATGCACCGTCATGATCAGTTATGGCAGGAAGAGAACCATGATTATTAATTATGATAGTCTGAAGATTATTGACTAAAATTTGTCAGTAATTACTTTCTTGATGATATTTACAGTTTGATATTTGCACTATGTCTACCCAACGTTTAATTCAAAGTATATACACAGATGGTGCTTGCACAGGCAATCCTGGCCCTGGTGGTTGGGGTACAGTTGTCTATTTTCATGATGGTTCAGTTCATGAAATGGGTGATTCATCCCAGCACACCACTAATAATAAAATGGAAATGCAAGCTGCGATCGCTGCCTTGGAATTTTTCAAATCATCTGGACAAACTCAACCCATTACCCTCTACACAGATAGTAAATATGTCATTGATTGTGTGACAAAATGGGTGAAAGGCTGGAAAAAGAACGGCTGGAAAAAGTCGGATGGAAATCCCGTCCAAAACCAAGACCTCCTAGAAATTCTTGATCAACTCAATAGCCAAAGGGTACAATGGCAGCACGTTCGGGGACATTCTGGTAATATTGGTAATGAACGCTGTGATGTAATTGCGCGTTCCTTCGCAAATCACAAAATCCCCCACCTCAAACAGTCATTACCCGATCTTCTTCACGAAACTTTACCTAAAATTGGGGAAATAAGCCTAGTAAAAGTACCTAATGATCCGATAAACTCTACAATAACTAATAAAAATACACTAGAAAGCAGTCTGTCTGCATCAGATACTAGCACTATGGAACCATCTACAACACCAACTGCGACTACAACCAACGAACAACCCACTGAAATCAGGGTTTTACAACTTCGCAACTTGGTGGAAACCTTGCGTATTGCAGACGAAATTGCCGAAAAAGGCTACCTAATTACCAGTTCAGAATTAGCAGACTTAATGGGTGTTCACTCTAGCGCCGTTACCAGCAGAGGTGATGAATGGCGTTGGCGAAATTGGATAGTTTCACGGGTAAGACGTGAAGGTAATCAAATCCTTTGGGAACTGGAACGTGGTGACAAAGTAGAAACAGAAATAGATTAAAATAAGTCGTGATTTGTAATTAAGTTTTGTAACTGAGATATAGAGATTTTTATATCATTGAGTTGCCATTTTCCCAAACCTAGAGAAAGTAGAAATGCAGGGACTTTTCCCTGCTATATTTACCTACCATTTTATCCTGCCTCTCTTGACAAAATGTAACAATCTATTGATAGCTTGTGTTTCTTCTTCCTCTAAAGATTCATCTAAAATAGCCGCCATTAAGCCATAACGATCTGATAAAGAAATATAACCAGTATCAACAGTAACGGCAAGAATTTCGCCAACAGCGCCAGGAAGAAGCTTGATTTCTATCATTTACTTAAAATTTAACTCTACAAGTTTAATATCTCCTAAATTGAAATTTAATTAAGTGATTAAAACAGGCATTTGATTGTGAAATTAATCAATTACATTGGTGATAGCAGCAACCATAAATTAGTGATTTAGATCACATCAATACTGCACACCTGTGATTAAGCTCCTAACATTTGTAAATTGTGCAAAGTGGCATAAAATCCTTGTTGTTGTAACAATTCTTCATGACTTCCCTGTTCAATTAATTCTCCTCGTTTCAACACAAAAATTCTGTCCACATTCCGAATTGTTGAGAGACGGTGAGCAATAATAATTGAGGTTCGTTGGATTAACAACTGATTTAAAGCTTCTTGAACTAAAGCCTCCGTTCCCACATCTAAACTCGCTGTGGCTTCATCTAAAACCAAGATTTGCGGATTACGAATAGCCGCCCTCGCAAAGGCTAAAAGTTGTTTTTGTCCACTGGAAAGATTAGTTGCTCGTTCTCGTAATTGAGTATCATAACCTTGAGGCAATTGGTTAATAAACGTTGCTACGTTGGTTTTTATTGCTGCTTGTTGAATTTCTGCAAAACTGTAATTATCACCCAAAGTAATATTACTTTTAACATCACCAGCAAACAGAAAAGCCTCTTGCAAAATCACTGTCATATAACGGCGTAGTTCCACCTGGGGAATCTTGCGGATATCCACACCATCAATCAGAATCCGTCCTTGAGTTGGTTCATAAAGACGACACAATAGACGAATAATTGAACTTTTCCCTGCACCTGTGGGACCAACTAAAGCCACCTTTTCGCCAGGGTGAATAGTAAAGTCTAAATTCTTAATAACGTAATCATCATCTTTATAGGCAAAAGAAACATTTTCAAACTTAATTTCTCCCAAAGCCGGAACGGGTGTAAAATTTTGTGATTCTAATTTCGGAACTATATCCTGAATATAGGTAGATGCCAAACCTAAACTTGCAGGTTGAGAATAATCTTTAATTTCGATGGGTTCATCTAAAATATCTACTACTCTTTCAATAGCTGTAAACCCAGATTGAATGACGGTAAACTTTTCCGCAAAATTCCGCAATGGTTCAAAAAATTGTTGAGCATATAAAATAAATGCTGATAAAATCCCAAAAGAAATTTGTTGATTTAATAATAACCGACCACCTAACCATAGTACCCCAGCAATGGCAATTAAACCAACCCATTCTAAGGTTGCAGAAACTGCGGAATCATACCAAATGCTAATATCTACTTCCTTTATATAACGTTGGTTAGTAGCTCGAAATAACTCGGCATTAAATTTTTCGCGGCGAAATAATTGGACTACATTAATACCAACAATATTTTCTTGGAGTTGAGAATTGAGTTTAGAAAGTTCTTCTCTGGTTTTATAATTAGCGTCTCGATACTGCTGTTGAAAATAAATCATTAACCAAGTTACTGGCAAAAGAATGAATATTAACAAAGAAGCAAGTTGCCATTGAATTGAAAACATCAATCCCACAATTACTACCATAGATAGTAAATCAGAAACAATGCCTACAGCCCCCGTGGAAAAAACATCTCCTAAACTTTCGACATCACTGGTTAGTCTTGTAATCAATTTACCTACAGGTGTGCGATCAAAAAACCGAACTGCTAAAGATGTTACATGAGTAAATAAATCCTCACGAATATCTGCTGTGATTTTTTGTCCTAGTTTTTGCACTAAATAACCTTGTACACCTGTCAATACTAAGCGGAGAGTAGTTGCTATTAGCAACATTCCAATGAGGATATTTAAACCTTGCCACAGGGGGATATTTTGGAGAAATTGATATGTACTTGGTTCTTTGCGAATTAACGAAATTGC
This sequence comes from Dolichospermum sp. UHCC 0259, assembly GCF_009711935.1. Lineage (GTDB taxonomy): Bacteria > Cyanobacteriota > Cyanobacteriia > Cyanobacteriales > Nostocaceae > Dolichospermum. The sequence continues at coordinate 21,833 of NZ_VIKX01000187.1, read as the reverse complement.
CTGTCCCACTAATAGGGGTTTGATAGCACTAGCAACAGCAATAGGAACAAGCATTAACATGGATACTGCTAACAGTTTGCCATGACGACGACCATAGGGAACTAAGCGTAAAAATAACCGCCAGTCATTTTCTCGACGACGGTATTTGCTATTGGATTTAGTTGGAGATGGAGAGATGCCCATAAATAATAATTTAGGAGAAAAATAATGTTAAATTCTGCCCTGGGAGATTAATTTTTTTCAAAATTTAAGCCATTTATTTCTTGACATTTTGCCTGTGCTGCTTGATAAGCTGTCAAATATTCTGGACCACCCAGCATGACATCACCATAATAATCATAAGGGGCTTCACCATAAATAGGTAAAGGATCATCCTCTGGATAATCTTCTTTGGATTCTTCGATAATGGCTTTGAGCTTTTTGATACTCAAACTTTGGGCGGGGAAATAATACAGTTCTTGGGGATTTTTTTGTAAATGGGGAAGTGTCGGATCTATAATTATATCATTAACTTCAATCCAACTGTGTTCCATTGGTTTATAGGGCTGACCTGCAAATACTAAAAAGCCTTGGATATACTTTGCCCCTTCGGTGATTAAAACTGCTTTATAAGCATTGTCAAAAGGTTTTTTGGCTTTACTTTTGATTGTTTTGGCAATTTCATTAGATAAGGTTTCATCTAATAATTTGCTCATGGTGCAAATTCTCCTTTAATTATGCTATCAACTATTAATTTAATATACACTGTACCTTGGATCAAGATGTCTGTGAACACGGATTTAGCGGATTGTAAGGATTAAGAGGATTTTATTTTCTCATATCTTGAGAGTCTGAACACGGATTTATCGGATTGTAAGGATTAAGAGGATTGTATTTTCTCATATCCTGATTCTGGCAATTTATAAAAATATAACGAACAACTGACCTACCTTCCCAAAATGTGTCAAAATAAAGAATTGTAATAAAAAATATTGTTAAGGTAATTTAGTGACTTCAACTGCTCAAGCTAGTGCGAGTGCGCGTCGTGCGGTCTTTCCATTTACAGCCATCGTTGGTCAAGAAGAAATGAAACTGGCGCTGCTGTTAAATGTCATTGACCCCAAAATTGGTGGTGTAATGATTATGGGCGATCGCGGTACCGGAAAATCTACAACTATCCGCGCCTTGGCGGACCTTTTACCAGAAATCCCTGTTGTCGCCAATGACCCCTTCAACAGTGACCCCAACGACACGGACTTGATGAGTGATGAAGTCCGTCAACAGGTAGCACAAGGGTTGGAAATTCCCATCACTCACAAAAAGGTGCAAATGGTAGATTTACCATTGGGCGCGACAGAAGACCGGGTTTGTGGGACGATTGATATTGAAAAGGCTTTATCTGAAGGTGTGAAAGCTTTTGAACCCGGACTCCTAGCCAAAGCTAACCGAGGTATTCTCTACGTGGATGAGGTCAATTTGTTAGATGACCACCTGGTAGATGTACTCCTCGATTCTGCTGCTAGTGGCTGGAATACGGTCGAACGGGAAGGGATTTCTATCCGTCACCCGGCCAAGTTTGTTCTCGTTGGTTCAGGAAACCCGGAAGAAGGGGAACTCCGTCCTCAACTTCTCGACCGTTTTGGAATGCACGCAGAAATTCGCACTGTTAAAGAACCAGCTTTGCGGGTGCAAATTGTGGAAGAACGGGGCGAATTTGACCAAAATCCACCTGTGTATTTAGAAAAACACCAAGTGCCTCAAGTAGCATTACAAGAGAAAATTGTCAATGCCCAAAACTTATTACCACAAGTTAATTTAGACTATGACTTCCGGGTGAAAATTTCCGAAGTTTGTTCAGAATTGGATGTGGACGGGTTGCGGGGTGACATTGTGACAAACCGCGCTGCTAAAGCCTTAACTGCTTTTGAAGGACGGACAGAAGTTACAGTTGACGATATCCGGCGGGTAATTACCTTATGTCTGCGTCACCGGCTGCGGAAAGATCCTTTAGAATCAATTGATACTGGCTATAAGGTAGAAAAGGTCTTTTGTCGAGTTTTTGGTGTGGAACTTCCAGAAGATTCAACCCAGAAAACTGGTGCAGGGGTAAAAGCTGGCGCTCGTTAGTTAATATAGATGTCAGTGGTGAGTGCAACAACTATTAACCACTGACTACTAACAACTGACTACTGACAAATTATGAGAACCTGGAATTTTTGGTTAAATAGCTTGATTTTAGCTTGTCAACATCATCCACCTCGGTTTGTGGAATTATTAATGTTAACATTAGCGATCGCTATGCTGACAGTCTCCACCATTGTCCCAGATAAACCTTACATCATACTAGGTTTAAGTTTTGTTGTGGGAGCATCAACTTCTATCCTAGTTCGGGAAGCAATATCTCCCAGCGAACACAACCACACAATTTTGACTCAACAACGCCTTACCCAATTGACCGCATTACTCCTATTAGGAATTAGTATTTACGGTTTTGCAGATTTATTTTTCACGCTGTAAGTTTTCTTCAATTTGTCTAGCTACATTATTATCTACGTTAAAATTTCCGAATCAACTCCTAGATTTTTTAACATTTTTGTTAATTTTTGGACTTTTTCTTTGATTATTCTGCGGGGATTATAAATCACATAATATAAAATCTCCAATTCTTGAGAAGATATTGTTTGTTTAGTTGCATGTTCTCCATTGATATTCTTGAGAAATTTTAATATAGCGGTTATTGTTCGGATACAATACAATCGAGAGTGGGGAAATCCTGCCCTTACTACTAAAAATCTTCATCATCAACAAAAAAATCTGCATCTTCATCTACTCTAGATTGAGACTCTTCCAAATCCCACAGAGGTTGTAAAACTGCTGTACCTAATAAACCGACAGCCACACCAAACGCTAACATTAACCCAAAGGGAATTTGTATTGATTGAAAAACCAAAAATTGTAAAGATACAGGAGTAGCATTTTGGACAGAAATTAGAGCGATCGCCACTACCCAAACAGCTATAATTACTAATATGAAAAAATTTGCCAAAATTTTGAATATCATCTCTGGAAAAATCTTTTTGTAAGGGCTAGGAGTCAGGAGTCAGGAGTCAGAAGGTAATAGGAAGGGAAGTAGGGGAGGTAGGGGAGGTAGGGGAAGTAGGGGAAGTAGGGGAGGTAGGGGAAGTAGGGGAAGTAGGGGAAGTAGGGGAGAAGATTTTTTCAACTGACAACTGACAACTGACAACTGACAACTGACAACTGACAACTGACAACTGACAACTGACAACTGACAACTGACAACTGACAACTGACAATTATTTATATCCCTTCCAAGGGTTGACTTTTAATTCTCCCTTGGGTGTAAATACCACCTGAAAATGAGCTAGAGGTTCTTTATTATCAGGTGCAGCTACATTTGAGCCATAAACTGATTGGAACATCTGAGGTAAAGGAGTTTCCCGGAAATGATCAAAAGCAACTTGATTAAGTGGTTCATAGTCAGCTATTACGCCTTCTTTATTTACCGCTACTCGATATTTTAAATCATTAGCAAATGTAGGAGTAACACTCCAATTTTGACGAATTGTACTATACAGCTTTTGATTCAAATCCTTGATTTTACTGGTATCAGTAATTTTTTCGCCAGTTACTTCTGGCGTTTTAGCGTATCCTAACCAGGGACTAATTTCTAGAACCCCTTTTTGGGTAAATACGACCTTGAATTGAGCAATAGGTTCATTAGGGAGGCGATTAGCAGGATTATAGAGTAGTTTAGGCAGTGGTGTTTTCTCGATTGCATCACTAGCTTTCTGATTGACAGCTTTATAACCAACAATACTACCATCGGCGGCGACACCTAAACGATAAACTAAATCCTCTGATAATTCTGAGCGCTTTGTCCAAGCTGGATGAATTTGATTGTAAACTTGGCGATTTAATGCCCGTAATTGAGATGGATCTGTTATTTCTGGAACTGTCTTTAAAAGTGCTTCCAAATCCTTGATAACGGGGGTTTCTGATGCTGTGGGTGTGGTTGTAGGGGTGGGGGTTACTGTGGGTGTAATTGAGGGTGATACTGACGCTGTGGGTGTGGGTGTGGAAGTGCTGGACTGTATTTCTGGTTTGACTTGAGGTGGACGGATTTGGGGTGCAGGAATTAAACTAAAGGCTACGGCAGCTACGGCTAGGCTGGATACGCCAACGGTAGCGGGAATTGCTTGTTTGAGTAAGGTTTGACTAGAACCACCATAACTGCGATTAACTGGGTGTAGTTCTAGAGATAATTCTGGTAAGGTCTGGCTATCAGCAAAAAACTGATCTACGGCTTCAACTAAATCAAATAATTGGACTGTGTTGAGGACGATTTGCAGCGGTTGTCCGGGGTTGTTGTTTTCCCCCTGATTGTTGGCTGTGATTTCGGAGTGAACGATTAATCTGTGTCTGTCGCTGTCAATTTTTTGTAATTCAACTAACTCTGAATTTTGATGTTCAAATTTTTTGCCTTGGGGATTGGGTATATTGCTTAAAAATTCTTGAGCGTAAGCACTAACGGCTCTAACTAAGCTTTCAAAAAATTCCCTACCTCCATTTATGGGTTGATCATAATTAGATAAATGGCATTCTGCATTCACTAATATGGATAGTTCGGGACGCAGTTCTTGAAAGTTAGCTGTCCGTGTCATGTCACTTAACCCTTCTAGGAGCAGGGTGCAATTGGGTAAACTATATTTACGTTGGATATTCATTTTATTTACAAGAAAATGGGACGAAAGCCCCGGAATTAAAACCTAAAAAACCTAAAAATTTTTAGGCTTTAATGTCTTTTAAGCCCGGGATGAAAGCTACAAGAGGGGATTTATCCCCCAGTGACTTATGGTGTTACACTATTTGTAACAGGAAAGGTAATCAACCTGTCTAAAAACCTAACTACCTAACGGTAATCTGTACCTTGACAATTAAATCTATGCGGTTCTACTGCATTGTTCTAGTTTTTTCCTCGCAGTAGGTAAAAGATTTATAGGGACTAGACGAATCAGAATTTTGAAACTTTCTCGTTTCAAGTTAAACAGGACTTGCAGTAATGCAACTACGGTCGGGCAGACCGAAAGTTAACGCTTGGGGAGAGTCCCACCTCTGGGTTAGACAACGCAAGGAATCTAGTTTAAGTGGTCTCGTTGAACCAAGAATCCCTGTGTCTTTAGACCGGGGAGTGTCAATCTACTCTACTTCACCGTCAAAAAGAGAAATCCAATACCGCTGCATTCCCGCTGTACCTGTGCAGAATAGTAATTTTCCTAATAAGTCTATAGCTAGTTCATCTAATTTTTCATCAGAAGTTAATGCTAGTACACCGGAACGCCGGGAATTCATCCGACTTTTAAAGTGGGTTCTAAACCTTTCTAGGTAATTAGCTAATCTTAAATTTTGTTCTGGGGGAATCTGTTTTTGGGCTAATTGTTGATATATGGTTAATAGTTGGCGAATGACGACTGTTAACCGCCGAGCGATGTAACAAGCAATGACTACTAGAGCTTTGGCTTCTAAAATATCTAAGGGACGACGACTATGCGCTCTCCGCATGGGGTTAGAGGCTCGCATTCGCCATAAGTTTACCCGATTTTTGATGATTCCTTTGAGGTCTAATTCTTCAGCAAAGGATAAAATGGCTTCAGAACCGCCTAGTTCTAAGGCTTCAATGGCTAATAACATTAAGTCTATTTGCAATCTAGTTCTGGCTGGGCATACTTGGCCGGCGATCGCTGGATCTGGTAAAGTATCCAAAATCATCGGCGTTCCCTGGGCGTTTGGGCTGTTTAAAGATGGGATACTAGCGGAGACATTCATTCTAAAAAATACCTTATGCGTTTCCAATAAAGTGATTGATATTAACCTCTCATGGCTAATCGCTGGCGCGATATGGCAGTTCAATTATATACATGACGACCTATGAATTTTGATTTTTGACTTTTGACTTTTAATTTTCGACTTTTGACTTCTTCCTTGCGGCACTAGTCTCTAGGTTATGACATTATAGGGTAGGATTTGGCAGGGATTGGGGAAATTTTTCGCCTCTTACCCTTTGTTTCTCGATTGACCACTAACTACTCACAAATATGGATTTAAAATCTCTGATTCGTGATATACCAGATTTTCCTAAGCCGGGAATTTTATTTCGAGATGTCACTACTCTATTAAGCGACCCAGCAGGATTGCGATACACTATTGACCTTTTAGCACAAAAATGTTCCGAAATTGAACTTCAGGTGGATTATATTATCGGCATGGAGTCGCGGGGGTTCATTTTTGGTGCGCCTGTGGCTTATAAATTAGGTGCGGGTTTTATTCCTGTTCGCAAAAAAGGGAAATTACCAGCAGCGGTTCACTCTATTGAATATCAACTAGAATATGGTACGGATACATTAGAAGTACATCAGGATGCTTTGAAGCCAGGTTGTAAGGTTTTAATTGTAGATGATCTAATTGCTACTGGTGGTACTGCTAGTGCAACAGCAAAGTTAGTACAAAAGATTGACTGTGAACTTGTGGGGTTTGGGTTTATCATCGAACTACAAGATTTGCAAGGACGGAAACATTTACCTGATGTCCCTATTATCTCACTGGTTGAATATTAGTTAGTTAGGAGTCAGGAGTCAGGAGTCAGGAGTCAGGAGAAAGAAGGAAGAAGAAGGAAGAAGAAGGAAGAAGAAGGAAGAAGAAAATTATCTAATTACCAATTACCAATTACCAATCATAAATGACAAATACAAAAATTTCCTTGGAGACAAGTCGAGACTGGCTAATTAGGTCAGTTACGAATGAAACTTTTATTTATGTGATAAAACGGCTTTTACAGGCGCTATTGACAATTTTTTTAGCGTCGGCTTTGTCATTTTTTATTATGAAGTTTTCTCCAGGGGATTATGTAGATACCCTGCGACAAAATCCGAAAATTTCCCCAGAACGAATTGAAGAAATTAGACAACAATTTGGTTTAGATAAATCTTGGCCAGAACAGTTTGGATTTTGGTTGCAGCAAATTGTCACTAAAGGTGATTTTGGGACAAGTTTTGTTTATCAACGTTCTGTATCGTCGCTGTTATGGGAACGAGTTCCAGCAACATTGTTATTAGCGATCGCTTCTTTAATTATTACATGGGCGATCGCTATTCCTCTAGGGATTCTCGCAGCAGTGAAACAAAATCGCCGCACTGACCAGATTTTACAAATCGTCAGTTATGCTGGTCAAGGTATTCCCAGTTTTATCACTGTCTTATTTTTGCTATTTTTTGCTCAACTGACTACGCCACTTTTTCCAGTGGGTAATATGACCAGTATTGATCATGCCGACCTCACATGGTTAGGTAAAATTCTCGATATCGCATGGCATTCAGTTTTACCATTAATTGCTTTAAGTATTACCAGTTTTGCTGGTTTACAACGGATTATGCGTGGTCAATTATTGGATGTTTTACGCCAAGATTATATTCAAACTGCTCGCGCGAAAGGACTTCCAGAAAACCGAGTTATTTATGTTCATGCTTTGCGAAATGCTATTAACCCATTAATTACTTTATTGGGTTTTGAATTAGCAGGTTTGTTAGGTGGTGCATTTATTACAGAAAATTTCTTCAACTGGCCAGGTTTAGGGAAATTAACTCTACAAGCTGTTTTAGCCAAAGACCAATATTTAGTCATGGCAAGTTTAGTAATGAGTGCAGTATTATTAATTGTTGGTAATTTAATCGCCGATTTAATTTTAAAAGCAGCAGATCCGAGAATTAAATTAGAAGATTTGAATTAGTCAGTTGTCAATTACCCATTACCCATTACCAATCACCAATGATTTATTATATTATTCGTTCTAGAAGTGATGGTAAATATCTCACAGCCCGCGTTGATGATGATACATCAGGATATTTATTATTGTTTAAAGAAGATTTCGATGCCATGAGTTATCTAAATGCTCATGCTGCTGATTTAGCAAACCGCTTGACAGTCGAATCTCTGGCTAGTACACAAATAGGTAGTTTGCTCAAACGTTGGGGTTTTGCAGGTGTGGGAATTGTCAACGATCCCTTATTACCTGAAATTGAATTTTTACAGCATATTTAAATAATCAACAAAGGAGTAAAAATATGAAAATGAGATTGGCAATTTATACTACATTATTGACAATGGCCTTGCTATTAATGCCAATTAACTATAAGCTAACATTAGCACAAACTTGTGCTTCTCGTTGTGATCCTGCACCCCTGCATTTTACTCCAGGACAATATATTCGGGTAAAAGTTGTGAATCGCAGTTATGGATCTGTGAAATTGGAACAGTTACCAGAACTAAGACAAACAACTTTAAAACCAGGACAAAAATTACAATTTGACCTGCGAGGGGACAAACTCACCGAGTTTTCTCTGATGTTTTGGGATGATGGGGGAAGATATGTAAAAGGTGTGGTGTCTAAACCGAATTTTGGGACATTGGTTTTGGAAATTCGTCCTAATAGTCGAGATTATCCAGGCAATCGCTCTCTTTATATTCGCAATAATGGACAAGTTAGTGTATTGTAAAGTAAAAGGATTCATATTTCATATAAATCTTAAATATTATCATTGACCATTTCTCAGTTCTAAACTATACCATATTGGACGATAGTTATGTCAGTGCATGAATCAAACGCTGAAGTAAACACAGATGTGATTATTGATGTTAGTCCCCAAGGAAATAATCGAGGACAAAAAAGTTCTAGTAATGTAGTTTCTTTAACTACACAAAAAGGAACTATTTCCCAATTTCTCGCCCCCTTGACGAAGGACACTTTTAAACAAGTAGTGCAAGAAGTTGAGCAGAAATTACAGGTTGTTAACCAAACCTTATCCATGTTGGATTATCAAGGTTTTGAAACAATCCTTCAGGAAATGCTCCATTCAATTACTCACAAAACTGGGGAATTATTGGGAGCAGATAGGACAACGATCTTTTTATTAGATGAAGAACAACAAGAACTTTGGTCAATTTTAGCAGAAGGAAAAAATAAACGCCCGTTAGAAATTCGCATTCCCGCCAATAAAGGTATTGCCGGTGAAGTTGCTAGTTTTAAACGGGTGGTGAATATTCCCTTTGATTTTTATGATGATCCCCGGTCAACAGTTGCTCAAGAACAAGATAAAAAAAATGGCTATCGTACCTATACAATGTTGGCATTGCCACTGTTAAATACAGAAGATAAATTAGTGGCAGTCGTACAATTATTAAATAAATTAAAACCTATTCATGATATTGATGATCCCCTCAATGAACGCATTGATACCAAGGGTTTTACCGAAGTTGATGAAAATGTATTTCTAGAATTTGCTCCTTCAATTCGCCTGATTTTAGAATCATCTCGATCCTTCTATCTTGCCACACAAAAACAAAGAGCCGCAGCGGCATTAATGAAGGCAATTAAATCCTTGAGTCAAAGTGGACTGGATTTAGAAGAAACCCTAAAACGGGTGATGAATGAAGCGAAAGAGTTAATGAACGCCGACCGCAGTACACTGTGGTTAATAGACCGCGATCGCCATGATTTGTGGACAAAAATTTATCAAGATAATGGTATTGCTAAAGAATTGCGTGTACCGATGGGACAAGGTTTTGTCGGTATTGTCGCTGCAACTGGCAAAAAACTAAATATTCCCTTTGACTTATATGAGCATTCTGATTCGGGAACGGCTCAAAAAATGGATCAAAGTAATGGCTACCGCACCTGTAGTTTGCTGTGTATGCCAATATTTAATAGCGATCAAGAATTGATTGGTGTCACCCAATTAGTAAATAAAAAGAAAGTTGGAGATTTCCCCGCTTATAATCCAGAATCTTGGCCAAATGCTCCCGATTGCTTCCAAGCTAGTTTTGATAAAAACGATGAAGAATTTATGGAAGCATTCAACATTCAAGCCGGGGTAGCCTTGCAAAATGCTCAGTTGTTTGCCAAAGTGAAACAACAAGAAAAAATGCAGCGGGATATTTTGCGAAGTCTTTCCAATGGTGTGATTTCGACAGATCAAAATGGCGTAATTATTACAGCCAATGAAAGTGCTAAAGAATTACTAGGCTTTGGTTTAGAAGAAGCTTTAGAAGGCAAAATGGTGAGTGATATTGTTGCCATTAAAGAGGGAGATTTTAGCAAGTGGTTTCAGAATACGCTTCATTCCAATAATTCTAAAGACAGCCAGCAATATTATCCTGATCGCACCCTATTAACCACAGGAACAGAACAACACAGTGTTAACTTATCACTGAATAGTATTTCCGATGTCCTAGATGAAAATAAAGTCTGTGGCGCATTGGTAGTCATGGAAGATATTAGTGATGAAAAGCGGCTAAAGAGTACAATGTACCGTTACATGACCCAGGAATTAGCCGAAGAATTGTTAAAATTAGATGATGCTAAATTGGGAGGCGATCGCAAAGAAGTTACCATCTTATTCTCAGATATTCGTGGCTACACCACCCTCACAGAAAACATGGAAGCTGAAGAAGTGGTGAGAATGCTAAATGAATACTTTGAATCAATGGTAGAAGCAGTATTTAAACATAAAGGCACTCTTGATAAATATATCGGTGATGCCATCATGGCTGTGTTTGGTTCTCCCTTACCTTTAGCAGAACACGCTATTATGGCAGTGCAAACATCTTTAGAAATGCGTGGTCGTTTGCAAGAATTAAATGAACTTCGCAAAACAACTAATGAATGTGCCATCAAAATCGGCATTGGCATTAATTCTGATACCGTAATTAGTGGTAATATCGGCTCTAGTAAACGCATGGAATTTACCGCTATTGGTGATGGTGTCAATCTCGGTTCTCGATTAGAAAGCGTCAGCAAACAATATGGTTGCGATATTATTATCAGCGATAATACATTTAAAATTTGCCAAGATAATATTTGGGCCAGACAACTAGATTACATCCGCGTTAAAGGACGTAATGAACCAGTCGCCATTTACGAATTAATCGGCTTACGTAACGATACTATTAATAGTGCCAAACTAGAAGTAATTGAGCATTATCACAAAGGGCGTGAACATTATTTAAAACGTCAATTTACCTCAGCCCTCTCAGAGTTTGTAAGAGCCTTATCTGCTGACAACCAGGATAAAGCCTCAATGTTGTACATGAGTCGTTGTCAACACTGGCTACAATCACCCCCATCTGATGCTGATTGGGATGAAGGTGTGTGGACATTTAAGGAAAAATAAATATTTTTTGATAATTTGACGGGAAAAATTGCTTAATTTTCGCCGTGTTGTACTAGATAGGACTTACGTAAGTGTCACACTCAAAATCTGTTGTAGGGTGCGTCAGACTGCATAAATCCTGCCAATAAACAGATTGTTGATATCTGACGCACCCTACTAATGTGCCAGTTGAGTAAGTCCTGCTAGAAAGTTTCTGAATATTATTCTTTACAAAGGAAATATACAGGAACTTTCAGCTTTTTGTTCCATAGGGCTTGAATATACAAACAATTAGGGTAGAATTACAGGGTTATTTCATTCTAGATTTAAGCAACGAATTTATGTGTTTTCAGCCGTCGTGAGATAGAAGCCCTGAAGCCTAAAATGACGCATTCTCGTAAATACATAAAATGTCAGATTTTAGAATGAAACAGCCCTGGGTAGAATTAATAGTTAAGCTTGTCAATTTAATAGCCTATAATTGAATACTCAAGAATAATTTGAATTTGTCTTTATTGGGTTTTATATGCTGACAAAAGAATTTTATAACATAATTGATGGCAACCTCAATGCACTTTTAGAAAAATACAAAGATGATGAATTCATCAAAAAACATAAAAGTACAAATGCTATAAACAATCGAAAATCTTATGCCCTCTTAATTTGGTTTCTCGAATTTTACGGTAGAAAATCTAACTATAAAGATTTTATTACTGATGGTGACAAAGATAGTTCTTGCGACATTGTTTTTGATAATACAAACAATCCAGGAGATAAAATTTTTTATGTCGTTCAGTCAAAATGGAACAATGCTGATAACTCAGAAAAAGAAACTGATAAAGATGAAATACTAAAAGCACTTAACGATTTTGACACCATTCTGCGAGGAGAAAAACAAAATGTTAATGAAAAAATCAAAGCAAAATTAGAAGATTTGGATAATCACCTCAAAGCTAATGGAGAAGTTAAATTTATATTTTTGACACTTTCTCAATATAAAGGAGGTGCAGATGAAAATATTCGTGCTTTTATAAAATCTGACGAAAAAACTAAATTTGAAGTAATTGATATAAACCGCATAAAAGTAGATTATATTGACAGAACATATAAAAAAATAGAACCTTTAAATCCTCTAGAAAGTTACCATAATCCAGAAGAAAATCCTGTTACTCTGGAAATAGTTCAAACAAATGGAGTTGTTAGAATACAGACTCCCTTTAAGGCATATATGTTTTTACTTCGCCCTAAAAGTATTTATAATTTATTTGAGAAATATGGATTTGCTCTTTTTTATAAAAACGTCAGAAATCCTCTACTGCAATCACAATTTAATGAAGATATAGAAAGAACTGCGGTGGACAATCCTGCCTATTTTTGGTACTACAATAATGGTATTACAGCAATTACTTATTTTTTACCTCCTATTGGCGGAAAAGCTGAACAAATAGAATTAACGGGATTGCAAATTATTAATGGCGCACAAACTGTTTATGCCATTTACCGAGCTTACAAAGATGCCTCACCAACAAAGCGTAAGCAGATGGATAATGTATCTTTGGTGACTTTACGCTTATTAGAATCAGGCGGAAAAGACTTTGATTTGAATGTTACCCGATATACTAATTCCCAAAACCCTGTAGATGATAGAGATTTTTGTGCTAATGACGATATACAGATCATGCTACAAAACGCATCCTATCAAACAAATATTTGGTATGAAAAACGACGTGATGAATTTAGAGAAACTCCAGAAAATATAACAGAAGTTCCAAATTATATCTTTGCAAATACCTATTTAGCTTATCATTTGCAAGATCCTTCTAGTGTTTTAAAAAACGACAACCAACGACAAGAAACTGGTAAAGACTTGAATTTTATTTCCCATAGAGAACATAAAGATGGTTTTTATGAAAAAATCTTTAATAATGAAACAACATTTGAAAATATGCTATGTGGGGTGTATATTTTTGACGTAATTTGTCATGCTATATCTCTTGTATATGAGGATACTTTCAAAGCTGATTTATATCATTTGTTAGCTTTATTTAAAGTAGCTTTTACAAAGTATTTAAAAGCAAAATTCGGTGATAAGATCAATGTAAATAAATATATCATCAAAATTTATGAACAAGGTGATAAAAAAATTATTATTAAAACCTTCAAATTTCTTAATCAGTTTGTTGAGGAACAAATTGAAGTAAGCGGCAATGACGAAAAAACGAGAGAAAGACTGGTTAAATTCTTATTTGAACCAACTCACTATGAGAAAATAAAAGAAGCCTTAGAAGATTTAGAAATTTCCGTCGAGGATATTGAAAATGTGATTATTGAAGATAACGAACAACTTATTGAGGGAAAACCCGATGAAAAAAAATAATAGCGAAAACAATGACTGATACACAATAGGCGGGGTTTCCCCGCCCTCCATTGTATTGTATAAGAACGAGAATTACTGTATCAAATAGGGAACTGATAGATAAGCACCTTACCTTGCCAGTTTTCCTCTACAAATACAAGATATTCATCATTAGCACGGCGAAAAGCACGGATACCATAGGGAATATCAACCCAACCACTTTCTTTACCAACTTCTGGACCTGGAGTCATCTTTTTTACGAGTTCTCCCGTAGCAGTTTTGTAAACATATACCTCGGCGGTTTTTACACCCACTGCAAACACATAATCACCTGCTACACTCATAGCTGCGGTGGCAATTTCTCCTTTGCCTGTAGTGTCATAGGGAACGACAGTGCGCCATTTGGGAGTGCGATTTCCTTTACTCCAATTATCGAAGCGAGCAATTTCTGATCCTATGACTTTGGCGTCATCAGCAAATGCCGGATGTTCAATCGTAAAACCTGATAAATACATAGTATCTGTTTCAGGAAAATACTCAATTCGTCGCAAGTCTTTGAAAGTGCTAGGAGTTTTGAGTTTTTTCATCGAACCATAGGTGTAAATGGGATTTCCTTTACTATCTAATCCCTGTAAAGGATAATGACGAATACCATCTTCAGTTCGCAAAGTTTTCCAAACATCTCCTTTGCTATCTACCCACCAACCTCCGATATAGGGATAGTCTTTACTGCTATCATATTCATTTTTTTCAAATGCACCATTGCCATTGCTATCGCGCCAAATCCATTCTCCATTTGCAGGTTGATAGGGTGGCCAATTGCCATTAATAGATTGTTTATTTTGATCATTAGTACCAACAAACATCCCAGCAGGAATTGCAATTTTACCATCTGTATTTGGTTGAAAACGATAAATTTGCAAAAAGCTATTGTACATATCTGTTAGGAATACAAAAGGTTTTCCTTGAATACGCCGCACAAAAGTTCCATCTGGTGATGTATGTAGACGTGGATCTTGAGGGTATTTAAAGGGATTAACTGTATAGGCTTTATAAGTCCACTGTTTGCCAGCAGGTTTGCTATAATCCATGACATATTGTTCTTGTTTGGTGAATATATTTACACCATCTGTTTTTGGATCTGTATCTGCATTATCTACAAATATTAATCCTAGTAATTGCCATACCATTTTTCCTGATGGCGAAAATTTTCTTAAATCTGTTCCCGATGTATTGAAGCCATTACTATTTACATAAATATTACCTTTGGCATCTGTCCCAACTCCAGTAATACCGTAGAGTTTGGATGTTTTTACTTCTCCAGGTACACCACCATAAATACCTTTTTTATCCCCAAAAGTATCTACGCGAACCGGCTGATTATTAATGTTGTAAATTACCAATTGTTGATTAATCCCATTTTCTGCTACTACCAGTCTACCAAGATTATCAATGGCTAATGCTGATGGGTTATCAACATCTGTAATTTCTTTGGGTAATTTCTTTCCAGCTTGAGAATAATTGACAATTTTTCCAAATTTAGCACCTTTTTTATTTTGAATAATCCATAAACTACCTTTTTTGTCAATGGTAATTTGACCTGGATTATTAACAGTAAACTTATTTATTTGTGCCATTGTTTCGGTATTATAAACCCGAACAATATTCTCCCCAGCATTGCTAACAAATAGTTGATTATTTATTGTTGCTATTCCTGTGACTTCATGACTTTTGCTGGTAATTAACATACTTTTATCCCAGCCATTTCCTTTTTCAAAAGGTACAGGTTTTCCTGTTAAGTCATAACGTCTGACGCAGTACCAATTTTGTCCTTGAGGAGGATAATCTTCTTTTGTTTGATCTGTTCCACCTTGAGTCATAGCAATATAAATATATTTGCTATTTACTGTTATTGCTTTACCACCTAAACGATTCCAACCATGTGTATCTTCGAGGATAAAAATTGGTTTACCATCTTTATATACTCCTGCTTCGCTACCAGCTTCATCCCAAACACTATTTGTATAAATTGTTCCATCATTTTTGACATACATTGCTTCTATATTATTTTGCACTCGCAATTTACCATTACCAATGGTATTTCCTAACCAAGAGGTAATATATGTAATTTCAGAAGTTCTGACTGCTTTGGATTTTTTAGTTGTGGCTAAATCCATTGTCATGCCAGCAAATGTTACGAGTAGTCCACAGGTTAAACCCAATAAAATATTGAAGGTTATTTTTTTTCGCCAATATCTCCTCGAAAATAAGTTATGAAGATATTGATAAAGTTTGTAGCAAGTTTTACTAATCTGCATAAATAATTTGTTGGCTGTAATATGCTTTTTGAATTTCTAATTTATCCCTGTGGGATAGGCTTTTAAATTCTTACTCATAAATTAACAAAGAAATTTTGTCTTGCATTTAATTTCATCAAAACTTTATTAATAACATATACTTTTAAAATAAAAGAATTATACTCAATGCTGCTAAGATTGCTAATTTTTAGATAAAATATAACTTTTTTATGAATTAATGATAGTAATATTTCTGAGTTCACGAAAAACGTTTATCTAGTAATACAATTGAGGGCGGGGAAACACTGGGCGGGGAGACCCCGCCCCTACGGGTTTTATAATTTGCTGAATATATCTCACTGAATTGATACTGCTATACATATCTATAATTTGTTATGTAAATATATTTTTTTGATGTATTTTATTTATGGAAATTAAATATTTTTTATATTTAAACTGGTTTTGATTCTCAGCGTCGTATTAAAAGATCATGCTGAAAATAAATTATTTTGGCATTGGCAACATAAATAAAAGCATAAATCAAAAGCACTAATTTCAGTTTATCTATCAAAGGGGAGATAATTACGTGAAGGGTAAAGATATACAATTAAGTTCAGCATCGGCATCTATTTTAACTTTAGGTACGGGTTGGTTTCCTAGCAATCCTGGAGGGTTGGAAAGGTATATTTATGAACTAACTCATCAATTAGCAGCATCTCAAGACCAAGTAGAATTATGTGGAGTGGGTTTACCTGTAGATGCTAAAAATACACAGATTAAGTTGACTAATTTGGCTGATCCAGATAGTAAAATTAGTTCTCGGTTATGGTCAATTCGTAATAATTTTAAGAAAACAAGATTAGGTAAACCTGATGCAATTAATCTCCATTTTGCATTATATAGTTTTCCAATTTTAGATATTTTACCGAAGGGAGTACCGGTTACTTTTAATTTTCATGGACCTTGGGCTTCGGAAAGTCAGGAGGAAGTAGTTAATCAGAAATTTAGTGTTTGGTTAAAGGAACAAATAATAGAACAAAGCACTTATAATCGGTGCGATCGCTTTATTGTTCTTAGTAAAGCTTTTGGTCAGATTTTACATCAAAAATACCAAATTCCTTGGGATAAAATAAATATCATTCCTGGTGGAGTTGATATTAGTCATTTTCAGAATAATCTCTCGCGTCAAGAGGCAAGAATCAAACTAGGGTGGCCAACTAATCGGCCAATATTATTTACTTCCCGTCGCTTAGTTCATCGCATGGGAATTGATAAGTTATTACAAGCTGTAGCTATGATTAAATCTGGTATTCCTGATATTTGGTTAGCTATAGCCGGTCGGGGACATATTCAAGCTTTACTTCAACAACAAGCTAGAGAATTGGGTTTAGAAAATAATGTCCAATTTTTAGGTTTTTTGCCAGAGAATGATTTACCTGTAGCTTATCAAGCGGCGGATTTAACTGTAATGCCAAGTCAATCTTTTGAAGGGTTTGGATTAGCTATTGTGGAGTCTTTAGCCTGTGGTACTCCGGTTTTATGTACTCCTGTGGGGGGAATGCCAGAAATCTTAGAGAAATTTTCGCCAGATTTAATTACTGAGGCAATTACTGTGGAAAGTATTGCTGATAAATTAGCACAAGTTTTGTTAGAAAAACTGCCTTTGCCTTCTAGGGAAGAATGTCGTGATTACACGATTAAAAATTATGATTGGACGAATATTGCCCAACAGGTTCGGCAAGTTATTTTAGCTTAAATTGATGATATAGCAAGATTTAACCGCAGATGGAAGAGGATGGACACAGATGAACGCAGATAATTTTGTCGTTATATAAGTTTTATGAAAATCCTATTTTTAGACCAAAGTGGTAAACCCGGTGGGGCTGAGTTGTGTTTAGTTGATATTGCTAAACCTTATGGTAAAAATGCTTTGGTTGGTTTATTTGCAGATGGCGATTTTAGAAAGTTACTTACAGAAAATCAAGTTCCTGTGGAGGTTTTGACAACTCAAGCTATTAAAGTCGGTAAACAAAGTGGGTTGTTTCAAGCATTAGGTAGCTTAGGGCAAATAATTCCTTTAATTAATCAGGTTGTGCAACGGGCAAGGAAATATGATTTAATTTATGCTAATACTCAAAAGGCTTTAGTTGTAGGGGCAATAGCTAGTTTTTTGGCTCGTCGTCCTTTGGTTTATCATTTACATGATATTCTTTCTTTAGAACATTTTAGTAAAACTAATTTGCGAGTTGCTGTTAATTTAATTAATCGTTGTGCTGCTTTGGTAATTGCTAATTCTCAAGCTAGTAAGATGGCATTTTTAGAGGCTGGAGGAAAATCGGATCTAGTTCAGGTTGTTTATAATGGCTTTGCAGCAAAAAATTATGAAGTTGATGAATTAGAAGTTAGAAATTTAAGAGAAAATCTCAAGTTAGAAGATAAGTTTGTAATTGGACATTTTAGCCGTCTTTCTCCTTGGAAGGGACAGCATATTTTAATTGATGCTCTTTCCCAATGTCCACAAGATGTGGTTGTAATTTTAGTTGGTGATGCTTTATTTGGTGAACAGGAATATGTTCATGATTTACACCAAAAAGTAACTGCATTAGGACTGGAAAATCAAGTTAAGTTTTTAGGTTTTCGCGCAGATATTCCGCAATTAATGACCATGTGTGATTTAGTTACCCATACCTCTACTGCACCTGAACCTTTTGGCAGGGTTATTGTTGAGGCTATGCTGTGTGGTAAACCTGTGATTGCGGCTGAAGCTGGTGGTGCAGTGGAATTAGTGGAAGATGGGATTAATGGTTTTTTAGTCACACCTGGAGAACCTCAAGAATTAGCACAGGTGATTCATAATTGTCGTCAAGAATCTGCAAAAACTGCGAATATTGCCAATAATGCCAGAATTAGTGCTAGTGAACGTTTTGATGTAAATATTATTAATCAGCAAATTCAAGAATTGTTACAATCAATCAGATCCCCAACTTCTTGAAGAAGTCGGGGATTTGGGTCTTAGGAAACAATGTATAATATGTAATGTATGGGTGGAAAAATTCTGCCTCTACAAATTAATAAATTTTAAAGTGAATTCTTGTGGCACAAGTTGTATTAGAAAACGTTTATAAAAGTTTTCCCAGTCGCGGTGGGGAAGGGGCAAAAGCGCAACAAGACGGTACAGAAGGTGTAAGTGTCTTGCGACGGATTAATTTAACCATTGCTGATGGTGAGTTTATGGTTCTGGTGGGACCTTCTGGCTGCGGTAAAAGTACGCTGCTGAGGTTAATTGCTGGCTTGGAGGTGATGACTGGTGGTAATATTTCCGTAGGAGATAGCTTGATTAATGATTTACCTCCTAAAGCCAGAGACATCGCTATGGTGTTTCAAAGTTACGCACTTTACCCCCACATGACTGTATATGACAACATCGCTTTTGGCTTGCGTCGTCAGTTTCCAGAGGCGGAATTTGGCAAAAAAAGATTTGCTCAATGGGGCGAAAATATACTGGTAGGAGTGACAAAAAAGCTACCTAGAGTGTGGCGATATATTTCTGCTAAGGAAAGAATTGTTGATGAACGAGTCCAAAAAGTTGCGGGTTTGTTACAAATTGAAACTTTGTTAAATCGTTTACCCAAAGAACTTTCCGGGGGACAAAGACAACGGGTAGCATTAGGACGAGCGATCGCCCGCAATCCCCAAGTATTCCTCATGGATGAACCTTTGTCTAATTTGGACGCTAAATTACGGGCAGAAACCCGCGCCCAAATTGTGAAATTGCAACGTCAATTGGGAACAACGACGATTTATGTTACCCATGATCAAACTGAAGCTATGACTATGGGCGATCGCATTGCGATTATGTTAGAAGGTAAAATCCAGCAAGTTGCCGCCCCATTAGAACTATATAACCGTCCTGCGAATCGTTTTGTGGCTGAATTCATCGGTTCTCCACCCATGAATTTTATCCCCGTAGAGTTTCACGCACCTTTATTAATTACCCATGCCAATTTCCGTTTCACTCTTCCAGATGTGTGGGGAAATGCGTTACAAAAATATGACGGACAAACTTTAATGTTAGGTATTCGTCCAGAACATCTAATTTTAGGTGTACCTGCTACTAAAAATTTACCAGTCAAAGTAGATTTAGTAGAAAACTTAGGAAATGACACTTTTTTATCTGTCAAAATCGCTGATCCTGACTTACAAAATCCAGACGGACAAACTTTACAAGTTCGAGTTCCTCCTGATAGATTCATAACTATAGGTGAGCAACTTTGGCTATCTTTAACTCCTGAGAAACTGCATTTTTTCGACCCAAAAACCGAATTAGCAATATTCCAAAAATAGAAATCACATAGATCCCCGACTTCTTCAAGAAGTCGGGGATCTGAATATTAATGATATAAAGCACTATGAGGTAATACTCTAAAAACCTCATCTATAGTTGTTATTCCCGTAGTCACTTTTTCCGCAGCAGCCGTACTAAAAGAAGTAAAATCAATCGTTTTTAAATAGCGATTGAGTTCCGTCATTGTTCCTTGATAAATCAATTCTCGCACCTGATCATCAACATCCAATAATTCAATAATTGCTTCTCTTCCTAAATAACCAGAATGAAAACATTTAATACAACCTTTACCTTTTAGCCAATGTTGAGTATTTTCCGGCGTAGGTTTTAATCCTAATTTTCGTAACTCCTCATTCGTCGGTGTATAAGGTTCAGCACAGTGGGGACAAACTCGACGTACCAAACGTTGGGCAACAATTCCTAAAAGAGCATCACTAATTAAACCCGGATCTGGACCAACATCTTTTAAGCGAGGAATCGTACCAACAGCATCATTGGTGTGCAAAGTGGTAAATACCAAATGTCCAGTTAAAGCCGCTCTGACAGCGGTTTCTGCCGTTTCATTGTCTCGAATTTCTCCCACCATGATCACATCTGGATCTTGCCTGAGAATCGCCCTCAAACCTGCTGCAAAGGTCATTCCCGCAGCTTCGTTAACCTGGGTTTGGGTAATACCAGACAACACATATTCTACCGGATCTTCTACTGTCACTACATTTACTGATTCTTTGGCTACTAATTGCAAGCTAGTATACAACGTACTGGTTTTACCTGAACCTGTGGGACCTGTGAGAATAATCATCCCTTGGGGTTGACTTAACCATCTTTTATATATCTCCAATGCCGAATCAGAAAAGCCAAGTCCGCCGATATTTGTAAAGGGATTTCGCTGGGGAAGCAAGCGAATTACCACCTTTTCACCACCGACACAGGGGAGGGTGCTAACCCGCATATCTAAGCCTACGTCTGATGATTCTCCCAACGCATATTTCTGTCCGATGCGTCCATCTTGAGGACGACGGCTTTCACCAATGTCTAAATCGGACATAACTTTAGTAGCAACTACTACTCGACGACTAATTTCTAGCGGGAATGTGGTAATGTGCCGGAGGACACCATCTATGCGGTAACGAACTCTTAAACCCTCTGGCATTGGTTCTAAATGGATATCACTGGCACGATTACGTAAAGCTGCACTAAAGAGAGTTTTTACCCGTTGAATTTGATCCGAGGCTTTAGAAAGATAGAGTTCTGTGAGTTCCGCAATATTTTCTGATTCCAGTTCGTTGGTAAGGGGATTGATTAACGAGTCGCCACTGATTTTATTAAGATCAAGATTTTGAATATGAAACCAGCCACTATAGCTTTTTTCAGTAATAGAGAGAATTTTAATATCTGTAAAAGTGCGATCGCTCAATTTTTGAATTATATCTGCTTCAATGATAATCGGACTACCCAAATAATAGCAATTACGCCATAGTAATAAAGGCACAACTGGGGGTAATTGCTGTTGGTGAGAAAATAACCGAAAAAATCGCCCACCAACTTCAGGATCTAATAATTCTAAATTCACCGTACCTCGGTAGTTTTTCACTCTCCCCCCACTTTCGAGAGTTTATAGGGTAGGTAGAAGTAGG
>NZ_VIKX01000186.1 GCF_009711935.1 Dolichospermum sp. UHCC 0259 | reverse complement strand
GTAAAGGATTCACAGAATTAACACACTAGTGCGTGAGCATATAATTCTGAATCTGCGTCACAATAACTTCTGAGTTTACTCAGCGTCAGATTATCCATTACGGGATAAACAGCGTCCCAATCTACAGTAAAGGTTTCACCTGTAGGCTGATTAGGCTGATCTGAGTTCGTTGGATCTTCCTTATCTATCACATAGTAGCGACCATTCAGGAGTTGCTGGAAACGGAAGTAATGAGAAAGTTCTTTTTCAGAATCATAGATAGTTGTAGTTCCAGACCCTTCACCTTGGGTTTGAATGATATACAATGCCTTGATAGCAGAATCAAGATCCGTCACCTTGACGATATCTCCCGCACCATCATAGTAATATTCAGGGGTAATTTGCTTTTTGGGATCACCAATGAAGAGATTTTTACCTTCACTCTTATACTTCTTATCAAGTGCCTTTAAGCCCCGAATTACCTCTGTGTAGAATAATCCAATGGTTTCGTAGCTTAGGTTGTCATTTTTACCCGCAAGTTTTAGAAAATTGTGTCTCCTTGTTTGTTTAGTACGAGACTCTACTAATGCTTTGTTATCACCTACATGATGAGAACGTTCAATCTTGAGAAATGTCTCTATTGTTTCTGGAGAAAACTTACTGACATTAACTTCAAAGTCATCTGCTCTCGTGGGTAAATTAGTAGGATATGTAGGAACAAAGTCAGGATTAGTCAAAACTCCTTGGATATTTCCCCCCACCGCATTAAACACATTGGCTATTAAAGTGAGATGGAGCATTTCCTCTACAGCGACGGTGCGAATAAAGTGAAAAGCTTCCAGATTTGATCCTGGCTTGAGGGAATAAAGGGCAGTGAGATAAGGGGGAAGAGTCGCGTGTTCTATCATCAAGCCCTGGATGAGATAGTAATGCAGGTCTTCAACCGTTGTAATCAACTCTAAACTATCAATCATCAAATACCTCTGCTGACAATATTTTCAAAAGTTGTATAATTTCAATGCGCTTTGTTGTTTTAAATCCTAAAGATTTACAGGCTTAGACGTAATAAGTACACCGACAGAATTAATTACATATTGGTGATTTACCAAATTCCTTGCCAGTTAAGGATTTCAGCCCAGATTTTTGTGTAATTAATTTTGTCCAATTACTTATTTAAGTCTCTAAGCATCTCCTCAGTAGCCATGTAAGTCAGAGCGGCGATACTCAATGTAGTATTGGAACTGCCAATGGAAGGCATACTTCCTGCTCCAACCATGTAAAGATTCTGATGATCCCAAGAACGCATATATTTATCAACAACCGAGTTTTCCTTAGTTGTTCCCATGACGTGAGTTCCTGAAAAGTGATTTCCTCCCCGGAACCAGTAGCCTTCACCCTCATACTCAAAATAGGCAGGGTCAGTGTCATCGTAGTGGGTATGATCTTCCGCACCTAAATCCTTGAAAATCTTCTTGGAGAGATTGCGGGCGTAAGCAAAGGTTTTTTTGCAATAATCAGGTACATCAAAATGAATGACGGGACGATAATTACCCAGTTGATCCTTGTATTGAGGATCAATAGTGATTCGGTTATTGTAATCGGCGGGTAATTCGCACATGAAGGCTAATAGTAACTGCCGTGATATCTTGCTAATCAGTTCTTGACGCAGTTGAGAACCATACAGATTTCCCTTTTCCACCGCATTTCGCACTACATCAGTAGCACCTGTTCCTGACCATCCCCAACCATCATTATGGATATCCATCGCAAATGTGCATTGGTTATGACGAAACTTACCTTTACGGAAACTCCCGATTCCTGATGTCACTAGTGGTCTGTCAGTTTTCTATTTGTG
>NZ_VIKX01000185.1 GCF_009711935.1 Dolichospermum sp. UHCC 0259 | reverse complement strand
CTGAGCCAGGATCAAACTCTCCATTTTGGTTCGTCTGTTATAAGCTCTTTCTTAACCGTTTTTACAACCACGGTCAGGTTATTTTCTTTTTCTGACGCAGGGTACTTGTTGTATTCTGGCTTTCAAACTATAATATTTTCAAGGTTCGGTGCGCTTTTCGGCGGTGCGTTTGTTTCGCTTCGCTTCAGGCACTTATTTAATATATCGAACTTGCTTTGCTTTGTCAACTCTTTTTTTAAACTATTTCTGAATTTGTTTTTCGTTTTATCGAAAATCCTTGTGGGACAAGGGTTGTCAGCGTTAGAATTTTTGAGATTTCTGCCGTATTTAGTGGTGTTTTTGATTTAGCTGAATTTGTGGAGTTCCACTTTCAGGGATTTTTTGAGTCACTAGGGAAAGAAAGACAATTATTGATAGTGTTGATTGGGTATAGATATTAGAGATGATATGAAGAGTTCAGTGGCTGTACTACCACCATTTTTGGTGTTGGATCAATTGTTACAAAGTTGGTTGTTGGAGGATATTGGTAGAGGAGATCGGACTACTCAATCTCTATTATCCCAAAATTCTGCTATGAGAAAGGCGAAGTGGATAGCGAAAGCACCAGGGATAATTGTGGGTTTACCGGTTGCGGCTAGGGTGTTTCAGCTTTTGAATAATGAAGTTGAGTTTGTGAATGTTACCGCTGAGGGAGCAAAGTGTGAACCGGGACAGGTGGTAGCGGAAATTAATGGTTCACTGGATACGCTGTTAATGGGGGAACGGGTGGCTTTGAATTTGGTGATGCGGTTGAGTGGAATTGCGAGTTTGACTAATATATATGTGGAAAAAATAGCTGATTTACCTGCTCAGTTGGTGGATACGCGCAAAACTACTCCAGGGTTGAGAATTTTGGAAAAGTACGCTAGTGCTTTGGGTGGTGCGATGAATCACCGGATGGGTTTGGATGATGCGGTGATGATTAAGGATAATCATATTGTGGCGGCTGGGGGGATTGGAGAAGCTGTTACCCGCGTTCGTTCTCAAATTCCTTATCCTTTGACTATTGAGGTGGAGACGGAAAGTCTAGCACAGGTGTGGGAAGCTTTACGGTATAAAGCAGATATTATTATGTTGGATAATATGCCTTTGTCTATGATGAGTGAGGCTGTATTATTGATTCGTGAAGAAGATAATCGGGTGAAGATTGAGGCTTCTGGTAATGTAAATTTGGAGACTATTCGCGCTGTGGCGGAAACTGGTGTTGATTATATTTCTACTAGTGCGCCTATTACTCAGTCTAAGTGGTTGGATTTGAGTATGAGGATGATTTAAGGATGTCTGAATCAGGATATCCAGGATCAAAGGATTAACAGGATAAAAACAGAAATTTACCAAGTTCAAATAGAGGACTGGAAATTTGAGTTAGGAACGCAAATTTAATAACCTACAATTCTTATTTAAACTGAAATGGTGCGTTACGCTGTCGCTATACTCAACACGGCTTAATTACTTGATTCTCCAGGTAGGGGTTTAGCAGTGCTAAACCCCTACAAATCTGGGGTTTTCGTGATTTTACAAAAGTCCATGTCTCAACCGTTTTTAGTATAACACACCCTACTTTTGCACTTTATTTAATTCACATTCCTTAATAGAGAAACTGGGAAATTCTCTCTACTGCGGTTTCTAATATTTCTGGTTTTTGTACTAATGCAAAGCGAATGTATCCTTCTCCAAATTCACCAAAGCCGACTCCTGGGGAAGCGGCTACGCCTGTTTTTTTAACTAGTTCGGTGCAAAATTCTATGGAATTATGACTCCATTGTGGGGGTAGTTTTGCCCAAATGTACATTGTGGCTTGGGGGGTAGGAACGTTCCAACCAATACGGTGTAAGGCTTTGATGAAGGTGTCTCTGCGCTGACGAAATGTATCAACGGCAAGTTTTACACCTTTTTGGGGTCCGGTGAGGGCGGCGATCGCTCCGTTTAAAATTCCTATATATTGATTAAAATCAACGGTGGCTTTGATTTGCTTTAAGGCTTGAATTAATTGCGGATTCCCAATTGCATAACCAATGCGGAAGCCACCCATGTTATAAGACTTTGATAGGGTGAAAAATTCAATGGAGACGCTTTTTTCGGGGTCTGCTTGCAATATTGAGGGAACAAGGGATTTTGGACTTCGGCTTCGCTCAGTCGAACGATTTTGGGTTTCTTCTGTGAAAACTAAGTCTACGTAGGGGAAATCGTGAACAAGAACAATATTATGTTGTTGACAAAAAGCTACGGCTTCTTGAAAGAAGGATAATGGGGCGATCGCACTGGTAGGATTATGAGGATAGCTTAATACCATTAACCGCGACTTGGCTAAAACGGTGGGGGGAATATCGCTAAAAACTGGTAAAAAATTATTTTCTGGTTTTATTGGCATGGGGTAAATTTGACCACTAGCCAAGTATACTCCTCCGGCATGGGAAGGATAACCAGGATCTAATAATAGGGCAAAATCGCCGGGATTAAGCACGGCTAAAGGTAAATGGGCTGTTCCTTCTTGAGAACCAATGAGGGGTAAAACTTCTGTTTCTGGGTCAACTGGGATACCGAATTTTTGCTCGTACCATTGGGCTGCGGCTTTACGGAAATCTTGAGTACCACGAAATAATAAGTAGCCATGAGTGCTAGGATCATGGAGAGATTGAGCGATCGCTTCTATGATGTGATTCTCGGTAGGTAAATCTGATGAACCCAAAGATAAATCAATTAATTCTCTTCCAGCAGCCAAAGCAATGGACTTGGCTGTGTCCATATCGGCAAATACGTTAGATTTTAAAGGTTGTAACCGGGTGGCAAATTGCATTTTAATTATTATTTATTGGTCATTAGTCATGAGTAAGTGATCAGAAACTATAGAGTTTTGATCACTGACGGGTAACTAATTATTATTTAAATGCTTTTCCAAAAAACTGAGTAATTTATCTTTACCAATTACTCCCTCAATAGATTCTAATAGTTGGTTGTCCTTAATTAACCTTAAAGCCGGAAGACCTTCTACTTGATATTGTTTGACAGCGACTGGATTAGGGTCAGCTTCCATTTTAACAATTTTTAGGCGATCGCTGTAAGTTGTCGCAGCCAAGTTAATCACTGGTGACATCAATTGACAAGGACCACACCAAGAAGCCCAGAAATAAACTAATACAGGCTGCTCGGATTGTAATACCTCCGTTTCAAACTCTGCATCAGTGATAGTGATTACACCCTTGTTCATTGTAGTCTCCATAAAGCAGCATAAATTAATGAAGTTCGTTTACAAAATACTCTATCTCAATCTGAGAGTCAGTTGTTATAAGATTTTGGACTTTGGCTTTGCTCAGTCGAAGGATTTTAGATTATAAAATACTGATTCTATCAGCGTTTCATCTGGTAATTTATCATAATCATTTAGAAAGATGAAGCAAAATCCCACAACTTAGGATGTGTGGGATTAACTGAATCAAATTATCTGCAAAAATTACAGATTATCCAATTGCTTGCGTAGAGCTTCCAATTCAGCATCAACTGGTTCAGCAGGTTTAGCGGTGCTGCTTGGTTGGGCTGGAGTTGCGGTGCTGGGTTGTTCTGGGGTGAGTAGTTTTGGTTCTGGTGCAGGTGCTAGAGATGCTTTCAAAGCAGCTAATTCATCATCAACACCACTACCAGATTCTAACTGGGCAAATTGGTGATCTAAATCTGCACTTACTAATTCTCCTACTGACTGAGCGCGGGATTCTTGAAGTAATACCTTTTCTTCCATGCGCTCAAAAGCAGACATGGCACTACTGGTACTCATACCACTAACCATATTTCCCAATTGTTCTTGGGCTTTAGCAGCAGTAATCCGGGCTTTGAGCATTTCTTTCTTGGTTTTGGCTTCCGAAATTTTGCTCTCTAACTGGATTAAATTCTTCTTGAGACCTTCAACTTGAACAGTTTGCTGATCTAGACTAGTTTTTAGAGCAGTAGAGTTTTCTGTAAAACTTTTCTTGCGCTCTAATGCTTGACGGGCAAGATTCTCATCACCTTTTTTGATAGCTAGTTCAGCATTGCGCTGCCATTTATTAATTTCGTTTTGTCCCTCATTATACTGTTTTTCAGTGCGTTTTTGGGCGGCGATCGCTTGGGCTACCCCTTGACGCAACTTCACCATGTCCTCTTGCATTTCTAAGAGGGCTTGTTCCAGCATTTTTTCTGGATCTTCGGCTTTACTGACTAAATCGTTTAAGTTAGCACCAACTACTCGTTTAAGGCGATCAAATAATCCCATAAATTTATTTTTCCTTTAGAGGTTTACGCTCTTGATTAGATAGTTAGCTTTTCTACTATATTAATAGCTACCTATGCCAATGTAGTCTTTCCAGTCTGGATTACTATCTTTTTTTCTATTCTGAATCATGAACCTATTAATTATCTATATTAACCAGGAAAAGTTATGGTTCGGGTGTTTTGGGTAAATTATGATCTGGCTGCGGATTTTCTCCTGGATTGAGCATATAAGTTTTCATGGCTGCCAGTTCTGTATCAATATCATGATGAGAATCTAAGGATGCAAATCTTTTTTCTAGATCATCACCACCCAGTGTACTAGCAACTTCTGATTGTGCTTCTATCTGTAAGACTTTTTCCTCCATTCGTTCTAATGCACCTAAACTAGATGTAGCAGAAGCACCAGTTAGCATTTCTTGCAGCCGATAGGAAGCTTCAGCGGAACGAGCGCGAGCGATATACATATCTTTTTTAGTTTTTACCTCAGCCAGTTTTAACTCTAAAGTCCGCATATCTTGCTTTAATTTGGCGACTACATCTTGTTGCTGTTGAATTTGGCTGGTTAAAGTTGTCGCGGTTTCTTGGTAAAATTTGCGTTTGGTGAGAGCTTCCCGTGCGAGGGAGTCATTACCTTGCTGGAGGGCTAATTGGGCGCGACGATACCATTCTGCGGCTTGGGATTCTCCGGCGGCTGCTTGGCGTTCTGTGCGTTTTTGGGTGGCGATCGCTTGAGCTACCCCTTGACGCAATTGTACCAAATTCTCCTGCATTTCCATGAAAGCCTTCTCCAGAATTTTTTCTGGATCTTCTGCATTGCTAACCAAACTATTGAAATTAGCGCGAATCACCCGCAGAATACGGTTAATAACTTCCATGTTGGCTTTACCTTGACCATTTACCAAACTTTGAGATTTGTAATACTGTCATCCTAAATCATAATATGGCAGGAAATGAGTATGAGTTAGCCTCACGCAAAGGCGCAAAGACGCAAAGATAAGAGTTTTTAGAGTTAAATTCAGGAAATTTAATTCAGCAAGACCAGCATTTTTTGATTATGGCTGTTGTAATCGTCCTTTAATGCCGTTTGCTTCTAATTCCTGCAATCTGCGCTTAATCTCATCCTTGGTTTTCAATGCACCTAAATAAATAAATTTTTTATTTGGTGATAAATAAGCATCAGGAACGACTTGTTTGGCGGCTGTTAAGGCTTTGTCGCCTTGATTATCCGCAATAATATAATAGTACCCATTAGCTGATGGTTTGACATCTTCTACTAGGGGTAATGAAGTAGCTGTAGGCTTTGGTAAAGGTGTGGATTGAGAGAGAATGTTATTGGGTAAGGGAGAAAGTGTCGGTAATGGAGAGATAGGAGTTATGGAAGGTTGAATAACTAGAGGAGTGGGGATGATTTGGGGAGTCGGTTTAACCTTTGGTGTTAAATCTACGACATCTTTAGGATCTCTGACTTGTCGAAATTCTTGGGTGGCTAAATTAGGATATTTAGCTATGGGGGTGATTTTGGGTTCGGTAGTCAGTTGAGAATTATTTTCCATAATTTCTGTATTTTTCGCAGTCTTTGATGAATTATTGTTTGGTAAACTGCTGAAATTCAATCTGGGTAAATTTTTGGGATTGAAGACGACATAACCTAAAGTCAAACTTGCCAATAATAGCAACAGCATTGAACCAATACCTAGAGGTGATAAGACACTATCACGGGATTTAGGAGAATTAGAAGTTTGATTTTGTGGTACTTCGGCTGTCAAACTCCGCAATAATGCCTCACTAGATTCTAAATAATCATTTGGTTGTTGAGGAGGATCATTTGTGGTGAGGAGGGTTGGGTTTTCAGAAGATGGAATTTTGGTGGGAACTATACTGCTAGTTGATTTTTCTAGGTTTGGAGGAGTTGGGGTTTCTTCTATGTCTGAGTTAGCAAACTCTTGGGGAAAATTAATGGTTTCAGTGTCATTCGTCAAGAATGGATTTTCGGAGGGAATGGTGACAGGAGGAACTGCTGGTAGTTGAATCTCGTTAAACAAGGCTGTTTTTTGATAATTAGTGTAACTTTCTCCACTTCTTGCTGTTTGTGGTTTGGTGTTTTTGCGTGTGCGTCTATATCTGGTTAATTCTTGATCTAATTGTATTTCTAAACTAGCCAGTGCGGTGGTTAAGGTAGGATTTAAGCCTGGTTTTTGGGGGGATTTGGTAGAATCTATCAAAGGATTTTGATTCATTGTTTAAGATGGATTTAGGGTAGATGATTAAATGAATTTTTAATACAGGTAGTCGGACAAAATTAAGTTCACTCGTTGAGAGAGGGAACAGGGAACAGGGAACAGAAAAATCAATTGTGTAATTAATTCTCCTCATCCTAACGAAAGTTGATTGTCAGTATTCAGTTATTTTATGGTAAAACTACTAACACAATATGTCTTTTAAGTCAATTGATCAGGTTTTAGGGAATATTCAACGCTCACCACAATGGCAAGAACAGGTATTGCTGCGGTTACTGAAGTGTTGGGTAGAAGTTGTGGGGACTGCGGTAGCCGCTCAAACTCGTCCTTTGTCTATTCAGCGTGATGTTTTGTGGGTAGCAACTTCTAGTGCTGCTTGGGCGCAAAATTTGACTTTTGGGCGGAAAACTATATTGATGAAATTAAATGACAAGCTATCTACGTCTTTGGTAGATATTCGCTTTTCTACAGCCGAGTGGAAAAATTCATCAATAACGGGAACAGAAGCAACTGTTTCGGCATCAGAACATCCTAGTTATGTGGCTGATGATTTGATTGGTGATAAGTTAGTTCAACCCAATATTGACAATGCTTTGGGTGCTTTTGAGAATTGGGCTAAGAGGATGCAAGAGCGATCGCATCATCTCCCCTTATGTCCCCAATGTCAATGTCCCACTCCAACAGGTGAACTTGAACGCTGGGAAGTTTGTTCTCTCTGCTGCTCCAAGCAGTTAGGATAAATAATTTAGCTATTGACTGAAAATATTGAACTCTTGTGAATCATTAAGTAAATTAAATGCTAAAAACTGATTTCAACTCTATCTAAAGTAACGTTTTTCCAAACCCAGGAAATCCAAAATTAATGTTTTCATCTTGATCCCCAATAAGTTTTAGATGAAAATA
Source organism: Dolichospermum sp. UHCC 0259 (assembly GCF_009711935.1). Classification (GTDB taxonomy): domain Bacteria; phylum Cyanobacteriota; class Cyanobacteriia; order Cyanobacteriales; family Nostocaceae; genus Dolichospermum. The sequence continues at coordinate 5,767 of NZ_VIKX01000185.1, read as the reverse complement.
AATATGTAGGCACTCTAACAATCATTTACAAATATAACAAGAATCTAAAGACATTCTAAAGTCCATTTACAACTAATAACAGCTAGAACCCATAGCCAATAATGACTTGTTGCCCTTTTTGCTCTTTTTGCTCAAGAAGCAAGATATATAAGTGTGATAAGTAGTCCTGAATGGTACTGAAGATGAAGGCACATGAAACTAATTAAGCGTTTAACATCTACCTGTCGTTATTGTCGTTATTACCAGCCACAAGGTCGTCGTGGTGGTATGTGTGAAAAATTGAGCGCACCAGTCCAAGGGGTCTGGAAAGCCTGTCCTTTGGTCATGGCCGCTTTTGCACCAGCTTGGGAAACTTTAGAAGATGCTTGGAGTTTACCAGTAGCCAAACCTGTTTTTGCGGCTGCTCAAACTCTCCCGACTGATTTGGATCATGTTACAGTAGCCTCTGTCGAAGACATTCCTACTTCCGCTACACAAGAAGTAAAAAATCAAAGCGTACTCATTTAACTATCCATGATTACGGTCATTAATTTTCTGTCCACCTTAATAAAATTGGACTGGCAATTTGTTAGTGTTTCCAATTTTGACATCCTTAGAAATCGCACCTTCCACAGCAGGGTGCGATTTTAGTATGTACCAGGAGGTAGGGGCGCAGGGCCTGCGCCCAGTCAGAAGTCATAAGAACAAAGAAGAAGTAAAACACTGTGAGAAATAGAGTTTCATTATCAAATAAATTTAAGGCAACCAGGGAAAATCCCGGAAGTTAGGGGGACGTTTTTCCAAAAAGGCTTGTTTTCCTTCTGCACCTTCTTCTGTCATGTAATAAAGCAGAGTAGCGTTACCAGACAATTCTTGTAAACCAGCTTGTCCGTCACAGTCAGCGTTAAATGCTGATTTTAGGCAACGAATGGCTATAGGACTTTTTTCTAACACTTCTTGCGCCCATTGTAAGCCTTCTATTTCTAGTTGTTCTACAGGGACGACAGTATTAACCAAACCCATTTCTAAGGCTTCTTGGGCGTTATATTGACGACAGAGAAACCATATTTCCCTGGCTTTTTTCTGTCCTACTATTCTGGCTAAATAACTAGCCCCAAAACCACCATCAAAACTCCCTACTTTGGGTCCTGTTTGCCCAAAAATGGCATTATCAGCCGCAATAGTTAAATCACAAATTAAATGGAGAACATGACCCCCGCCAATAGCATAACCCGCGACTAGGGCAATTACTACTTTGGGCATGGAACGAATGAGGCGTTGTAAGTCTAAGACATTTAAACGGGGGATTCCGGTTTCGTCTACATAACCTGCTTGTCCACGTACACTTTGATCACCACCTGAACAAAAGGCATATTTTCCATCTGTATGAGGTCCTGCACCTGTAAATAGGACTACGCCAATGGTGGTATCTTCTTTAGCATCCCAAAAGGCTTCGTATAATTCAAATACGGTTTTAGGACGGAATGCGTTACGTTTGTGGGGACGGTTAATGGTGATTTTGGCGATACCGTCAGTTTTTTGATAGATGATATCTTCGTAGGTTTTGACGGTCTTCCAGTCGGTTTCTATCATGGATAATCGGTGATTTATACTTGGGAATTTTATTGCGGATATTTTCGTTTTTTTATGATACTTAGAATTGCATTTTCACCCATTTGGCTGATCTAATTTCCTCTTCAAATTAGATTACCTTAATTTTTCCAAAACTATAGGTTTTAATGTGGATGGAGTTTAAGGATTCAGGATATAGAATATCTGATATAAGTAGGTGAACAGCCGGAGGTACAGGTATTCCGACTGGGCGCAAGCCCTGCGCCCCTACTTCTTGACAATGGGGTTTAAAATTGATTGGTGCAAATACTTTACACTGGAGTTTGAAATGACTATTGCCAGTATTCCACAGATAAAACCTTTAACAGACACAGAATTGCAACAAATTAACGCTTATTGGCGTGCTGCTAACTATCTGTCTGTTGGCCAAATTTACCTTCTTGACAATCCCTTACTCAGAGAACCCCTCAAACAAGAACACGTCAAACCCCGACTTTTAGGACATTGGGGAACTACTCCAGGGCTAAATTTGATTTACGCCCACTTCAACAGAGTTATCAAAAAATACGACCTCAATGCAATTTACATAGCTGGTCCTGGACATGGTGGACCCGGACTTGTTGCCAATACCTACTTGGAAGGAACATATAGCGAATATTACCCTAACATCTCTCAAGATGCGGAAGGGATGCAAAAACTATTTAAGCAATTTTCCTTTCCTGGTGGTATTCCCAGCCACGTCGCCCCGGAAACCCCTGGTTCTATCCATGAGGGGGGAGAATTAGGTTATGCTTTAGTTCACGCTTACGGGGCGGTATTTGATAACCCTGATTTGATAGTTGCGGCGGTTGTGGGTGACGGAGAAGCGGAAACTGGGCCTTTGGCAACTAGCTGGCATTCTAACAAATTTATTAACCCGGTTACTGATGGTGCGGTTTTACCAATTCTGCATTTGAACGGTTACAAAATTGCCAACCCCACAGTATTAGCACGGATACCCCATGAGGAGTTAGAAAGCCTATTTATCGGCTATGGCTATAAACCTTACTTTGTTGAAGGCTCTGATCCGGCGGAAGTTCACCAAAAAATGGCAGCAGTATTAGATACAATTATCCCCGAAATTCAAGGTATCCAAAGAGAAGCGCGGGTACATGGTTTCAAAGAAAGACCGCAATGGCCGATGATTGTTTTACGGACTCCTAAAGGTTGGACCGGTCCCAAGGAAGTGGACGGGAAGAAAACAGAGGATTATTGGCGATCGCACCAAGTCCCTTTTAGTGATATAGCTGGTAAACCGGAACATCTGCAATTGCTGGAAGATTGGCTAAAAAGTTACAAACCGGAAGAACTTTTCGACACCAATGGTCAACTCCTTCCCGAACTCGCAGAATTAGCCCCTAAAGGTCAGCGTCGCATGGGAGACAACCCCCACGCTAACGGCGGAATTTTGCTGCGTGATTTGAAAATGCCTGATTTCTGCAACTATGCGGTAGAAGTACCCAAACCAGGAACAGTTAACGCCGAAGCTACCAAAGTTACTGGTAAGTTTCTGCGCGACATTATGAAACTGAACGACGAAAGCCGTAACTTCCGCGTTTTTGGTCCTGACGAAACCGCATCTAATCGTTTAGATCCTGTCTTTGAAGTGACAAACCGCGCTTGGGATGCGGAAATTCTCCCGGAAGATGACCATTTATCACCCGACGGTCGGGTAATGGAAATCCTCAGCGAAACCAATTGTCAAGGATGGTTAGAAGGCTATTTATTAACAGGTCGTCATGGTTTCTTCTCCTGTTATGAAGCTTTTATTCACATCATTGATTCGATGTTCAACCAACACGCCAAATGGTTGAAAACAACTCGTCATATTACTTGGAGAAGACCAATTGCATCTTTAAATTATCTTCTCACTTCCCACGTTTGGCGACAAGATCATAATGGTTTCTCTCACCAAGATCCTGGTTTTATTGATCATGTAATTAACAAAAAAGCCGAAATTATTCGTGTTTATCTGCCACCTGATGCTAATACTTTGCTATCAGTAACCGACCATTGTTTAAGAAGTCGGAATTATGTCAATGTGATTGTGGCGGGTAAACAACCAGCCTTACAATATTTAGACATGGATTCGGCAATTAAACATTGTACGAAAGGTTTAGGAATTTGGGAATGGGCAAGTAGTGACCAAAACGGTGAAACTGATGTAGTTATGGCTTGTGCTGGAGATGTTCCTACTTTGGAAACTTTAGCTGCTGTGGATATTTTAAGACAGAATTTCCCAGACTTAAAAGTGCGGGTTGTCAATGTTGTGAATTTAATGACACTACAACCACAAAGTGAACATCCTCACGGTTTAAGTAGTAAGGATTTTGATACAATTTTCACAACAGATAAACCTGTTATCTTTGCTTTTCACGGTTATCCTTGGTTAATTCATCGTCTCACCTATCGGCATACAAACCATCAGAATATTCATGTGCGTGGTTATAAAGAAGAGGGAACAACAACCACACCTTTTGATATGGTGGTGATGAATGATTTAGATAGATTTCACTTGGTTATGGATGTAATTGACCGTGTACCAAAGTTAGGTTCTAAAGCAGCTTATGTAAAACAACAATTACAAGATAAGCTAATTGAACATAAGCAATATATCCAGAAACACGGTGAAGATATGCCAGAAATCCGCGATTGGACTTGGCCATATTAATGAAATGAGCTTTTTTTAACTGCTTTTTTAATCAGCCTCTTCCTCATTAGGGGAGGAGGTTAACAATATTCAAAAACAATTTGTTAATTGTGAAAAATATTCGGTTTATATTATTTAATTTCATTAATTGACTATTATTCATATAATTTCTGAATCGTTAATTGGGGATTTTATTTTTTGTATATCCCTTAGAGAAGGCAAGGAATCTAAATTAAGTGGTTTCCGTGAACCAAGAGTCTCTCAGGCTTGATCCGCTGAGAGTGTCAATTGATGCTTTCCTATCTTACAACTATGCACGGATTGTCAGTTGTCATTAGGAATAAATATTCCCCCTGACCCCTGCCTCTCCTCTATTCCCTATTTAATTGCTAATGCGGGTTCTTTAACAGATTGTTGCAACAGTTGGGTATAGAGTTCATCTAACTGACTCGCTACACCATGCCAGCTAAATTTATTGATAACACGCTTTTTAGCAGCTTTTCCTAGTTCTTGTTGCCATACAGGATTGCCAAGAATCCGATCAATAGCGTGGTTAAAAGCTGGGACATTTTGCGGCGGCACTAATAAACCAGTTTCTTCATTAACAACAGTGAATTGTAATCCACCGACATCACTAGCGACTACAGGTGTACCGCAGGCCATAGCTTCGATAGCTACTAACCCAAAGGGTTCATAGTGGCTGGGAACAACACAAACATCAGCAGCAGCAAAATAAGCTGGTAATATATGCCGACTCAGACAACCGGGAAAAGAGGTGCATTCACCCATTTCTAACTCGTTGACAATTCCGGTGAGGCGATCGCGTTCTTTTTCATCACTATTTCCCGGTGTACAACCACCACCAATAATCAACTGCAATTGTTTGGATTCGTAAAACTTAGATTCCCGCATTGCCCTGATCAAGGTTTCTATGCCTTTGCGGGGGTCGAATCTACCTACATATAACACTACTTTAGCTTCTGGATCAATTCCTAAAGTAGCTCTGGCGGCTTCTCTTTCCACTGAACCAAACTGTTGAATATCTGTCCCACAGGGAATAATATCAATTTTGCCTTTTTTGGAAACAAGCGATCGCATATGTTCCTGTTCTTGGGGACTGGTGGCAACAATTCTTTCCGCTGTTTCCAATACTTGTTTTTCTACTATTAAACGTTGACTTGCCACCAAAGGAATATTTTCTATGGTGTTATATTTAATCACCCCTAAAGAATGGTAAGTATGAACCTGTTTAGTTCCTTGTCTTTTCTTTAGTTCCATTCCTACCCAACTTGATAACCAATAATTAGTATGCACTAAATCATACTTAATCCCAGATTCTTTTTGAAATTCTAGTAACTGAAAGACGAAATCTGGCAAATATTGAAAACCCTGATCTCTTGGCACAAATTCCACCGGGCCTGCTGTTAACCTAATAGTCCGACAATTAGGGTTATGTTGCACTATCCTTTCTTGATCGTAGTTTTTCACTCTCCCCCCACTTTCGAGAGTTTATAGGGTAGGTAGAAG
>NZ_VIKX01000184.1 GCF_009711935.1 Dolichospermum sp. UHCC 0259 | reverse complement strand
CTCCTATCCCTGTTACTTCCTAATTCCTTTTTAGTGGGGGAGTGTGAACAGTTACGATCATTGAGTAGAGTTTTTAGAGCATTATTTGACTACAGAAATTATCTATCAGTTATAAAAGCACCTTTTGTATACGTAAATCCTATCCAGGACTTTCTGCAAGGCTATATTCTCCAAAAAGGTAATTATCCACATATAGTGCGTCTCCAAACTCCAATTGGAGTTAATTCAATAGAGATATTGAACTCCTTAGACACATTCACCATTAATGAAATATTTTGTTGGGAAATTTATTATACAGACAACCAACCTAAAGTAATTGTTGATCTCGGCTCAAATATTGGTGTCTCCCAACTATATTTTTTATCTAGGAATAATAGCAATATTGTGTATGGTTTTGAACCAGTATCTAAACTCTATGATCAACTTCAAAACAACATAAGTAAATTTAAGGATAGAGCTTTCAATCAGAAGCTTGCTATAAGTAACATAAATGGTACAACTCAGATGGGAGTAGAAAATTCAGGTAGATATGGAGGAATCGGAGTCAAAAGTGAATCTCAAATAACAGTTCAGACTATCGATATTAATTTCGCACTATCACAAGTTCTGGATTCTCATAAATTTATTGATATTCTCAAAATGGATATTGAAGGTTTGGAAGAGATAGCAATAAACTCAATAGATCTAGATATTCTCTCAAGGATAAAACTAATCTACGTTGAGGCTGGCGATGATAACAAGTTTTTTCCACAAAACCTAAAAAAAAGCTTCAAACATTTTTCTCATCGAGGAATCTGTAAATACGTCAATACTTTATTATAAAAAATGACTAAAAAAGCGCTAATCACCGGATTAACGGGTCAAGATGGCTCATATCTTGCCGAACTCCTCCTATCCAAAGGATACCAAGTATTTGGCTTAGTCCGTCGTTCCAGTTCTGGAAACCTTGAACGGATTAATCACCTCAGTGGTACTGTTGAAATTCTTTCTGGTGATCTCCTAGATCAATCCTCACTCATGGATGTGATTACAGAATCCCAACCCGACGAAATTTATAACCTGGCTTCTCAAAGCTATATTCCTACATCCTGGACACAACCATCTCTCACTGCGGAATACACTGCTTTGGGTGTTTCTCGTCTCTTAGAATCCATTCGTCGTTGTAAATCTGATGCGAGATTTTACCAAGCCTCCAGCAGTGAAGTTTTTGGTCAGCCTGACGTATCTCCCCAAAACGAGCTTACTGCCTTCCGCCCCCGCAATCCCTACGGTGTCGCCAAGGCATATGCCCATTGGATGACTATCAATTATCGCCAACAATATAACCTTTACACTTGCTGCGGTATTACATATACTCACGAATCACCCCGACGTGGTGCAGAATTTGTATTTCGTAAAATCACCCGAACTGCGGCCATGATTAAGCTGGGATTAGCTAATCAATTAAAATTGGGAAATTTAGATGCCCATCGTGATTGGTGCTACGCCAAAGATGCTGTACACGCTATGTGGTTGATGTTACAGCAACAGCAGCCTGATGATTATATTATTGCTAGTGGTGAAACCCACTCAGTTAAGGAATTGGTAGAGTGTGCTTTTAACTTTGTTCGGTTAAACTGGCAAGATTATGTAGTAGTTGATCCGTCCTTTTACCGACCAGTGCAATTAGTGGGTAATATTGATAAAATTCACAACCAATTAGGTTGGAAACCTGAATATTCCTTTGAACAATTGGTAGAACTAATGGTAGATCATGACCTGAAGGAATTAGTAAACAGTTAACTTCTTGTAAATATTGATGGTATGATGGTATGTGAAAAAAATAGAAGTACATTTTAAGTAAAAATTCTGACCTATATCCCAATGAAGGTACAGCAATAGGTGTAACTACAATCCCTTCACTACCAAGGACAATAGCAACTAACTGCTTGCAGCAGCGCTTCGCTATCGCTTTTGACCTTTGGATTTAATGTAGGGGTCGTAAGGGTAGCGCCCCCGTGCCTACCCCGATTTATGGGCAACCACAGGGGGTTTGCCCCCTACAAAATTAATTGATTTAGGGATTTTTAAAATATTCAATGCAGTAAATTCGCCATAGATGTAAATTTAGTTACTGTATCTGTAAATATGCCATCAAACCGCAATTGGTGATTAGGAACACCAAACCGTTGAAAAATGCGGCGATTATAATTAATTCAGGTGAGAGTCACAATCAGAAACCCAAATATCTAAGTCTTTGTGCGATCGCCAAAACTGGGCGGCGAATTCCATTCTTTTATAATCACCCCTCAACACAAAAATTACCTGGGGTAAGGAAGTTTTGTGAAAAGCAATCGCTATCCTCACAGGAATTATAGTAGATAAACCAAGGGCGATCGCTAAAACCAGCCATACTAATCTATACTTGCCTTTTTTAAAAATACTACTCATAGCGATCGCGTCAGCAGTTCGCCATTGAAATCTCACTAACAACTGCTCACGAGATAAATTACTTTACCTATCCTCAAACTTTCCTTTCCTGTGCTAAAGTCAAAACCTGCACATACAGCCGGTCTGAAATTCTCATTCCCTGTGCTTGCATCTCATCTAAAACATCCTTAACACTAGCCAACACACCCTATAGTGTACAAATTGTATAGGTTAACAGAAGAGGAGATTAAGATAATTCAGGATAGTGTAAAACAGAAATAACTGGCGATCGCTATAATAAAACTAGACTAATTAACTTGTAACTTATCATGGAAAACATTACCATTCAAGTTGACCCAGAAATTGCCAAAGCGTACCGAGAAGCAGAACCAGAAAAACAGCAAAAAATCCAAATATTTCTCAACATAATGCTACAAAAAGCAGTCAGTCAAAAACCACTCTTAGATATCATGGAAGAAGCGAGTCAACAAGCCATTGCTAAGGGAATGACCCCGGAAATTTTAGAATCTATTCTCAAGGATGAAAACTAACCGTATCGTAATTGATACAAATGTAATTGTCAGTGCATTAATCTTCTCTAAATCTACCACAATGCAAGCTCTTAGAGAAGCCAAACAAAACGGAGTAATCTTAATTTCTGTGGAAATTTTATCAGAATTAATTGATGTACTCAGTCGTCCAAAATTTGACCGCTATCTATCGAGAAAAATTCGTGAAGACTTTTTAGCCAGTTTAGCTAGAGAAACAGAATTAATCACAATTAATGAAACAATTGATATTTGTCGAGATCCTAAAGATAATAAATTCTTAGAATTAGCCATTTCTGGAAATGCCACTCATATTATCACAGGAGACAAAGACTTATTAGAACTGCATCCTTTTCGAGATATCTTGATTGTTACACCGAGTCAGTTTTTAGATAGTTTATCTTCAGACCCGCATCAGAGATTCTGACTTGTCACAGGCTGAAGGTACAGCAAGAGGTGTAACCACAATCCCTTGACTACTAAGGACAATAGTAGCGAACTGCTTGCAGCAGCGCTTACGCGATCGCTATTCTCACAGAAATTATAGTAGATAAGCCAAGGGCGATCGCTAAAACCAGCCATACTAATCTATACTTGCCCTTTCTAAAAATACTACTCATAGCGATCGCTTCAGTGCTGCTGCAAGGAATTCTCTAAAACCAGCCTCATCTATACTAATATTAATCATGGCGATCGCTTTGGTTGTTCAAAATTTTGCAAAAGTTCATTGCCCCATCTTATTTAGTGTATTTTAGAGAAAGTATTAGAATAAGTTAAATTTTATGGCTGCCAAGCATTTAAGCACTCACTTTCTAAATGAAATTACTAACCGACTGGTGAGCGCGCTCGAACCAGAACAGATTTTTTTGTTCGGCTCTTATGCTTACGGTGAACCGACCGAGGATAGCGATATTGATTTATTGGTGATTATCTCAAAATCAGATGAACCACGCTATCGTCGAGCGCGTCAGGCATACAAAGCTTTGCGTGGTATTGGTATTCCAAAAGATATTCTGGTGATGACCCGCTCAGAAGTTGAACTCAAGGCTAGTGTAGCCAACTCACTAGTCAATCAAGTAATACGTCAGGGTAAACTCCTGTATGGATAACGCAAAATTTGCAGAAACTAGACAGTGGTTAATCAAGAGCCAGCGAGATTTAAAGGCTGCGTATGTGTTACTTATTAATAATGAAGAATCTCTGTTGGATGCTGTTGTTTACCATTGTCAACAGGCTGCCGAAAAAGCATTAAAGGCTTATTTGACATATCAAGAGCAGGTAGTCAAAAAAACCCATGATTTGGATGTTTTGTTAGATATCTGTTCATTGTTTGAACCTGGGTTTCATGATTTAAAAGATATAGCGGATACTTTGACCCCTTATGCAACAGAATTTCGATATCCAGGGGATGTAATTGAGCCGGAAAGATCCGAAGCTGAGGAGGCATTGGAGATGGCTACTTTAGTTCTAGACTTCGTTATTCAAAAATTGCCAAGTGAATTTGACCGTGAGTAAGATACTTCTGGTATTATTTACAGATAGTATTTCACCCAAGTAGAATCACTACGTAACACGAAAATTGCCTGAGGTACGGCAGTTTGGTGAAAAGCGATCGCGTAAGCACCGCTGCAAGCAGTTCGCTATCCTTGTTTGTGCGATTTTTGCAAGAGCGATAGCGAAGCGCGACCTAGTAATCGCTTGTAGGATGATTTTGGGAGTGGGATAGCGAAGCGCACCGAAGGTATGGCTATGAGTTGACACTCTCAGGGCTAAAGCCGCTGAGATTCTTGGTTCAACGAGTCCACTTAACTTAGAACCCTTGCGGTATCTAAGCCAGAGGTGGTTCTCTCCCCAAGCGTTAACTTTCCCTCTGCCCGAAGGTAGTTGCATTACTGCAAATTTTGCTTGAGTTTAAATTCTGTGTTGTCTAGCTCCCATGAAGATTTTACCTATTCCTGGGTAGGAAACTAAAACTATGGAATAGAACCCTATATCCTCAATTGTCAAGGTACAGATTGCCGTTAGGCAGTTAGGTTTTTATACAGGTTGATTACCATTCCTGTTGTGAATAGTATAACATCATCAAATACAAAGGCGATAAACCTTTGCTCATTTTAACCAATCTTTATAAAAAGAAAAACTCTATGCGCTTTATTACCGCACGAGTCGCTTATATCTCAGGTCTAAAGACACTGAGTTTTACGCTTACCGGATATCTCTATAAAATAGAATCAATCAAGTATTTTGTCTTTCTATAAAAACGAGGTAAACATGACTTATTTAGAACTACATCAAAAAGTTGAACAACAGATATCCCAACTAGCACCAGAACAGCTTTCCTTAGTTAGTGATTTTATCGACTCTATTCAGGAAAAAAACACCGTAAATCAACGCCCATTACGTCGTATTTCTCCCATTAAGCGAGGTAAAAAAGCAGGTGATTTACTACATTATACTGGAACTTGGCATGGTGATGATTTGGAAGATTGTCTGCGTTTAGTTGAAGAAACTCGTTCTCAAACGCAGTTTTAATTTTTGTCACTATGTCTTATTTGCTAGATACTAATCACTGTAGCTACATTATTAATGGTAATCCTCAAGTTACCGATACCTTAAAATCTTCCTCCTCTGTTACCATTGGCATTAGCATTATCACTTATGCAGAACTGCTATATATGACAGAAAAATCAGCACTAAAATCTCAAAATTTAGGTGCAGTTCAGGTTTTTTTGTCCGACGTTGATTTATATTTTATTGATGAAGAAACTGCCATTATTTACAGTCGTCTAAAATCATCGGTTTTTAATTATTTTGCTCCCCAAGAGAAAAGCAAACGTCGTAATTTTAGCATTGAAAATTTGGGATTTAGCGATCATGATCTTTGGATAGCAGCAACAGCAATTCAACACAATCTCACTCTCGTTTCTGCTGATAGCGATTTTAGAGGATGTTTGGAAAGTGGTATTCCGTAATTTTCATCACATTGCTACCCCCCTTTCCCCTTGTAAAGGGGGGAAACAATAAAAATCCAGTTCCCTCCCCTTTACAAGGGGAGGGTTAGGGTGGGGTAAAAAATATTTGATACATCAACCATAACTTTTCAAACACCCTCTTAGGCGTATTCATCAAGTACAGCCTTTTCCCTTGGAATCATGGGTGTAAATTCACTCCATTTTAAACCCAGCTTGAAGAAAATGAGCGATTGCGAAACGCTGCTGCAAGTAGTTCGCTATGGAATTTAATCACAAAAAATGATTAAGCCGTTTTGACTGTAATGATCCAAAATGTTCTCGTCACCCATTATACTTAGAAATCTTTACCAGAAAATGAAAATCTTTGTGCGATCGCCAAAACTGGGCGACAAATTCCATTCTTTGAGAATCACCCCTCAACACAAAAATTACCTGGGGTAAGGAAGTTTCGTGAAAAGCAATCGCTATCCTCACAGGAATTGTAGTAGATAAACCAAGGGCGATCGCTAAAACCAGCCATACTAATCTATACTTGCCTTTTCTAAAAATACTACTCATAGCGATCGCGTCAGCGCTGCAAGCAGTTTGCTATTGAAATCGGGATAACAACTGCTCACGAGATAAACTAGACAACTGCAACAGCAAGGTAGTATATTCGTGAGGTGTTAAATTTAATATAGGCTTAACAACTGCCGCTAATTGCTCGTCTATAAAGCCAAATCGCGCTAAAAGCAGGTTTTCTACTATTTGCCGTCTTTCCTCTTCCTTACCTATTTCCTTACCTATTTCCTTGCCTATTTCCTTACCTATTTCCTTGCCTATTTCCTTACCGCGCTCTAAACCACGAAGTTCCGTTATCCGTTCCCACTCTAAATAAGCTGGTGTCAAATTCATTATTAGTTCCCTATCTTCAACATCAATCTCATTGCTTATTTCCATAGTAATTTTCCAAGTCCCTAATAACTTTAAAATAGTATAGCGTTTTCTATCATCTTCGGGTAAAGCAATTACTTCATTAATTGCAGCTTGTTGAATTATTCCTTTACCTAAAATCCTCAACCAGAGAGTTTCTGGAGTATTCGCTAACTTATCAATGGCAATTACTCCAGTCAGCAGTAATTGTGACGGAAAGTAAATACCTGGCAGCCAGTTTTCATCCTCAGTGGCCATAAATTTATTCAGCAGTTTATGAGAACAAGAAGTAGCAATAATCCACAACCTTGGTAGTTCATGGTCAGAAATACTTTTTTTATCTCGTTTGGCTTGACGTTGTAAATCTGCTTCTAGGTGGAATAGTTTGGCTAAACAACTGCGGATTTCTCTTTCTGTTGGTTGCTTGCGAAAGGGTTCTAACAAACAACTGGTTACAGCAATTTTATTTAAAATACCTAAATTTTCTGACTGATGCTGTTGAGTAGATGGTGTAAACCAAATATCAACAAATCTGGGTTCTCCAGGTATTTCATAATTTATTCGCACCTCACCCAAGGAGGATAGAAATTCTGCAAATAACTGTTTGGAAAATTGATCAAATGGGTTTTTAGTCATTTATGGTGATGCACTGACCGCTCAATTAGCTCTATTTTATCCGCAATGAGCTAATTTATGGAATTTAATCACAAAAATTCCTTGAGGTACGGAAGTTTGGTGAAAAGCGATCGCCTCAGCGCTGCTGCAAGGAGTTCTCTAAAACCAGCCTAATCTATAATAATATTAATCATGGCGATCGCTAGTTCAGATCACAGCAATTTTCATTTTAAGGTTTCATGACATTTTAATCCTTACATTCTTATGGTTTTACAATTCTTAACGAATCCGGCGATGTGCCTCCGACAAAGTCAGAATCGCGGATTATAGGGATTAAAAGATTGGGCGGATTAGGTTGTTTGCTATGATAAAAGTCACTAAAATTATCAGCAAGTAATCCAGTTATACTAAACACGGGTGAGATTTAAACTTTTGCCAAATGACAAAGAACCCAGATGTGTAGGAGTAAAGCAAGAGCTTCATTGGTGTCAACTTAAGCTCAAATCCCTACCACACCTCGTTCCTAGTCTCTGACTAGGAATACAGTTGATGAGGCTCTGCCTCTAATATTATTGAAGGCAGAGCCTTCTAGAATTCATTCCCAGTCAGAGACTGGGAATAAGATGACTTGAGTTCTTTGCGGGATAGTAAAACGGGCGGTTAAAAACCGCGTCTACACAGGCAAAACCCACCTGCGTGGGTTTCAATCCTTGATTTTTCCTTAGTCCGCGCAGGCGGACTTTGTTTGTGTAGCCGTGAATTCCATTCGCCAGGGCTTAAGTTGACACCATTAAGCTTTTGCTTTACCCCTGCACATCTGGGTTCTTTGTCATTTGGCAAAAGTTTAAATCTCACCAGTGTTTAGATATGATGCCAGGAACGAGACTTGAACTCGTGACACGAGGATTTTCAGTCCTCTGCTCTACCAACTGAGCTATCCCGGCGTGGGGCTTTTTTATTCACCACCGTCAATAAATCTAGCATGATAAAAAAGATTAGTCAAGGGGTTATTCAAAAGAATTTTAGCCGACCTTCATTGTCAACTTCACCCAGCTAAATACAGCCACAAATACCAAAAACTGCACAAAAACAATACTTGGTCCAGATGCTAGGTTAAACAAGCCAGAAACCATCATTCCCGCGATACTACTGCTAGAACCGACAACCACCGATAGAATTAGAAAGCGGCTGAAATGGTGACTCATGAGTTTGGCTGTAGCAGCCGGAATTACCAAAAACGCATTTACTAATAAAACACCAACGGCTTTAATTGCTACAGCTACGGCGAGGGAAAGTAAAACAACGAACCCGTAGCGATATAATTGTACAGGTATGCCTTGGACTTGAGCAACGTCGGGATTAAGAGTTAATAAAATCTGTTGTGGCAGGGTTGATAATAAAAAAACGCTGCTACCAACAAGCACCAATAGCGTCAATATTAAATCTGTGTTATCTATGGCTAAAATATCGCCAAATAGCACGCCCATTAAGTTACCGCGATATCCTTTAATAAAACTGGTGAGAATTACACCGATCGCTAGTGCCCCAGATAGCACTATGCTGAGAACGCTATCACTGGCTAAATCAGTTTTATCAATTAGGTAGAGAACAACAACTCCAAAGATTAAGGTAAACGGGAGTAACATCCAAGTAGGATTAGTGTTGAGTAGCACGCCTAACGCCACACCTACCAGGGCTGCATGACCAACGGCATGACTAAAAAAAGATAATTGCCGTAAGGTAACGAAACTACCCAATAAACCGCCTAAAATGCCCATTAACACAGCACCCATAATGGCACGCTGCATAAAAGGAAATTGTAATAAATTCACCAAGTCATGATAGTTAATGGTCATATTAAGAGGAGTCAGGAGTCAGGAGTCAGAAGTTAGGAGTCAGGAGTCAGGAGTCAGGAGTCAGGAGGAAGAAGAAAAGTTTATTACCAATTACCAATTACCAATTACCAATTACCAATTACCAATTCCCTAATGATGATGTTCATAGCGACTAAAACCAGGACCATAAGTAGCTAGAAGATTTTTTGGGGAAAGGGCTATTTCCGGTTTACCGGAACAGACAAGAGTTTGATTGAGACAGATGACGCGATCGCAATGACGGCTTACCATATCAATATCATGGGAAACTTGCAACACTGTCCAATTCTCTTCTCGTTTTAATTCGTTTAACAAAGCATAAAAATCCGTTGTTCCTTGCACATCTACCCCTGCAAAAGCTTCATCCAATACTAACAATTTTCGCCGTGTTACCAAACAATAAGCCAATAATACCCGTTTCAATTGACCACCGCTAAGAGTGCCAATAGCTTGATTTCGGAAGCGATAAGCATCAGTACGGTGTAAAGCTGCGGTGACTGCTACTGATGTTTCCCGTTTTTGTTGCCAAAATTTCGAGAACAATGAATATTTCCTATTACCTATTCCTAAAGCTACCAATTCACTAACCGAAATTGGAAAACTGCGATCAAAAATAAAGTTTTGTGGCATATATCCCAACTGATTCCGCAAATTTCCTAGTCTAGAAATTGGGCGACCAAAAACTTCAATTGTTCCAGCACTGCGGGGAATTAAATCTAAAATAGCTTTGATTAAGGTACTTTTCCCAGCCCCATTCGGACCAACTATTGCTGTATCTGTTCCTGCTAATAATTCAAAGGAAACATCTCGCACAGCTAAATAGCTGCCTTGGTAGACTATTAACCCAGAAACTTTTAATATTGGTAATGTAAATTCTGCTTGTTCGTCAGTCATGGAAGTTAGGATTTAAGATGCCAATAATTTATAGTGATATAGCAGGAGTCAGAAGTCAGAAAAAAAGAAGGATTCAGGAGTAGTCAACTTAAGCCCTGGCGAATGGAATTCACGGCTACACAAACAAAGTCCGCCTGCGCGGACTAAGGAAAAATCAAGGATTTGAAACCCACGCAGGTGGGTTTTGCCTGTGTAGACGCGGTTTCTAACCGCCCGTTTAACGTTAAGTTGACACCAATGAGCATTGCTAAACCCCTACGTTACTTGCATCCAGCGACTAAACTCTCCAAATTAGCTTTCATTGCTTTAAAATAATACTCTGGATTGGTATCACCAGTTTCTAAAGAATCTAAAGTCCGCACAGTTAACCCCAAATCTTGAGAAATACTTGTCAGTAATTTGTTATCTAATCCTGGTTCGCTAAATAGGGCTTTTACTCTGTATTTTTTGACTGTATTCACCACTTTTTGGACATCTGTTGGGGAAAGTTGCTTTTCAGGAATTTCTACCACTGCTAATTGTTTAATATTATAACGTTTGGCAAGATAGGGAAAGGCATCATGAAAGGTGATAAAGGTGCAGTTTGGTGTTTGTTTAATAGTTTGTTGAAATTCATTATTTAAATTATCTAATTTCTGAACATAAGCCGCTGCATTGGTCTGATAGTTGGCTTTATTGACCGGATCTGCGATAATTAAACCATCTCGAATATTGATGATTTGCTGTTTTGCTAAAACTGGATCTAACCAAACATGAGGATTTCCTAATTGGTGTTCGTGATCATGATCATGTTCTCCCGTTGCTGTTTTATCTATGGGGGAAGTTTTATTAATAGCTGGAATACCTTTACTCGCATCAATTTCCATTAATTGAGAATTTCCAGCATTTTTAATTGTATCTGCTAAAAACTCCTCTAAGCCTAAACCATTTTTGACTAGTATCTTAGCTGTAGCGATCGCTTTTACATTAGCTGGTGTCCCTTGGTATTCGTGTATTTCCGTACCGGGCTTAACTAATATTTCTACATCTGCTACATCTCCAGCTACTGCTTTAGTAAACAAATAAACTGGCAAAAATGTTGTCACTACCTTAGTTTTTGGTGATCTTTGGACTGGTGTTTGTTCCGTCTTTACAACCTCAGCACTGTTAGTATTGTTACATCCATAAACTACTGACAAAATTATTAAAGTAATCAGAGGTAAGAAACTTCTGGTTTTTCTATCTATTTTGACTTCTCTAGAACTTCTCATGGTTTGGGGTTGACAATAAAACTTCATTGGGATTATATCTCATAATGAGATCCATTCTCATATAAATTATCGGAAAAATGCTACTGTATCAAGAATTACAGAATATTTAGAAATTTCCGGTAACACTGCTGTATACTGAGAATGTTTCCAGTTCATAAAGATTTCTTAACTTTTTATTGTGAGAAATTTACTGAGAACTGTATTATATTGATTAGTAATTATTAATAGCTTTACTAACTTCAGTATCGCATTATCAACTTTAAACACGGGTGTGAGGAAAAATGCAGAAATTTTGGACGTATTTAATTACCAGTTCTAGTGTGATCAGTTCCATGCTATGTATGAGTTCTGGTGCATGGGCAGAAACATTACCAACCAATAATTCAGAACCACAAGTTAATAATATCCAGGAACAGGAAGTATCTCAAGTTACCTCCGTATCTCAGTTATCCGATGTTCAACCTAATGATTGGGCATTTCAGGCATTACAATCATTGGTAGAACGCTATGGATGTATTGCGGGTTATCCCAATGGCACTTTTCGGGGTAATCGGGCGTTGTCACGATACGAATTTGCAGCCGGTTTGAATGCTTGTTTAGATCGAGTAAATGAATTAATTGCTACTGCTACCGCTGATTTGACGACAAAACAAGACTTAGCAACAATCCAAAAATTGCAAGAGGAATTTTCCGCAGAATTAGTCACTCTCCGGGGGCGTGTAGATGCAGTAGAAGCTAAAACTGCTGAATTGGAAGCTAATCAATTTTCTACCACCACTAAGCTACAAGGTCAAGTTGTGGCAGTTGTTAGTGATGTTTTGACAAATAAAAGAGTCGATGGTGCGGAGACTCCTGGTAAAAACACTACTTTAGGTTCAAGGGCGCGGATTGAATTGGTAAGTAGTTTTACAGGCAAAGACACACTGTTTACCAGAATCGAGGCTAATAATATTAACAACACGGATATTAACACTACAGAAGGCAACTTATTTTTTGCCAATCCTATTGGTGTTAGTGGCACTACAAGTGTGTCCATAAATGCCTTGTACTATGCTTTCCCTCTGGGCAAGAATACCCAAGTCAAATTAATTGCTAATGCTGGTGCAGCGGACGATGTTACCAGTACAGTCAATCTATTTGATGGTGATGGTGGGTTTGGGGCTGTGTCTACTTTTGGGACCAGAAACCCGATTTATGGACAACTGGGTGATAAAGGCATAGCAGTTAACCATCAGTTCGGCGATAAAATAGGCCTAAGTTTAGGCTATTTAAGTAGTACAGCTAATAACCCCACTGCTGGCAACGGTCTATTTGATGGGAATTATGGTGCTTTAGCGCAGTTAACTGTCAAGCCAAGCGATCGCATTTCTCTTGGTTTAACTTATATCAATTCCTACAAACAGCCACTACTCACAGGTAGTAATAACGCAACATCTAATTTTGGTGGTGAAGCTTTTTCTAGTAATTCCTACGGTGTTCAAGCATCTTTAGGTATTAGTCAGAAATTTGTTCTCGGTGGTTGGGCTGGATATACTAACAGTCAACTTTTGACGGGTACAAAGGGAGAGGTGGATACTTTTAACTATGCTGTTACCCTTGGATTCCCTGATTTGGGTAAAAAAGGTAATTTGGCTGGTATCATAGTTGGTATGGAACCAAAGGTCACAAGTTCTAACGTTGTTGGAGTTGAAAAAGATCCAAATACTTCCTATCACATTGAAGGATTTTATCAATACAAAGTCAGTGACAATATCACCATTACTCCTGCTGTAATTTGGTTAACAGCCCCAAATCACGATGATAGCAATGGTAATTTAGTGATTGGTGCTTTGAGAACTACTTTCAGTTTCTAATCATAGCAATCAGATAAATCTCACAAATCATAGTTCAGATGTTGTTTCTGTTTCCTTTGGGGAAAGATGTCTGAACTGTGATTTTTGTGATGAGTGTGATTAATGTGATTTTGAGAATGACAACAAAAAGACCAACCCCTCCCACAGGGCTGGTCTATAAAAAAACGTTGTTCGAGTTGTCTTCTCAGTAGAGTCAAAACCAAATTGCGCGTTCCCAAAATTCAACGGGCAACTTTTCTTAACAAGATTGTAACAGGCAGTACAATTTTTTCATGAAAATATCTCAAAAAATATCTGTCTTCCGGTGAGTAGCTTTTCTATTCGAGGAAAGAGGGAACAGGGGAAGTGGGGGAAGTAGAGGAAGTAGGGGAAGTAGAGGAAGTAGAGGAAGTAGAGGAAGTAGGGGGGGGAGAAAGAATTTTCCCAATGACAACTGACCACTGACTAATGACTAATGACCAATTGCGGTTTTCCCCAAATAATCGTTTCTTGTTTATAAACCACAAGTCCTGGTTTTGCGCCTTTGGGTTTGTAGACGTGCTTGAGTTGGGTGTAAACTACTGGTACTTGATCACTTTGACGGGCGCAACTGAAATAACTTGCTAGATTGGCTGTAAATTGTAAATCAGCTTCTTCTGCCACTGTACCTGGTTCTAGACGCAGGAGGACATGACTCCCTGGTATTTCTTGGGCGTGAAACCACAAATCATAGTCCCCAGCGACACGGAATGTCAGTTGATCATTTTGAATATTGTTGCGACCAATGAGGACTTCAAAGCCACTCGGACTGCGGTAACGATGAAAATTAGTGCCAGGGGTGTCGTTGCTGTTACGACTGCGGTATTCTAGGTCTTCTAGATATTTTTGCCCAATTAGTTCATCCCGAATTTCTTCTAAAGCCTGTAAATCTTCTGGATTTTGGTATTTGTCTATTTGTGAAATTGCCGCTTCTACTTGTTCAAGATAGTTAATTTCTGCTTGGACTGAAAACAATAGCGGTTCAACGGCAGCACGGGCGCGTTTGAGTTTTTGGTGCTGTTTATAAAGCTTTTGGGCATTTTGGACGGCGTTTTTATCGGGCAAAAGAGCGATCGCAATTGGCTGTTCAGTTTCAAAATCTGGTAAAATCATTTCCTGCATTCCTGGTTGCCAATGGTGCAGGTTTGCCATTAATAGGTCAGCTTTTTGACGATATTCTTCAGCTTGATCTGATTGTTGCAGGCGATCGCTAAAAGTTTTCGCTTTAATCCTTAATTTACCCAAAATATTCAACAATTTCTGACTTAACTGATGACGCAGTTGCCCAAATAACTGTTCATTTAGTTGATCAGAATAATAACGGTAAAGTAACTCTTGGATATTTTTTGTGGGTGCAACTCCACCCCAACCCATCACCGTATATCCCTTCTCTGTCCAAGCCGGTTGGAATTTACCTGAATCTAAAGCTTGTAACCATTCTTGCCAGCGTTGAAATAAATTTTGCCAATCTTGAGGAGTAAGTTCATCAGTATTCGTATCTGGGATGATATTTGCTGCTAACAGCATCGTATCTAACAAAGCCGAACTTAACCCACTATAACTTTTGAGTAACTGGCGTTTAATTCCTCCGGGGACTAAACTTACCCGTTCTTGCCAACGTTCCCCAGATTCGCTTAAATTGGGGACTTTTCCCGTCAATTTCGGTGGTGTTTCGTAATTTTGTCCAGTTTGAATTGGACGAACACTAGATTGTTGCTGACTAACTTGATGGGCAGCAGTGATAATTTCATTACTCGCATCAGTTAAAATCACATTACTATATTTGCCCATCACTTCCGCATAAACGTGATAAAGGGCAGCTTCTCCTGGACGACGGGCAAATTGTAAATCAATTACTCGTTCCCAAGGGGAAATAGCTTCAATTCCTACTAAGGCCAATCCACCTAACTGATGTCTTAACTGTTGACTAAAAGTAAAAGTATCTGGGGCGCGTGGTGGTGGTTCACTAATACAAATATGGGCGGCTTGAGGATGCCAGGAAATATCCAGCCAACCCCGTTGATTTAAGGTTCGTAAAGCAATAGCAATGGTAAAGCGATCGCGCTGATATACCTGTTCTAAGCGTGCAGGCAGCCAATTAGCGCGAATTTCGCCACAAGCAGCGGTTAAAGCAGTAAAGTCCAGGGGTTGCAAAACAATTACCCCTTTTTCACGGCAGAATTACTTTTTTCTAGATTATTTTCTTGGTTCATTAAATCAATATTTTTCAGTTTGCTAAGTCTAAGTAGATGAACAGAAAAATTTAAAGGTATGTGAAGAAAGGTAAAATCGCCCAAAACTCTCTTCCTGTTCCCTGTTCCCTTTTTTGTAAGATTCACTCAAATCTAGCTAATAATTCCTCACGAGACAATTGTAGAAGCAAAGGCGTAAACTCTTCTCTGGACATTGCAATTAAAGGATTGATAATTGCTGCTAACTGTGAATCAACTGCACCAAAACGTACTTGCAATATACTTTCAATCATAGCGCGTCGTTCTCTTTCTATACCCTCTTGTCGTCCTTCTTGTCGTCCTTCTTGTCGTCCTTCTTGAAGTCCTTCTTGAAGTCCTTGTTTTTTAAGTTCTTCTAATTGTTGTTGATACATTTCCGATAATTTCATAATTAACTCCTGATCATCTTTATCAATATCTTGTTCTTGACGCTGACGAGCTGATAACACAGCAATTAGGTTATGTACTAATTGTATAATATCCGAAAGGAACGGACTATTATTTGCTAGTGCTTCTAATTCTTCTACCGCTTGTCTTTGTACTTTCCCTTTTCCTAAAACCCTCAAAAACAGTGTTTCAGGTGTATTCGGTAGTTGATGAATCGCCACAACTACGGTTTTAAATCCTTTTGGTAAGAAATAAATCCCTTTTCCCCAGTTTGTTTCATCCAGAGTCCCATGAAAACTCTCTAGGATTTCTGATGATACTGTAGGTGTAAAAATCCATAATTGAGCTAATTCTGCTTCATTTATTCGCGTATCATTACGTTTTGCTTGCCGTTCTAGGTCTGCATGAATGTCAAACAATTTACCTATACAACTGCGAATTTCACTTTTGCTGACGGCATTACGGAATGGTTCAAATATGGCATAATTTGTCACCATTTTCCCCAGTATCCCCAGTGTTTCTAGACTTTGTGTTGGTTGAGGTGAAGGAATAAATAATACGTCTATTTGTCTGACTTCTGCGGTAATATCTTTGCTGGTTTCTACCTCTCCATAAGGCGTTAATAATTCCGTTAGATATTGTTTAGCAAATTGATCATGTATAAAGCGAGTCATTTACATTAATAATTTCAAGACAGAATGATTAATTTAACATTTTTTGGGTGATGGCGATCGCTTAGTAAAACGTAGGAGTTTTTAGCAGTGCTAAACTCCTACATATCTGGGTTTCTCGCAATTTTGTAAAAATTCAAATCTCAGCCGTCACGAGTATCATCCAAAATCCAAAATTCACTCATCCTTGCCAGGGTGAAGGGATAGGTGTGGTTGAAACCACCTTTTCTGCCATCAGTCTCACGGCAGTTTTCCCACAACTTGGGCATTCTACCTCTAAATACTGTGAAGATGATACATCTACCTCACATAATATCCCTTGTTTGCAGTGCCAACATTCACAAATTACCCTGCTTGTAAGGCACATTTAATAAATCAATCGCCCGTTTCTTCGCATCTTCCCCCCGCCTATCATACTTGCTCGTAGTATTAGTTGACGCATGACCAGCCAGCTTGGATACCGTAACAATATCTGCACCCCCATCCAACAAATCACTAATAAAAGTTCTTCTAAAATCATGCGGCGTAAACCCTTCTTCCACACCCGCAGCTTCCCCTCGGCGTTGCAATGCCCGCAGTACCCCCTGCTCACTCATCCGCCGTTGGATAACTTTATTCGCCTT
The DNA here is from genome assembly GCF_009711935.1 of Dolichospermum sp. UHCC 0259. GTDB lineage: Bacteria > Cyanobacteriota > Cyanobacteriia > Cyanobacteriales > Nostocaceae > Dolichospermum. Next base: position 8,557 of record NZ_VIKX01000184.1, on the reverse strand, counting down.
ATCCAACGGATAAAATAAAGGACCTGCTTCCTTACCGCGAATTAGCAACCAATCCTGCACCGCCCGGACTCCCGCTTCCGGTAAGTAAACAATGCGCTCACTCCGTCCCTTAGCTTCCCGTATTGTCAGCGACCGACTGCGCGGCTTAAAATCGCTCAAATCCAGATGTGTTACCTCAGAACGCCGCAATCCCACCGTCAAAATTGCCAACAGCGCCGCATCCCTCGCCCCTAAATTCGAGTTATCTTGAATACAATTCTCCCACAGGGCAGCAATTTCTTCTCCATCCAGCGCCCGTCCCTTGAGTAAACTTTTACCCCGCACAGACTGAATATCAGTAGCCCGGCCATAGTCCTCTGTAGACATTAAGCCCAACCGCCATGCTTCCTTTAACACCCGCCGCAGCGCCGATAACATTTTATTCGCCATCGCTGGACTGTATTTTGCCATCAGCACCGACCGAACTGCTGCCGTATGCGGATATCGCAACTTTGCCCAGTCCAAAGTTTGAGCATCACAACTATCATTAGTTAGCAGTCGGGCGATCGCATTAAGTGCCTCCCGCATTGTCCGCCGAGAACCCTCACCCAGAGAAGCCAGATAGACAAGAGCCGGGTGCATGGTGATAGGTACTGGCTCTGTTAACGCCAGGGATTCTTCTGAAAAATTATTGGATGCGATCGCCTCTGGCACGGCATCGCCCATCGCGCGGGTGTTCATGGCATTTCATCTTCCCCCAAACCTGTGGCCACTTCCATTTTTTGTAACAAAGATTGCGAGAAGTGTTCTTCTCTCTACCTTTTTAAGCCAAGAAGCATGACTCTTGAGTTGATTCACCTGATGCTGAAAAACATTTTTTAATCGCTGATTTCACCTGAGCGCATTGCCCTAGTTACATCTTGTTTAATTAGCTGTTCGATGTAATTACTCAAGGATCTGCCCTGGTTTTTGGCTACTTTCTCAGCATCATCTTTCAGTTTTTGCTCTATATATGTCGATACTCTGGTTTTATCAGTTGCCACTGTCATAACTAACGCTGCCTTATCACTTTACTGTTCTACTTTCCTTAAATATACATCTACTATAGAACTAATATGAGTTGACATAATCCTGAAGTGGTACTACTATAGTGTCAGTAGGGGCGATTTGTCTGGAGAACGAGTGCGATCGCAGAACGCGCAGTGCCGGAGACAATCGCGCCAATGAAGACAATTTAATAACATTGAGAAAGATATGCCAAAATCAAGGTACGACGAGGAAGAGAATAAATCTCGTCATGCAGCAGCCGACGAAGACTGTTGTGAAGAAATGTCGGAAAAATACGGTTGGAAGCTGGTTGATACGGAGAAAACGGGCAACGATATCCTACCTGTAGATTGTGTATTCGAGGGCAAAACTGAATTTCCACAGTCCTATTATGATACTGATAAGGAGTAACAATAATGCGTAAGTGGATTGTTTTTCGGGCTGAGAAGCGTCAGCCAGGTTGGCAAGATAGAAAATATGCTCACACAGGTTCGCTGACGAAAACTTTAGCTGAACATTACGATTGTTCAGACCGACCATTGCCAGAACCTGGATATCATCCCCCAGAGTTTATCCGTGTTGACCAGTTTGCTGACCCCCAGTATCCCGAAGCTAAGACTCATTATCGCCTCAGTGATTGGGAAGTAACCAGCGTAGAAACCTATACTCCTGATCTTCCGGTAGGAATGGGTTTTGACATGATTGTAATTTGTTACTGCAAGTATGCACCTATCAATGCCCCACTCCAGCCAATGCCAGAGCGACAAGTATCTGTTGATTCTTTTGGCGGCGACCAGGTGGCTTACAGTCAGTGGTTGTCAGAAGCAAAAGAACCGGCTCAAGTATAGTTCCGGGCGCATTAACTAAAAAATTCTGTGCATACTCTGACTATTCAGCAATTCAAACTTTTGCGTACGCAAATATTCAGATATTCAAATCAGGCGATCCAGTTTGCGATCGCCTGATTGGCATTGAGATGGGTCAGACAGTGCTATGCTGCGATTGCCTCCGGCAGTGCGCGGGAGCGCAATCGCCTACTCCAGTTTGTTACTTCAGTCCAGACTGTTCTTTACTCTTGAGCCTGTCACTCTCAAAAGTAGCAGTGATTTTAGAACCGTCGGGATTTTCCCAAACAAAGATTGCTGTTGTTACAGAGCGACTAACCTCAATACCTCGGTACAAGATTGACCGCACCTCCGTTAAGGACATTCCTGGTTTTAGCTGTTCGTACTCTGCACGACCGAATTCAGCTTGGGCAGATTGGTTTTGCTCTTTAGAATCGAAAGCAGGTTGATAAAAACCGTGCTTTACGCCAGAACCTAACGCTACTCCTAGCGAAAAGAGCAAAGCCAGCAGAGTATTCTTTTGAGCTTTGGTGATAATGCCTTTAGTTACTGGCTTATCATCATAGTGAGTATTAACTTTAAGTTTGGCTTTGTTAGCCATATTTTTCTCCTTAATTTGTTTAAAGTTGTGAGCCAGCTTGGTCGTTTCTCAGGCCACCAAGCTGGCTCTGCTTTTACAGATGATGTGGGTTTTGTAGTTGTAAAAAGTGGGCATCTTTTGCTTAAAGTGTCACCACCTCCTCTAGCCAACTTAATTGGCTTAACTGTTATTCCCAAGGCACTCATAAGTTAGAGTTCCCTATGGTTTTGGTTAGGGGTGAAGAGCGTAGTTTTCAATTCTTTTACCCTCTTACCCTCACGGGGATGGAAACTAACTCCTTTACCTCAAATCCCAGCCTTTCTAATAGGAGTCTGTCTAACTTTGGTTTCAAAACAAAGCTATTTGGCTTGATCTGATTACGCTGATGCTGCACTCTCCAGATTAAAAACAAAAAACCTAGTCGTTGTGACTAGGCTTTCAGATCAATGCCTGATTTGTGAGTACGCAGATATTCAAATATCTGAAAACTTAGATACGCGACTGTAACCATTGCTCCAGCAGTTCCTGAATGAGTTCACTAAACTCATGCTTTTCACCTTTTTGACTATCCTCCAGCAGCGCGATTTTAACTGCTGTGTGTGTATCCTTGCGAATATAAGCTGTTATCTGTTCATAGTCAGGATGAGAACGTTTGCCCTTGGGTCTGCCGCCTTTTGGTTGAGGTTCTGGCTTGGCGACAGGCTGGTTTTTGGCAGCAGACTGTTTAGTAATAGCCTCTTCTGGGGACTGGCTTTCTGGTTCTGGTTCACGACCCCTAGCTGTATCTAACAAGCCACGGAATTTACTCATTTGATCACCTCCTGAGCAATTTGCTGATAATCTCGCCCAGCCATCTTGGCTCGTGAGTCGGCAACTTGGTAAACCAGTACGCCGGACAAAGCAGCTTTTTGAAACGCAACTGCATCGCGGATATATCCTTTAAATAGAGGTAATCCAGCTTCTGACAGCATTTCCCTGGCTTCTTCCCCATCCCGCCGGGGTTTGGAAGGAACGCGAGTAATTAGAATTCGATATTGGTTAGCCCCTAGAGATTTGAGAACATCAACAGTCTGCATCAGGGCATCCAGTGATAACGCATCAGGGGTTGTGGGCAGAATTAGTAAATCGCAGCCCTCAACTAGGGCTTCTAAATCTTCGTGTTCTGGCCTGGCTTGGGTGTCAATGACAATATGTTGGTAATTCTTGGCGAATTTAGCAGCTTGCCGTTCATCAATCACTTTAAATGGTAGAGAGCCACGTTTAGCCCAGCCAGTGGCCGAACGGTTAGGATCTCCATCAATTAATAGTGTCTCGTCCTTCGCTTGTAAGTAGCCCGCTAGATGAATAGCGGTTGTAGTCTTGCCCACGCCTCCTTTGAAGGAGGCAACAGTGATGATCATGGTTTGGTAATGAGTATTTAAGTAGCTGAATGTTTAAATATTTGAGTATTTGCGTACGCAAAAGTATGGCGTAGATACTACTAATCTAGCAGATGGAACTGGGCATGGCATTGTAAATATCTGAATATTTAGATATTTGGCAATCTCAATGTTTAAATATTTGAATATTTGCGTACGCAAAACACCAAACATGGAGGTTATTGTGCCAAAGTATCCGAGTTGGCGTATAATAACAATATTGATATAGTGAGAGAGTGTGCAGTGCCTGAAACCCAGGTTGTTTTCTACCAGGAGGAGGATGGGGAAGTACCTGTTCTGGAATGGTTGACGCGACTTTTAAAAGAAGACCGCAAAGGATATGCAAACTCTGTAGCCCGCATCAAACAACTTGCGGCTTTAGGATACGAACTGCGTCGCCCTGGGGCGGATTACCTGCGAGATGGAATTTATGAATTGCGGGCAAAGCATATTCATGTCCAGTACCGGATTTTGTACTTCTTTCATGGGCAAAACGTGGCGATTCTGGCACAAGCCATTACGAAAGAACAAGCAGCAGTACCAGCAATTGATATCGAACGAGCGATAGCGCGAAAGCGTTTATTTGAGGAAAACCCAGAAACACACACTTACTACGAGGAGGAGGAAGATGATGGACAAGACTAAGGATGCGATTAAAATTATCGACAAAATGACTCGTACTGATCCTCAACTTGAGGCAATGGTAGCGGCATCTGCCATTAATGCAGAAGTGTCACAGTTAATATATGAAGCCAGAACTAAAGCTGGGTTAACGCAGAAACAGTTGGCTGAACTGATTGGTACAAAACAACCAGTAATTGCACGGCTAGAAGATGCTGACTATGAAGGACATTCTCTTTCCATGCTGCAAAAAATCGCTCATGCTCTTAATCAGCGGGTAGTAATTCATCTGACTCCAATGGATGAACAGCAAATTGCATAGTGACTGGCAGAGGGTAAGGTGAAGTAAAACTTTCAGTGGGAAAATAGATTTTCTGCGATAGCGAAGCGCTCCGTAGGAATCGCTGATTTCAGCCTTTTTATTGATATCAGGGTCTTTGTACGAACTTAATGCCATATCTAGCATTAAGTTGAGTCAAGAAGGATTCGCTTCTGAATAGCCGAATTAATATTACCTATTACCTATTACAATATTACGAACCTGCTAAATAGCAAAATTGACAATGGAAATGACAAGACAGAACACAGAAAGACAGCATCTAAAGATAATTAGCAGCAAGCCGACATCCTCTCAAACCCGAAAGATTGACAGGCTTGCTATGTCCACCGGGCTAACTCGATGTGTATTCATAAGAGACTTAATGTTGAATGCCCTCAAAACCAAAAACTCCCAATCTGCTTGACAGCCAGGAGTTTTGGAGTTTTTTTAATTTATTCACCCAGTTTTTGCGTTGAAAGTTTGCAGACCCGATACGCAAAGCTGGTTATCAAGAGGTTATCAAATGGTGCAGACGCAACATTTAAATACGACTTTTTTTAGTTTACCCCAAAACACAACAACTAATCCCACCAGGGGACAGATTTCTCATATCAATTTTTCTTGCTCAAAAGAAACTACAGGATGTAGTGTTAAGACAAGAAATGACTTGCAAACAACGACTTGCATTGAAAAAGTAGATACTACAAATGGCGCTGAAAAACAGGATCTAAGGTTGCACGGGAAAGCAAATTTTACAGGCTGGCTGGCTGTTCAAAACTCTACTCCAAAACTTTTAATCAATAAATCACATACTTTAATAGAGGGTGCTGCATGATGACTACTACAAAAATTAAGCACCCCTATTTGGTGCTGAAAGATATCAATGTGTTGGTTGATTTTCCCATTGTGGGAAATATGACAACGATGATTTATGGCAACAGCGCCCCCGATGATGCCCAGCTTTACTTAGTAGATGATTCAGAAACTTCGGAAATCGAGATCCGCAAATATGGATATGCTTATCCAGATTGCCGCATCTATGGATTTAATCAGCCCTTGGTAAATCTCCTAAATGAATCCAGTGTGAAGGAAATCTGGATGCAGATTCTGGAATATTCTCAGACATTCTCTGACTGGTGTAAACGCTGTGACAGCCAGGAATTATCCGTAAAAGATGCAGTGGAGATTGCCAAATTAACTTATCAATATTTGAAAGGATCTGAATTAAAAACTGAACTGGAGACTTTAAGATTACGCTGTAAGATGAGTTCCTATGACTGGAATAAGCTTATGGCAGATTTAGAAGCAGAATTTAATCAGGAATTAGAACGCCGGGGGATAATAGCAAACCCCACAGATGAGGCAGAAATCTTAAAACTTGAGATAAAACGCCTAAATGCTGAAAAAGACGAGGCTAAAAAGGCATTAATCGCCAAAGACCTCAGAAAAAAGGGAATAGGGAACAGAGATATAGAGGCTATCTCGCGTCAACTAGATTTAAATTCAATAGTTGCCAAACCCAAGCGATTTAAGCCGTCTGAACTCTTGGAATATATTCCAGATGGTTTGCACTGGCTATTTGCGGGTTTACTTCCATCTACGGGTATCACCTTACTGTCAGGAGATCCAGCTACGGGCAAATCAACCCTGGCCTATGATTGTGCTGCGAGTATTGTCAGTGGAGAACTTTTCTTAGGCGAACAACCCAGCAAAACAGGTAAAGTTCTATTTGTTGTAGGCGACGAGCCTTTACCATTCGCACAGGATAAGCTGATTTCACGCGGACTTTATGGGTATATGGGTAGCTGGGAATTAATCCATGATTGGGATATTTCCCAGATGGAAATGTTGGAAGAGGCACTCGAAGATTTGCGCCCGACATTAGTAATTTTTGATTCTCTAACTTCCATTAATAAATTATCCCAGATAGAGGAAAAGAACTCAAAAACCGCACGGTTTATCTATTCCTTGAATCATCTACTGGAACGTTACGGTTCTGCTGGCCTGATGATTCACCACAACAACAAGGATAAAGATAACAAGGGAGTAAATAAAATTCGTGGTTCTAGTGCGATCGCCGCTGCTGTCAGTGGTATTTGGTTACTAGAAGGACAAGGGGATGTTAGAAAATTCTCTACTCCTAAACTACGTGGTAGTAGTCCGGTAACTTTGGATATCAGCTTGGACCGTGAATCAGGAAGGATGAATGTAATCAATCCAGATTGGCAGGTAGAAGAAGCTAGACCTGTAATGCAACGGGTGAAGGAATTATTTGAACGTGCTGGATATGATGCTCGGTTAGAGTTTGCAGAAATACATCACGAAGTTGGAGGACCAAAAAATAGCTTGTATACAGCTTTATCTCGATTAAGTGGTCAAGGCGTGTTATTAAAATCGCCTAGTAAAAATGACCCTCGTAAAAAAGTTTACAGGCTATCAAGTAAGTATATTATTCCTACCCCCCCTCCCCCTATAGTTTCTCCAAGGTTGTTAGATATAATGCCTGAAAGTCATACTATACAAGGCTTAGAAATATCTAACAACATACCTAACAATATATCTAACAACATCCCTGTTAGTTCTGAGAAAACAGATCAATTAGATGTTTGTTATGTATCTGAAACCCTTGAGAATCAAGAATCTCAGCCATTATATCTAACAGATAGGTATTTTGAGGAAGAGGGGGGGGTAAATGAATCTCTCGAACAAGTAGCAAATATTACTGTTAGTGATGCTAGTTCTCAGGATAAGCAAGTACAGGAGGACATGGTTACACCCGCAGCAGGTATGGCAAGTGAAGCTATCAAGGTAGGAGATATGGTTCTGGTAAATGATCCGCGAACTGATAATCAACCTTGTAGGGTTAGAGAAGTTAGAGAAAACGCCATTTTAATTGACGGATTTACTAGAATTTTCTTCTTGGATGAGGTTGTATGGTTATAAAGAGATAGACTGGGGAGTAACGCGATTTTGTGAGATCGGGTTTTCATTCTCAACAAGTTGGTCTTTATTTTTCTGTTTTCACCTTTTTTCAGTAGCGATCGCTAGTTATCTAGGTGAGATATATTACCAATTTTCAGCACCTCACAAAATCGCGTTGCTCCCGATTTCTGTGATTCTGTGATTGAGTTTTTTGACCAAGCTATAGGACTCCTAAATAATTCCTGAAAAATATTAAGTAGTGTGGGACGGGCAATGCCCACCCTACGTATAGTTCAAAAATCAAATAGGAGTCCTCTATCAAAGCGATGGTTAATCTTGTTGTGCAGACCTCTTCTTTAATTCCTCAACCTTAGACCTGAATCCTTACATATGTTTTTATCAAATCTCGCTCATTTAGATATATTTTTTCAAACATTAAAAACTGAAATATTTAGTTTGCTTATTAAGAAAACTATTAATGAAAAATATCAATTTTCCCACGAAGAAGAATCAATAATATTTTTTGATAAAGAATCAAATAAGAAAATATGCTTTGATTTAGATAACAATAATCCATTGAATGTAATTGAGGAAATAGAACAATTTTTTAAATGTTGTTATATACCTGGAAAAGGATTGTATTACGATAACTTTTTAGAGTTATTAATTTCTGATTCTAGGATTTATTTTATAGATGGATTATCTACTCAATTTGAACATTTTTACGGAGAACAAGAACATTCTTCTGAAGAGCAAATAATAACAAGTGATAAAATTTTTTTTGAGATAGGTGGCTTGTAGTGTGTTAATTCTGTGAATCCTTTAC
>NZ_VIKX01000183.1 GCF_009711935.1 Dolichospermum sp. UHCC 0259 | reverse complement strand
CATCCCAATCAGCTAAAATTTCGTTTGCCAAATTCCCCCACTTCCCCCACTTCCTCTACCCCTTTCCCTATTCCTTCGCAAAAGGGACAAGATATGGGTAAGATAAGTTAATTACTGTTTGGCAAACCCCTGGGAGTTAGTTCTATGTTGAGTTTAAAAATCGCTGTTTATATTGTCGTCGGCTTGTTTGTTAGCCTTTTCATATTCGGGTTCTTGTCTAATGACCCAGCCCGTAACCCTGGTCGTCGGGATTTAGAATAAATAGCCAGTAACTTAATGCTAGTGGCTGGAAGGTAGAAACAGGCTAAGATGTGATTTAACCTTCCGGCTATTTTTTGCTTTTTGGTCAGCTTGAAAATATGTTTCATCCAGTATTACCGCCTCAGCTACCTCCAAGTCTTGAATCTTTAAAACCTGTTGATGATAGTGCTTCTGCTGCTATTGTCAAGGTGAAAACTGATGAGCAAAAACTGATAATTGTTGGTAAAAATCAGGATGACAAGTATCAATTAAATACCAGTCCAGTCCAGGCAGATGTTGCTGAAAAGTCTTTTTCTCTGTTATCTCCACCGGAAAATTTAGAGCCCAAGTCTTTACCTAGCTATCCTGAACAATCAGTAGTTTTAGCAGAAACATCTATCCCCCAAAATCAGCCCAGTCATGTGAATTTACAGGAATCGGGGGGGAAATTTCGGCTGTCTGTTGGTGATAAAAAACCTGCTGCACCAGTACAAAATATTATTGAATTTAAGCTTCGCCAGCCCAAAAATCAAGAGTCAACACCTCCTAATGTAGAATTTCCGCCGTCACCCCAATTGCCGGCAGTAGAGAAGATTCCTGTGGGGAAAGGCAGAGTTGTGGAAGTAATTGCCGATCGCCAGGAGTATGATGAGCAAAGGCGAGTTGTAACTGCTGATGGTAATGTTGTTGTCAGATTTGATGGGGCAGTGATTGATGCCAATACCCTACAAATTAATTTAGATAATTTGATTGCGGTGGGGGAAGGTAATGTGGTGTTAACTAGAGGTAATCAGGTACTTCAAGGACAACGGTTTACCTATAATTTTATTCAAGATAATGGTGATTTAGAAAACGGCAAAGGTGAACTTTATATCCCCACAGCAGGTACAGATTTTGCTTTTTCACCGACTCTACCTACGGATATTACCGCAGGGGGTGTATCTAGCCAGCCTTTAAGTAATCGCGTTCGCGCTAATCAACCTGTAACGAGTGTGAACAGTTCAGGGGGGATAGAATTTGGTGCTAGTGGTCAATCAGATGCGCGAAATGTCCCTGTACCTCCGTCTGGGGGGATGGTGAAACGGTTCAGGTTTGAAGCTCAACGGATTGAATTTTATCCGCGAGGTTTTCAAGCGCAAGATGTAAGAATTACTAATGATCCTTTTTCACCACCGGAATTAGAATTAAGGGCAGATCAGGTGAATGTGACGCGGGAAGCGCCTTTGATAGATAAGATTACTACCCAGCGTCAAAGGTTGGTTTTTGATCAAAAAGTTGTTATCCGTCTGCCTGTTAATAGTCGGACAATAGATCGTCGTCCACGTAAAGTAAATCCTACTATTGTTGCTCCTGGTTTTGATACGGGTAAACGAGATGGTTTGTATGTAGAACGGGATTTTGAAGCGATTAATGTTAATCAAAAACGTTGGACTATTACGCCCCAATTTTTTGTGCAAAGGGCTTTTAAAGATAGCAGCAATGTGGCTAGTTTGTTTGGGGTGAAGACTAGGCTAAATACTGTTCTTAGTCCGAAAACTACTTTGGAAGGTGCGGGGGAGTTAACTAGTTTTGATTTTAATCAGGTAGAAAATAATTTGCGCGGAAGTTTGCGGTTACGCCAAAAGTTGGGTAATGTTAATCCTTATATATTGAGTTTGGAGTCTATTTACCGCGATCGCCTATATAATGGTAGTCTTGGGTATCAAACTGTACAAAGCAGTCTTGGTGGCATCATCAGTTCTCCAATTATTCCTTTAGGCAAAACCGGTATTAATCTTAGCTATCAAGGCGGCGCTCAATATATAGATGCAAATACTGACCGTCAAGATTTACTCTCATCAGGACGAAAAAACGATCGCATTTCTTTGGGTCGTTTACAAGGAACAGTGGCTTTGAGTAGTGGTATCAATTTGTGGCAAGGGAAACCATTAGCAGCCACAGCTAGTGAGGGATTAAAATATACACCTAATCCTGTCGTACCATATTTGCAGGCGATCGCAGGTGTCACCGCAACTACTAGCTATTATAGCAGCAGTGATAACCAAAGCACCTTAACTGGGACTATCGGCTTAGTAGGACAGATTGGCAACTTTTCTCGCCCTTACTTAGATTATACCGCCTTTAATCTCACCTACTCCCAAGGAACTAACAGCGGTTTATCACCCTTTCTTTTTGATCGTTCAGTAGATAACAGAGTCCTGAATGCAGGTATTTCTCAGCAAATCTATGGACCACTTAGGTTAGGTTTGCAAACATCCATTAATCTAGATACGGGTAAAGATACTAGCACTGATTATATAGTTGAATACAGCCGTCGCACCTATGGTATTACCCTACGTTATAATCCGGTGCTAGAATTAGGCGGCTTCAGTATTCGCATTAGTGACTTTAATTGGACAGGTGGCACAGATCCATTTTCTAGTGAAGAAGTTAAACCCGTTGTTGGTGGTGTAATCCGTCGAGATAATTAGGAGAAGGAGTCAGGAGTCAGGAGTCAGGAGTCAGGAGTCAGGAGGAAGAAGGAGGTAGGGGCGCAGGGCCTGCGCCCAAATACCCAAAAACTCACTTCAAAGCTAGACACCAAGGCAATTTTACTCCTGACTCCCGCTATATAGTGGCAACGTAATTGTAAATGTAGTACCAACATTGATTTCACTGACCATATTAATTTGTCCATTGTGGGCATCAACGCATTTTTTCACAATTACTAAACCTAGTCCATTACCTTGAATTGATTCCACATTTGAAGCCCGATAAAAGGAATCAAAAATCTTGTTTTGGTCAGATTCAGGAATCCCAATTCCTTGATCTTGAATCGTAAAAGTTGCTAAATTAGCTATATAATCACAATTAAGTTCAAACCGAATACTACTATTAATTGGTGAATATTTAATGTAACTGTTCACACTCCCCCACTAAAAAGGAATTAGGAAGTAACAGGGATAGGAG
>NZ_VIKX01000182.1 GCF_009711935.1 Dolichospermum sp. UHCC 0259 | reverse complement strand
CTCAAAAAGCGATGGGTCGTAGAACGCACTTTCGGCTGGCTGATGGGGTGTCGTCGATTGGTCAGAGATTATGAATTATTACCGGAAACATCAGAGACTTTTATTTACCTTGCCATGATCCGGATCATGGTGAGGCGATTAGCATAAAATTTTACCCCTCAAAACTTTTCAAACACCCTCTTAGATAAACAGAAAATGCTCGAAGTAATTAACCGTAATTTTGATCCGTTTGCTGTTCCTGATCTTAATAGTATATCTGAGGAAGAAGTAACGACAAGGATTAAAAGTATTTTATCTTTACATTTAGTTTCAGGAATGCTCAATGATTTGACTCCAGAGCAAATGCAAATTTTTGATGAATCTGTAAAACGTGGGGGTTAAATGGGTTGATCTGAGAATATTTGAAAAAGCATCGGAAATTCATGCTGATTTAACAAACAGAGGTAAAATTATTCAAGATGCAGATATTTTAATAGCTGCTACTGCTATAATTCATAATTTAATTTTGGTTTCTCACGATTCTGATTTAATTAGAGTTAAAGATTTACAGTTAGAAAATTGGTTAATTTCTTAGTTAATTCTTGCATTATGTATGGTAGTTTACTTTATTTAAAATAAAATCAAATTGATTCTGGACGTAAAATATATTTTTGTATATACTTAATATTAAGTGACCACACTCCTATTATCAGGAAAATCCAACCTTATGAAAATTAAAGCAATAATTCATACAGCCGAAGAAGGCGGTTATTGGGCTGAAGTCCCAATTTTTCATGGATGTTACACTCAAGGAGAAACCATTGAAGAAGTATTAGAGAATCTTAAAGAAGTAATCAGTTTATATGCAGAAGATGAACCAGAAAATCTTAGCTCTTCTGACAGAGTAGTGGAATTAAGTGTATGAAAGCAATATCAGGTAAGAAATTATCAGAAATACTGGTAAAGAACGGATGGCAATTAATCAGAGTGAAAGGCAGTCATCATCGTTTTAAAAAAGATGACATCAATATTTCTATCCCAATTCATGCTAATCAAGATTTAAAAATCGGACTTCTAAAAAGTTTGATGAAACAAGCGAATTTAACCGAATCTGATCTTATTTAAATTTTAATAAAGACGACTTTATCTTGATTTTGCGCTTCTAATAACTTTTTGGCTGCATCACGAGCAATAAAACTTACTGAGCTATTTCATGATGACAGAATAAATGCAAATTATTTATTTTTTAACTCTATTCTTTCTTGTAATTTATTGATTTGTTGTTGTAATTGTTCAATTTGACCATCTTTTTCTTCTAACCGACGATAAAGTTGTTGAACGGATTTTTCTAAATTTTGATTGTCATTAGAGTTATTACTAGATTCTACTGAATTATTCTCACTCTGTTTTATTGGTAATTGTTGTTGTGGTCTAGATTCAGTATTTTGAATATTTGAATTTGGTGTTTTTGAATTAGGAGAAGCTTCTGTATTAGGTGTTGTATTTTCAGATTTATTGGTTTCATTTCTATTAATATTAGAATCAGTCAAAACATTGCCAATACGACCACGACCACCATATTCTAAAGAAAATCCTACTCTTGTATCCTCACCTGTAACACTTAAAGTAGTTTTAAAACCAAGTTCTGATCCACCTTTTTGATTTAAATTATATCCTGTCCGAAAACCAAGAGATGTGGTAGAAAAACTAGCATCTTCTAATGGAATGCTATGACTAGCAGTAGCACTAAAGTTAATATGTTCATTAGCTATAAAACCAGCACCTATACCGAATGCAATACTATCTTGATCAAATTCTAAAGATTTGTTATAAGCTAAAGAACCTAATAAAACTACTGGGTCTTTTAATAATGTAGCTGATGTTTGGACATTAATTCCTAAAGGATAGGATACCCCTACTGATAATCGAGGATCTAAAACTGCTTGAGGTGCAAAACGATATTCTAAAGCTAAACCTCCTGTGATATCTGTTTCTGTTTTTGTCGTGGTGATTGATTCATTGATAAACTGTTGCTTTTCTTCTCTAATGAATAAGGAAGGAACTACATTACCATAGATGCTAATATTCTTATTAAAATTATAACTTCCCGAAAAAGAAAGATTAAAATTGTTATCTATACGAGTCAATGTACCAGGATCACCAAAAAAATCAACAAATTCTCTTTGTTGTCCATAAGGACTATAATTTATTCCCAATGTATAAACATAACTTCCCGCTTCACTATCTGGTAATCTTAAAGGATCAATAGGAACTTGAGATAATACAGGAAGAGGAAAGAGGGAAATAATCAGGCTTAAAATTAGTTTTTTCATTAGTTTTGCACTCCTCTACCTAATCTGTGTAAACGATTTTTAGCCCAAGACAGGGTATTATTTTGTTCTTGTTTAACCTGACTTAATAAAGTTCGATGTGTTAAAGGAATTAATGTTACTCCTTCAAAACCTTTATCATTAATTAAATCATTGAGATGGATGATTTTCCGTCCCCAAGAAGGATCAGCTATGACTACCCAATCTCCTACCATTCCCACTGCTAAAACATAATGAAGTTGAGGTATAGTAACATGAAGAATTAAAGGTACACCACCAAGATTAAAATAATCAGATAAAGTTGCAGGTAAAATTTTAATTCCTCTGGATAAAATACCTTTTTTAGCTAAGGCTTTTTGAAGAGCAAAAGCATTAATACCTTTTCCTTCTTCTGGATTTTTACCACTTTCTTTAATGGCTTGATTTGATAACTCTAAGATTTCGGTTTCACTGGTATTTATTCCGTAATAATATCTTAGTAATGTGGCTACTGCTGCGGGTTCACAGGTATAGTAACTGGTTTGTCCTACTACTCCTTGATAACGGATATTTCGATATGGCTTAGGTAAAGCGATCGCAGTATAATTATTGAAATTCAAAATACATAAAATCAGCGTTACTTGTATTGATTTATGTGGCATTTTAGAAACATTATCTAATATAAGAAAATCGTAGGTTGGGTTGACGCAAGGAAACCCAACAAAGTCAATGTAATGTGATGTTATGTTGGGTTTCACTTCGTTCTACCCAACCTACGTAGCTTAAATGAAGCACACAAAAATATATGGTTTGCTATTTAAAAATGTTTTTTCTGTTATTTATTTTTAGTGTTTATAAAGGTAAAATAAGAAAACAAGTGATGATGATTTTGCAATCAACACTTGTTTCTGCAAAATTTAGTCAATCTGTTAACGCATCCACCGTGTGTTGAGGTAGTATTTATAGGCTGTACCAGCCATATATCCTTTCAATGCAAAGCCACCCGCACCGAATAAAGCACCTGTGGCAGCAGCTTTCCCATACTCTTGCCCTCCGCATCTAGCTCCTGGTAGGGTATAGCAATAATAGGTAGTGCGTGCTAGATTAATAGCTGCTCCTGCTCCCATTGCAAACCAAATACCTTCACCTTCTACCTGTTCCAATTCTGTAGCAGATAGTTCTTGACCTTGAGGAAGTACGACAAAGTAATCTGCTTCTGGTGTTAAACTAGATTTATTATTTTTGTCAGAATCTTTGTCATTTTTATTGCGTGCAGAAGTTTGAGGCATAACCTCTAAAATTTGCTTACCTTCCAGACTAGCTTCACCTTTTAGGGCGATATAGTCTTTAACAGGAATCATTTGAACAGCACCAGGAGTATCTTTGGTTGCTGGAGTCAGGACGACAGAATTTTGAGCAGAACTATCTTGAACTTCTTGCTTTTCAGTTCTCTTCTGCTCAATTACGGGGTTTGCTAAGGCAGGAGCTAAACTAGCGTTAGCCATGACAAGGCTCATCAAACCTGTTAAAAAGATTTTGCTGTTCATGTTTTCGTTTTATAATCCTACTAACAAACTTATTTTACTTCCTTATATCTAGACCTGAGTATTGCTTGGTACATTATTTGGTACATAATTTTTCGTACATTTGGTTATATTTAAACATCAGCAAGATTTGGTATACAATTTCAGTACATTTAGTGTATTTGGTACAATTTGGTGCATTTTTAGTAGAATTTGGTAAAATTTATTTATTTAATATCCTGGTGTATAATCAAAACGGTTAAAAAATTAACTTTCCATAAATGCTTACTTGTTGGACTCCACTAGGTAGGGGTTTAGCATTGCTCATTGGTGTCAACTTAAGCTCAAATCCCTACCATATCTCGTTCCTAGTCAGAGACTAGGAACGCAGTTGATGAGGCTCTGCCTCTAATATCATTGAAGGCAGAGCCTTTTAGAATTCATTCCCAGTCAGAGACTGGGAACGAGATGACTTGAGTTCCTTGCGGGATAGAGGTTTTACGTTAAGTTGACACCTATTAGCATTGCTAAACCCCTACAATTTGTAATAGGATAAAAATTGTAATTTTAACAGTTTCAAGTGTAACTACAGATGAATAATATTGAAGATATTTTACAATACATTGATAATTTGATGTTTGAGGAAACTGAATCAAATCTGACACCCATAGAGAAAAAAATATTAACAGGTGTTTGGCAAAAACAAGCATATTCTATAATAGCTAAAGATGCTCATTGTAGTGAATCTCATATTAAAAAAGAAGCAGCTAAATTATGGAAAAAATTAGGTCAAGCATTAGGAGAAGACATTAATAGTGATAATTTCCGTTCTAAAGTGGAAAAGAAACATAGTATTTCTCAAAGGGATAATTTTGGTGTACAGGTTAATGAAGGTAATATTAATATTTGTGACAAAAATATAAAAACTACTAACTATAAACAAAAAATCTCTAATTCCCCTAACCCCCAAAACCAAACCCTCAGAATTGACTTAACAAAAGCACCAGAATTAAATTATAAATATGGTAGAAATTTAGAAATTTTTACTCTGAAAGAATGGATATTAGAAAATAAAACTCGACTAATCACAATTTATGGATTAAGTGGAATTGGTAAAACTGCATTAACTCTGAAATTAATCTCAGAAATTAAAACAGAATTTGATTATATTATTTATCGAAGTCTTGATAATTTTCCTCAACTGATAACTCTTAAAGATGAACTGAAACAATTATTTTCTCAATCACAAAACCCATTACCTGAAATCATAGATTATTTTAGCTCATCTCGTTGTTTAGTAATCATTGATGACGTGGATAATATTTTTCAATTTGGTAACTTAGCAGGTCAATATTTAACAGAATATAAAGATTATAGTAGATTTTTTCAACAAATTGCCACCTCATCTCATCAAAGTTGTTTAATTTTGATTAGTTCGGAAAAACCTCCAGATATAGAAACTTTAGAAATTCAAAACAAATACACAAAAACATTATATCTTCAAGGTTTAGGAGAAGATGCTAAAGCAATATTCAGAGAAAAATGCTTAAAAGATGAGGATAAATGGGATGAATTAATAAGACTTTATCAAGGTCATCCTGGTTGGTTAAATATCATTATATTAACTATAAGAGAATTTTTTAATAATAAAGTTTCCCTATTCTTAACAGCTAATGATGATCTATTTTTAGGAGATATAGAAGCGCTTTTAGAAAATCATTTAGACCGTTTATCAGAATTAGAAAATAAAGTTATTAACTGGTTATCCACACAAAATGAACCTATAGGTATTTCCCAAAAACCTGCTGATTTTGAATTATCCAATGCTAGATTTTTGCAAATTATACAATCTTTAACACGACGGTGTTTAGTTGAAAAAGTGTTAGGAGACGAAGTAGTAAAATTTCAGTTAAATTCTTTATTTAAAGTATATTTGAATATAAAATATGGTGAAACCAAGGTATGAAGGTTACAGCGACGAAACTCCTACAAAATGCGTGCGCGAAAAATTTGGAGATACTACAGTTTACGCCCAAAATGCTAAATCACTGCTAACGAAAGCGACTGGGTTTATTGCTGCTTATGACTTTACCCTCAATCCTTATCGGGGTTGTCAATATGGTTGTAGTTATTGCTATGCGGCTGCATTTAGTCCTAATCCTCAAATGCGTCAAGACTGGGGTAAATGGGTAATTTTTAAACCCACATTCCGCAGGTGTTTTTTGAATTTTCGGAATTATCCATAACCCAATGATAACAAGGCTTTCAGACAATGACACGCAATTCTATATTAGGGCGATAGCGAAGCGCTGCTGCAAGCAGATCGCTCTTTACCTAAAGTCTGAATCAATCTTATTGATAATATTGTCAATAAATTAGTTGGTTTGAGATTAAATTCATTGAATACCGACCTAGATGGCAAAAAGCATGAAGTGGTTATTATGATTGGGTTTTAGCTTTTTTATGAAATTCTTTTTTTGGCAAAATAACCTGCTGGTAAAAATATTTTGAGTATATTTACTCATGCTGAATGTGGTTTTCCAACACCCTCTAAGTTTTGGGCGCAGATTTTTGGGCGCAGGGTCTACGCCCCTACAGGATTTTTCATGAAAATGATCACGAGTATTTTAACCCAAATCAAACAGCAATATTTCCGCAGTTGAATTACTACTAATTGTTAATTTTTCTTCTCCTGTAATTTCTACGCCATCTCCGGCCTTTAATGCGTGATTATTGAAAATTACTTCACCTTTCGCTATTTGTAACCAAGCATAACGATGATTTTGAACATGATAATTTACTACATCACCTTGGGCTAAAACTCCTGCATATAAAGAGACATCTTGGTGAATAGTTACAGCCCCATCTCTGCCATCTTCAGCCGCAATTAAACGCAGTTTTCCCTGCTTCTCTTCCACCGGAAAAGCTTTTTGTTCATATCTAGGTTTGATGCCTAGCTGATTTGGTAAAATCCAGATTTGTAGTAGGTGTAATTCTTCAGTTTGAGAAGGATTAAATTCACTGTGCATAATCCCAGTTCCCGCACTCATAACCTGAGCTTCACCAGGAAGAATTACCGAACCTGTGCCTAAACTATCTTTATGTTCCACTGCACCTGATAAAACATAAGTGAGAATTTCCATGTCTTTATGTCCATGCGTTGGAAATCCTGCACCAGCAGCAATGAGATCATCATTAATCACTCGTAAAGAACGGAATCCCATCCGCTTGGGATCATAAAAACTGCTAAAGGAAAATGTATGATAACTGTTGAGCCAATCAATGTGATTATGTCCACGAGCATTGCCATCATGAATTACATAATTAATGGTATTTTGAGTCATGATTTTACCTTGCTATTTAATAATGATTTGGTTTGCACAATTGCCCAAACAGAAGTATTTTTTTTACTGTTTATATAGTAAAGTAAACACAGATAAATTTACAAGTACGTACTCAAAAGTAAGCTACTTACCAAAAACATACTATAGCTAATAATTTTATGAATTACTACGTGATCTATGATGGCAACTGTAATCTTTGTGTAACTTTAGTGCAATTATTGGAAACTTTAGACCAAGGGAAACTGTTTCGCTACGTTTCTATGCAAGATGAGGAAACATTATGCCAATGGGGGATTACCTCGACAGATTGTCAACAGGGTATGATTTTAATTGATGGTAATGCTATAGAAAGACGTTGGCAAGGTAGTAATGCGGCTGAGGAAATTGGACGATTGTTACCTTTGGGTAGTATATTTGTGGATGCGTATCGGATGTTACCGGGAATGAAATGGGCAGGGGATAGGTTTTATGAACAAATTCGGGATCATCGTTATACATTGTTTGGGAAGCGTTATCAAACCTATCAATCAGCATACTGTGTAGATGGTATTTGCAAAACTAATCATCAGTAATCACGCTTGATGCAATATATTTGAGGGCGCGGGCCCCGCGCCCCTACAGGATTTACGATTTGCGGGCTGTATCTCATTCAAGTGCATACCGCCATAGTGGTTTTGCTTGGTGATTTAATCCCATTTGTTGAATTAACTGCTGTAATGACTATTGTTTATTAATCAATACAATGGGGAATACCCAAAACTGTACAAGGGAAGTTTTTACCTAATGTTTCAATCATGGGATGATGACTAGATTGACAGCCTAAAAAGAGAATATCTGCACTTTCTAATTGCACAACCTTTTTCAGTTCTTTTGCAATGTTGCCAAATCGCAGATGAGATTTAAACGAACCCTGCCATTCTTGGGCTAGAGTTTTTGCTTGCCAAATAATTCTGTCTGCTTCATTGATAGAAGTTATAGATTCTCTTTCTAACTGCGGTAAAATTGCTGTTCCTTTGGTTTGATTTAATCGCAACAGGACTGGCTTTGATATATTGCTGAATTGGCATTCTAATTGAGCTTTACTATCAGCAACATTGAAGATATCAATAGACTGACAATTGAAGTTTTCTTCTACTACATAAACGGCTTGAACGGTAATTTGAGAGTTAGTAGCTAAACTCGTTTGGTGGGCAATCCAACAGGCAATATCTAAGGCTGTGTGACTTTGAGGTGAACCGTTATAGCCCACAATAAAATTAGCTGATTTAGCCTGAGAAACTCTTTCGGAAAATGATTTTTGAGCTTCTGGCATTAATACCATTTGTTCAATTAGGTCATCACGACCGATAGCACTTTGCAATCGTGCTAACATTGGCTTAATTTTCACAGTTTTAACTTCTCTCCCTTGAAACGATTAGTCAATGAGAAGCGGGGGATGACAATTTTAAATTTCAGATTTATCTCAAATCCAAAATCTAAAATTTATTTAAGGAAGCCCCAATCATAACTGATATTACAGCCAAGATTTTGGAAGTTCCTTCCATTGCCGACGGAGTTAGCTGACGGGCTAAGACTGGAAGGTGTCTCTCATAAGATTAGCCCCAAATACTTGGTTCCTCCGTTTCAAATTCAGGTTTAATGAATTTGGATTAGGCTACCCACTAAAAATATAGTAATACTATTACATTAGGTTTAAATAAAGTCAAGGTTAAGAATCTTGAGGATATGCTTGTAGTGAGCAGCTTGATTAGTAATTTTTCCTATTTTCTGTAATATTTAATGATTTAAACTATTTTGATTTAACAAAACTTCAAAGGTAAGAATTTAGTGATAATTCGTGATTTAAGTATATTTAACGGTTATTTTTCAAGATTTAATAAAAGCCTTGTAGTAGATTAAACAGGTAATAGGTAAAAGGAAATAGGTAATAATTTTACCAATTACCCATTACCAATTACCCATCACCAATTATTAAGCAGTTACCTTTTCACTTTCTAAACGAGCCAATCTTTCAGCTAATAGTTTTTCCAAAGAAATCAAAGCTTTGGTGAAACCATCAATACCTTCTGAAAGTTTATCAGAAGCCATGCGATCGCCATTGTGCATTTGATCAAAGGTGGCTTTATCAAGAGAAATTTTATCAATTGATAGATTTGCTACCTTAGCAGGATCAAGTTTGCGGGGTAATTCAGCAACAGTGTTTTGCAATTCTGTCAACAAACCAGGAGAAATAGTCAGTAAATCACAACCAGCTAATTCTGTAATTTCGCCGATATTACGGAAACTAGCGCCCATGACCTCGGTTTTATAACCAAACTTTTTATAGTAGTTATAAATTGTGGTGACAGACAATACACCTGGATCTTCTGCGGAGGGATAGCTATCCCGACCAGTATCTTTTTTGTACCAGTCAAGAATCCGACCAACGAAAGGAGAAATTAAAGTGATCCCAGCTTCCGCACAGGCGATCGCTTGGTGCAAACCAAATAGTAAAGTTAAGTTACAGTGAATACCTTCTTTTTCCAAAATTTCCCCAGCTTTGATACCTTCCCAAGTGGAGGCAATTTTAATCAAAACCCGCTCTTTAGAAATACCAGCAGCTTTATACTGAGCGATTAAATCCCGTGCTTTAGCTACAGTAGCATCTGTATCATAAGATAACCGAGCATCTACTTCTGTAGATACCCGACCGGGGATAATTTGCAATATCTTTAATCCAAAAGATACCGCCAAACGGTCAAAAGCCAGAGATACCACCTGGGCTTGACTAGCACCAGCGCCAGCATCTTTTTTAGCTTTGAGTAAAGTTTGATCAACAATATCCTGATATTCCGGCATTTGTGCCGCAGCGGTAATCAGTGAGGGATTGGTAGTAGCATCTTGAGGTTTAAACTGTTCAATTGATTGGATATCTCCGGTATCCGCTACCACAACGGTTACTGCCCGTAGTGCTTCTAGTAAGTTCTTAGGCATAACATACTCCAATGTCAGTGGTCAGTAGTCAGTTGTTCGTTGTCAGTGGTTAGGGAACAGGGAACAGGGAACAGGGGGTAAGAATTTTTTTATTACCAATTACCCATTACCAATTACCAATTACCCATTACCAACTACCTATTTTAGATGCGTCATGCCGTAATTGGCTGTCCAATAGAATGCACTTTAATTAAACTTGTTGTTCCAGATTGACCAATTGGGACACCAGAGGTAATCACCACCTTGTCTCCTTCTTGAACCAAACCACTATCTACAACAGTGTCTACCACATTCACAAACATTTCTTCAGCATTGTGAACAGGTTGAATAAGTAAAGGTTCTACACCCCAAGATAAAGCCAATTGACGATAAGCGGTACAGTCGGAAGTAAGAGCAATAATTGGGGTGCTAGGACGATATTTAGACACCAGTTTGGCTGTACTTCCTGATGTTGTATTACAGAGAATCGCTTTTGCACCGGTTTCATAGGCAATGCGACACACCGATTGAGATACTGATTCTGTCACTGTCAAACTACCCGCTTTCGGACTCCAAGAATGTCTATTTCCCTCTTGAAGTACGGTTTCTGTTCTTAAAGCGATATTGTGCATAGTTTGAACAGCAGCTATGGGATATTCGCCCATTGCGGTTTCTCCAGACAACATCACCGCATCTGTTCCATCTAAGATTGAGTTAGCAACGTCTGTGGCTTCAGCGCGAGTGGGGTCAGGGGCGCTAATCATGGACTCTAACATTTGAGTAGCTGTAATTACCGGTTTACCAGCTTGATTACAACGACGAGCAATTTCTTTTTGAATGAGGGGGACTTCATAAATCGGTACTTCCACCCCTAAATCACCACGCGCAATCATAATACCGTCAGCAGCTTCTAGGATAGCATCTAGCTGTTCTACTGCTTCTGCCCGTTCAATTTTGGCAATGAGGCGAATTTTTGAGCCAGCGCCTTCAATCATACGGCGTGCAGGTTCGAGGTCTTGGGGCGATCGCACAAAGGACACTGCTACCCAGTCTACTCCCAATTGTATCCCAAAACGTAAATCCATTAAATCCTTTTCCGTAATCGAACTTACAGGTAAAGGAGTTGCGGGTAAATTTACACCTTTATGAGAAGAAATCAAACCACCAATATTTACATGAGCGCGGATTCTGTCAGCGTCACGACTGGTAACAGTTAATTTTACTCGACCATCATTAATTAAAATCGGTTCACCACATCGCATCATGGCGAATAATGTTGGTAGAGGCAAGGGTAACTCATCAATACTTTCACCCTTCTCCTGTAAGAGAAATGTCACCTCACTACCAGCTTCTAACATTAGCCCTTCCGGTGGTAATTTCCCCAACCGAATCTTTGGACCACACAAATCCTGCATAATTGCAATTGGCTTATGTAAATCCTTGCTAATTTGTCTTAAATGATGAAAAACCTGAGCGTGAGCCTCATAAGCACCATGAGAAAAATTCAACCGCGCCATATTCATTCCCGCCCGCACCAAAGCTTCTAACTTCTCAGGTGAAGATGTAGCAGGTCCTATAGTACAAACAATTTTAGTGCGACGCATAAGTATGTAAGGAGTAACGTTAAGGTAGCACACTCCGTTAAGCCCTAGAAGAGGCAGGGGGGCAGGGGAGCAGAGGGGCAGAGGAGGCGGGGAGAACATTGATTTTTGTATTGCCTCTTGCCTTTTCACTGTCACCTGTCATCTTTCACCTAAATCAATCCTTCTTTCTTGGCCATTGACAACATCAAATCAACGACACGGTTGGAGTAACCCCATTCGTTGTCATACCAAGAGACAACTTTGAAGAAATTGCTATTCAGTTCAATTCCTGCACCTGCGTCAAAGATGCTAGAGTGGGAATCACCTTGAAAATCAGTAGATACTACCTCTTCATCGGTGTAACCCAACACACCTAATAAATTACCTTCCGCAGCTTTTTTCATCGCTGCACAGATTTCTTTGTAAGAAGTGGCTTTGGTGGTTTTGAAAGTTAAATCAACAACGGAGACATCAGGAGTAGGAACTCTCAAAGCCATCCCTGTTAACTTACCTTTCAATTCTGGTAATACCAAAGCCACCGCTTTAGCCGCCCCTGTAGCAGAGGGAATTATATTTTGACCTGCACCTCGTCCACCGCGCCAATCTTTGCGACTGGGACCATCTACAGTGGGCTGAGTGGCTGTTGTGGCGTGAACTGTGGTCATTAACCCTTCGGCTAAACCGAAGTTATCATTAATGACTTTAGCAATGGGGGCTAAACAATTTGTAGTACAACTTGCATTAGAAACAATCAAGTCTTTTGCTGGGTCAAATAGGTGATGATTTACACCCATGACCATTGTTTTTACCTTTTCAGGTTCTTTTGTTGGTGCAGAAATTACAACCCTCTTTGCACCTGCTTTCAGGTGATTTTCCGCCCCAGCGTAGTCGGTGAAAAGTCCTGTAGATTCAACCACATAATCTACTCCCAATTTACCCCAAGGTAGTTCTGCGGGATTTCGCATAGATACACAAGGGACAAAATGACCATCAATTACAATCCCGTCTTCTCTAGCTGCAACTTTGCTTTTCAATCTCCCGTGTGTAGAGTCGTACTTGAGAAGATAAGCAAGGTTATCGGGGGGAACTAAATCATTAATTCCTACAAATTCAATATTAGGATTAGTAAGACCAGCACGTAACACAAGTCTACCAATTCGACCGAATCCATTAATACCAATTTTCAACTTCGTCAAAATTAAACCTCCTGTGTTGGGAATTTCAGCAAAGGTTAACTGGCCCGGTTAATTCTAGTCTGACTTAGCTGATTCTTACAGTCACAAAAGGCATAAAGTTAATTTAACTGGCATATTTTAAGGTTTAGTCATTGTTCATTGATTACTTGTGATCATTGGCTACTCAGTTTAAACATTTATGTGTTTGTATCAATATCTTACTTTTTCCCTAATTTCCAATCTTCACCACCGAGTAAATTACCTAAATAACCATCAATGATATCTGGTAATTCTCTAACTTGATAATTATAGGTGAAGTTAATTAACTCGGTTGCAGTCAATATTAATTGTGGTTTGTTTAACATTTGGGAAAGTTGCTGACGCTTAAATTTTCCATTCATTATTTCTAAACTAGCATCAGCTATGGCTAATTCAATTTCATCTTCTAACCAACTATCCCATTCATCTTGATTGATATAATAGGATTTTTTATTTTCTTTGAGATTTACTTTTTTAATTTCTATCAATGAATTGCGAATAGAAGCAACCCAAGAATTAGTTAATCGGTTTTCTATTTGGTTTTTGATTAAATGAATTAACAAAATTCTCAAAAATGCTTGAATATTTCTTAAAATAGCTTGTTTACTCATCCCCTCTAATTCATCAACAATAGCTAAAGCGTCGGTGTAACGTTGTTCTAGAATACTATTTCTGAGGTCTATTAATTCCTGTGTCATATTTGATTACCTCAACTTGGAAATTTACTAATATCAACAAAAAAAATTAAGAGTTCTGCAACATTTTTAGAATATGTTTAGCTAAAGTATCGTTAATTTCTCGATGTCTAAGAATTGGTTGTAAAACTTTTGTGAGAGGATTTTGATACCAATCGTGATTACCACCATGTCTGATAAAAATACAACCAATTTCTTCTAATTCTTTAATCAAATCTCTTCTTTTTACAGTAATTCTAACTCTGCAATTTTTCTAATGGCAGGAATATTATTACTAGAAAATTCCTGATACAAGTCCAATAAATTCTCCTGGAGTTCTTTTAAGGAATTTCCTTGAGTCCAATAATCAGGATATTCTTCTAAGTAACCGATAAACATATCCTCGTCTTGCCAATAAATATATTTTTTTTTAGTGGTTGTTTCCATGATTATCTCAACCTATAAGTAAAGGCTTGATCTGATTATATCAGATTTTTTCACAGGTCTACAGTCATCTTTTCTAAATTGACCCAGATTGAGCAACATATACCCACCAGTCTCAAATAATTTTTTTGATAACAATTCATTAATTTTCCTTGCTTTGTCTAAACCTCTCTTTTCTTCTCTTTTTAAATCACCTTCACAAGAAGCAGTACCAACTGAAATAATTCTATTGAGATTGGGAATTTGTTTGTATATTTCCCCTTTTTGTTCAAGTTCCGTTTTGAGTTGGTCTAACCCTATGATTTTAGATGCAGAGCGAATTTTGTTTGATTCTGCAACTACCTAACGATAACCAATAGACAAAATAGCAAGCCTGAATTCAGCAGTTTTTCCATTCTTGTCTGTACCTTGCTTCCAAGGGTAATAAACTTCATCACCTATTTTTTGTGGTTTTTCTGGTTCAGTAGAGCTAGTGGTAGTTGGAGAAGGCGAAGATTCCGTAGGAGTAGGTGATGGTGTAGGGGGTGGATCACCACCAGGGGGAAAAGGTATATTTAGTATTTTAATAACTATAATTATTAAACCTATAATCAGGAGGGTAGGAATAAATAAAAATAAATACCTGTTTAGCCTCGATGCCAAAGCTCGTGTAAATATTGGTTCATTTGACCATATAATAGAACCCGATAGATTTAATTGTCAAGGTACAGTGTCTGCGGTTTAGGCAGCAATCGGGTTTTTAAACAGGTTGATTACCCTTCCTGTATAGGTAGTATTATCCATAAAATGCTAAATTATGGCAAGAGAAAATAGAAATTGAGTAAGAATTGATGACGGGGATTAAAATCCTACGAATCGCTTATATCTCACAGGCTTTAGCCTCTGAGCTTTACGCTTACCGGATATTCCTGTAAGCTCTAAACATAGTTGCAGTTAGACGGTGAAATGATGGAAGTTCAAGAAATCAAAAAATTCCCAAAGCCCAGGAAACCAGACAGCGAATCCCAAAATTTTCAGCACGTCAAGATCCTTGACTGCAACGAACCAGTATGCAGGGTAATTTGTGAATGTTGGCACTG
>NZ_VIKX01000181.1 GCF_009711935.1 Dolichospermum sp. UHCC 0259 | reverse complement strand
GGATAATACAGCGATACCACCGATGAATAGGGTAATGTCGTGAGCAGGAATATTAGTAACCTACTCCCCCAACCTCCCCCACTCATTTAGTCGGTTGTAGCTGGTTAGGTGTTTTTTTCCAGCTAATACTCGCTGCACCAAGGGTCACTAAGATAACTCCGATGACTTGGACTATATCTAGAGATTCTTGCAGCATGATCCCGGCGAAAATTACGGTTAAAATCGGGACTGTAGCTCCAATTAAAGAGGAGAACGGCGAACCTAGTTTACGAATGCCAAAATTATTGAATAAGTAACCGCACAAAGTTAAAACACCTAATATAAATGCACTTAATACCAGTTCAAGGATATTAGATGAGCTAATTGCTAAACCTAAATTACCGGGTAATGGAATTATTAAGCAGATAAAACTTAATAACAACATGGTGGTGAAGTTAATTAAAGTCAAAGATACGGGATGTAACTTGAGTTTAGTGGCACATATTCTCGTGAGAATGACGTAAATCGCAAATGATAGCCCAGATAGAATGGCTGTGGTGCTGCCTAGTGAGGTGTTATTCACCCCTGTAGACTGACTACCTAAAACTAATAATTCACCACAAAAAATTGCTGCCATTGCTCCAGTAGCTAGTAAATTAGGACGTTCCTGAAACATAACCCAGGACAAAAACACGCTCATAACTGGATAGATAAAGAAGAGAGCGATCGCCATTCCTGTTCTGACTTCACCAATAGCAATGTAAATAAATACCTGGGATAAAAATAATAAACAACCGCTAACTACTGACAAAAATAGAGCCTGTTTAGTTTTGTTCTGAGTAGGCGTTGCCTTTGCTTTTAATGAGGCAAATAAATTTTCTAATTCTTGCCAAATAGGAGGATGTAATATAGGCGATAAAAGTAACATTAATGGCACAACCACTAATAAACGTAGCATCAAAATCAAGAAAATATTCCCCAATGTCGGAAAGATTAACTGTTGTGTTGGCAATCCACCCAAAGGGTTAGAAGCTGTAAAGAAAATCGCTTTAATTGCTACGTTGTAAAGAGACGAAACCACTGTAGATAAAGCAATAAATAGGAAACCTATCTGTAACTGTGACCAATTGGGAGATGTCCGGGATCTTTGTTGTCTGGGAGTTATTTGTTGTTGAGGTGTTTTCGGTTGTTGAGGTGTTTTCGGTTGTTGAGGTGTTGTTGGTTGTCTAGGAGTTGTTTCCCGTCTTAATTTTGGTGTTGGCGGTCTTCCTGTGGGTAAATTAGGAGTTAAAACAGAAAGCGGTTCAGATTTTGCATCTCCCAGAGAAGGTGCTGTTAATACCTTAGAAGTCAAAATAGCACCAAGTTCAGAATTTGGATCTTCTGATGATCTATCTGGATTTACGAAAGAACTGGATTCAAGTGTTTTATTATCTGGTATGACTGTTGGTAAATCTGGATTTACGAAAGAACTGGGTTCAGAATTTGGATCTTCTGATGATGTATCTAGACTTACAAAAGCACTGGATTCAGGGGTTTTATTATCTGGTATGACTGTTGGTAAATCTGGATTTACAAAAGAAGTGGGTTCAGGTGTTTTATTGTCCGGTATTACTGTTGGTAAATTTGGATTTACAAAAGAAGTGGGTTCAGGTGTTTTATTGTCCGGTATTGCTGTTGGTAAATCTGGATTTACGAAAGAATTGGGTTTAGAAGTGTTATCTATTGGTGAAGATAATATAACCGCATTGGCTGCTGATGTAGAATCACTGTGTGCTGATTCGTGAGGAATCAAAGCAACTGGTTCAACAATGATTCTTTGTGGGGATTTTTCCGAAGAACCATTTTGATGAGTTATAGTTTCGCCACGCAGATTATCAGATAGTTGTAAAACGGTAGGTGCGCCGCCCGTTGTTGTTTTGACAGAGTTAGTATCTCGATTTTTTTCTACTTCACTTCGCAGACGATTAACAAATTCTCCTAGTATCGCTTCCCCTTGCTGTTGTTGACTATACATCCGTGACAACTGTTGGGAAAGATCACCTTGATAATTTTTGAGTTCTTGTAATAGTGAATTAAAAGCAATAGTTACCGTATCATCCAGACTGTCTAGCATATTAGTGACATTCTGTCCGATTTCATTAATAGCATTATTGTTTAGTTGAGCATTTTGCAGCGCAGATGAATCCAAGGAGTCATGCTCTACGGCTTGAGTAGCTAAAGTTTTCAATGAGGATTGTAATTGGGAAGATATATGTTTGGCTAAAACTTCTGCTAATTGACGGATTAATACTTGTTGTTCAGTGATTTGCCGGGATTGTTGGAGATTTTCTTTTTCCTCAATTAACTTTTGAATATCGCCAGATAAGCGATTTTTTTCAGTTTCTAGCCGTTTTACGTCTTCCTGCAACGACCTCAGCAGATTTTGTTGAAGATTTTCTAAATCTTCAACTACATCCCATAGAGCATTTTCTGCGGCTCTGGATAGCTCACCTCTAATGCGTGGGTTTTCTGGTCGCTTCTCAAATCGCCCCATCGGTTTCTAGCCTCTAACACCTTGATGATTAAGTTACTCAGCACTTTTGCGCGAACAACACCTGTATTAAGTTTCCTTGAGAAAAGACAGGAAACTGAACAATTTTACTGAACTTATAAATTTAATTAACTTATAAAAGCCTTACAAATGAATACCTAACTACTAGCATCAAATCCGTGCGGAATACCTATTGCTTGATAGTTGCCATCATGATGGGAGACTATTAATTTATAGAAGGGAACAGGGAATTAGGTTTTGGGAGATTCTGCTGTTTGTTACATAACATATTTTGTTTTTTCATGTCCACCTATCTAGTGCCAGTTTAGTGCTTTGAAAATTACCATCATGGTAAAAATAGTAGCACTCAGGGCGACGCTGATGGGAATGGTAATTAACCAAGCGGCGGCGATATTTTGGATAGTGGCAAATTTTATTGATTTAATATTTTGTACCAGTCCAATGCCCACAACTCCACCGACAAGGGCATGGGAGGTGGAAACGGGTAAACCTAAGCGGGAAGCTAATAAGATGGTGATAGCTGTGGCTAGTTCGGCGCAAAATCCGCTACTAGGTTCTAAGGAAATAATATTTTCGCCAATGGTGGCAATAACTTTTTTACCCCAAACTGCTAATCCTGCCACAATGCCGATCGCACCGAAAACTAGAATCCACAGGGGAATGGGGAGTTGATCACTGGGGACTTTACCTTGGTGGTTAATGTAGGAAATTACTGCTAGAGGTGCGATCGCATTCCCAACATCATTAGAACCGTGAGCAAATGCCACAAAGCAAGCACTTAAAACTTGAAATTTGGCAAATAATCCTTGAATTTTGTTTTCAATTTGACTATTTACCAATTGTCGCCAACTGATCAAGGTCAGGGATAATACAGCGATACCACCGATGAATAGGGTAATGTCGTGAGCAGGAATATTAATTTTTCCCTCTGTAAGTAAGAACTGGCTCAAGGGTTGAGTGATTGTCGGCAGAACGATAATGCCAAATACACTCAATAGCAATGTACTTAACCAGGGAATCCATTCTTGTAACTGAGAGAGGGGTTGAGGTTGGTTAAAAATCCATTGTTGAATCAGACTATACAAACTAGCGGCGATCGCACCACTAATTATCGGCGTTAAAATCCAGCCAACGGTAATTAAACCAATGGATGACCAATCTATTGCTTCTACTCCCAATGCTACCCAACTAAAGCCAGCGATCGCCCCCACAATTGCATGAGACGAAGAAACCGGTAAACCCCTAGCTGTGGCAATTTGTAGCCAAATCCCAGCCGTGAGCAGTACCGAAATCATCCCCATCACTAAAGTTTCTGGTATCGTCGCAAACAAAACCGGATTCGCAATTTTCGTACCCAGGGTAGACGTTACCTCTTGTCCAAACAAAACAGCACCAAGAAACTCTAACACCCCAGCAATAATAATTGCCTGTTTCAAGGTAATAGCCCCAGAACCCACAGAAGTTCCCATCGCATTAGCAACATCATTTGCACCCAAATTCCAGGCGACATAGAAGACTAAAAGAGCGACTATCGCAGTTTGTAGTTCCATAAAATAAACCATTCACACCTGTTAACAGGTAAAAATTGTTATGAATGATTTACATTTTCCATTTTTTTGGCTATAAAAATCTGGACGAGCTATAAAACTCGATACATTCAACAAAACTTAATTTTATCTATGTTTGATATTTTCACAAAATTAAGCTATCAAGCCCTGCAATCAGGGAAGAATTACTTTGCTTTTGCTCACAAAACCGTAAGTTCAGAGATCAAAAACCTAATTTATCCATCACTTCAGCCGAATATCAGTCCTTTATCCCAGAAATTGCTCACACAACTCCAAGACAACATGAACCAGTTATTGGCAACAGACTGGGAAGATAGTCAAGCAGGTGTGTATCCACAAAATTTATTATTTGATAATTCTTGGGAAGACTTCTTCCGTTACTATCCATTAATATGCTTAGACCTACCAAATATCTGGGAACGCATTAAAAACCGGAGATATCAAGAATTTTCCCAGGAAATAGCCACAGATAACTATCCCAGCTACTATGTACAGAACTTCCATTACCAAACAGATGGCTATTTGAGTGAACTGTCAGCCAATTTATATGACTTACAGGTAGAAATTCTGTTTGGTGGCTCAACTGATGCCATGAGAAGACGCATCCTCTGTCCTCTCAAATCTCAACTGATAGCATTTGACCATATTCCCCAAGAACAACTCCGAGTCATAGATATTGCTTGTGGTACTGGACGAACACTGAAGTTAATCAGAGCAGCTTTACCCGACGTATCTTTATTTGGTATAGATTTATCCTCAGCTTATTTGCGGAAAGCTAATGAGCTATTATCCCAAATTCCTGGAGAATTACCGCAACTCGTGCAAGGAAATGTCGAAGAGTTGCCTTATCGAGATAATTATTTTCATGGTACGACTTGTGTTTTTCTGTTTCATGAGTTACCAGCGGCAGTTCGTCAAACTGTAATTGAAGAATGTTTTCGGGTCACAAAACCAGGAGGCGTTTTTATCATCTGTGATTCCATTCAAGAAAATGATCTACCGGAGATGGAATTAGTTGTCAAAAACTTCTCAGAGACTTTTCATGAACCTTATTACAATCATTACGTTACAGATAAACTGGTAGAGCGGTTAGAAAAAGCGGGATTTGAGCAAATAGAAACCCAAGTTCACTTCGTCAGTAAATATTGGATTGCTCACAAACCAAGTCACTAGAGATTCAGCATTCACAATGACGGTTGATAACTAAGAAAAGTTTTCTTGTTCCTCACTTTGGGTAATTATTCCCACCTACTAACGCCCAATGTGTACCGGACGCGATTACCACAGGTGAGATTGGTGGGTGTATTAGTGACTTAGTCACCAATACACGCCAGGGTTTGAGCAATTACCGGATGTTTTGATGAAATATTGAACAATTTTCGAGAGATGAAGTGCTGTAACTGTCTATGTTTTTAGCAGAGAAATTGCAATACTGATAGCTTGCGTGATGACGCAGAAGCCATGCAACTGATCAAAGATATAGGGCTTGTAACTATCTATATCTGGTGTCAGTGAAAGGGAAATTTACAAACGATAGAATCAAACAAGTGTAGTGCTGTAACTGTCTATATCGTTTCGATTCAAGAAGTGGTATCTAGGATTTAAAAGATCCAATAATCCGGTAACATCATTTCTGGGTTGGCAGGTATTGCGCTCCAACGATTAAATAACAGAACTGAAATTGCCAACTTATCCATCTAATCCTCTACGACCACTACCTCGATGAGGATTGGGCTTTTCGGGTTGATTGGGGCTAGGTTTGGAGTTATCAGCCAGGTTGAAACTCTGGTTTAACACCAAAGGCGAAAGCTGGTAATCGGACTTAGCCATTGACAGAGCGGAAAAACGAGTCTGTACTGCTTCGCAGTTAAAAGCTAAGGAGCCAAATACCAGACTCGATACTAAAAGTGAAATGGCAGCACGCATAGTAGATGTCTATTTTAGAACTCTCTACTTCACTAATACTTAACTTTTATATGTCTATCCGGAAAATTTGCGAAAAAGTATTGTATTTTACTGAATAAATGTTCATTTTATACTTCTTCAATATATTCAACAAGTAACCAGTTCCCAGACAAATTTGGCCGCCCCCAAATCTTGAGTATTTTTTCTGGGGGAAAAGCTTGTAGTTGCTGATCTATATCAGGTATCAACGTCACAAGCTGCCAATTTGTTGTAGTTAAATTGGTTTCATTTGTAATATTAAATTGGTAATTTTGCTCACCTAGTCGTTGGAATTTGCCTGTAAAGCAGTTGAGGTTTAATGTATTATCTGGTCTCACCACAATACAAGGACAGTTACCATCAGCAGGATAAGCTTCTGGATGGTCTAAATAATAAGTTTGCCAGTACAACCAATCGGGATGATTAGTTAATAAGTTAAACAAGGGAACAATTACGCTAGGTGCATCGTCGTCTGTCAATAATGCAGCCTGCAAACTCTTCACTGGTAAATCCCTGGGCTGACATTCTAGCACAATACAAAGAGAAGCTGCCATACCTGCCGCTTGTCCAATTCCCATGACTACTGGTTGAAGTCTGGTAGCGCCGTTGGCAATGTGAGAAACGGAAATGTTTTTTTCACAAACTAGCAAACCATCTGTGGTGGCAGGGATTAGAGCGCGATAGGGAATTGTGAAGGGTGTTCCTGTCCATCTTCCACCCCAACGAATAGATTTAGGTTGCAGTGGGAACTCTACACCAGGATAATGATGATCATTGGCATAGTTACCGACGGCGATCGCATCATGAAATGGTAATGCGGTTTTGCCGTTGGCTAAAGGCAGCATATCCCGTTCAGAAACAGTTGTCAAGCCTACTAGGCGGCGACTTTCCCGATAATAGGGATGGAGAGCAAAGGCGGAGTTAGCATGGGGAAACAGGTTTTCTGCTAATCCGTAACGCCTACCAAACTGACTTTGAATGTGATGGGCGAAATTCTGACTATGCCAATAACATTCTTGCATAAATTCGCGCTTTTTCTCCCCTATATCTAGCAACCGATTGGCATTTTGGCAGTAATCGTTGCCCGCAATAGGCCAGTTAATCATAAATTGATTCGCTGGTAAGCGTCCATAGTTCAAAAATGTTTCTGCGCCATAGTTGTCCCAAGCTCCTGTAAACTGGGATGGATCATAGTTGGGGGCGGGGAGGATTTCTGGGGCGGTATTTTCGCCAAAGTCTTGCATGACTACTACCCAGGTTGGTGCTTGGACTGGATAGGTTTGGGTGAGGGAGTTAAAATTTGTTGGTGCGCTGGGTTCTTGCCATTCTGATTGTAGTTCCCAACCCCAACGATGAGGGATTTCGCCTAAAGCTAATAGGTCTCCTAATTCTGTGCCGTCGAGAATGATTTTGGCGTTGATGGTAAAATCTGCAAAGCGTATACCTGTGATACAGTCTTGGGTTCGCAATACTTCTAAGGGAACTTGTCCAGAAATCCATTGCAGGTTAGGTAGTTCTCGTACCCAGTCGGCAAATATTTCTGCACCAACACTTGGGTTATAAGTAAAAAAGCTGACCCAACTATTATCTAATCCACCCGGTTGTCTGCGTTGTAATTCTTGTAAGAACGCCCCCCATAATCCTGTTTGCCATGCTTGTAGTTCGTTGCCGTCTGGTGCTGAGACACCGGCACAGGTGAGCATTCCTCCTAACCAGGGAAATTCACTCACAAGGATTGTGTTTACACCTCGTCGCGCTGCTTGGATAGCCGCAGCAGTTCCGCCGGTGCCTCCGCCAACAACGAGGACATCGGTTGTATAGATTTGATTCATAGGATTAAGTAGGGTTTGCTGATAGCGAAGCGTGGCGTAAGCCATAAAAGTCTTTTTGTGAGGGCTAGGAGTCAGGAGTCAGGAGTCAGGAGTCAGGAGTTCAGGAGTTCAGGAGTTCAGGAGGAAGAAGAAAGAAAAATAGTTTTTCACCTGTTCCCTGTTCCCTGTTCCCTATTCTCAAATGCGTAACAGCTTAAACATAATCAATGGGATCTTCTAAACCCAATTCGGCAAAGGCTGCTAACCGCAATTGACAGGAATCACAGACACCGCAAGCTGAATCACCACCGGCATAGCATGACCAGGTGATTTCCCAAGGTACTGCTAATTGATTACCTAGTTGGATAATTTCTGTCTTTTTTAAATGAATTAATGGGGCGATAATTTCAATAGGTTGTCCTTCCCGTCCTTGTTTTGTTCCTAACTGGAAAACTTGCTGCATAGCTTCGATATAGTCAGGACGACAATCCGGGTAGCCGGAATAATCTAAGGCATTAACGCCAATATATACTCTTTGGGCGGCGATCGCTTCGGCATAGCCCAAAGCAAAACTTAAAAAGATGGTATTACGGGCAGGAACATAGGTTACAGGAATATTATCTGCCATTTCGTCGAGCGATAGCGAAGCGCTCCGTAGGAATCGCCCTGCCGGTAAATCAATCTTATTGTCCGTTAATGCCGAACCACCCCATTGTCGTAAATCAAAATTGACCACCTGATGTTGAATTACTCTAGCCGCCTTAGCAACCATAAAAGCAGAATGCAACTCTTTACTATGACGCTGTTGATAATTAAAAGAAATAGCGTAACATTCACAGCCATCAGCCTTGGCTTGGTAAAGAACAGTAGAAGAATCTAAACCACCAGACAACAAAATTACAGCTTTCATATTCAGAATAGGAAATGGGAGATGAAAAAATAGCAGGAGGAGAGGGAAATTTTCGCAATTACCAATTCCTTCATAAATTGCATCCAAAAGATGGGAAAATCAACAAAATACAACCAACAAAAATTAAATATGTACAAAAAGACTCTCAGAAATGAGAACATTAATTGTATAAATCGCCTAAAACATTATACTCTGAGTATTAACTATGTAATGACTTGTAATTTTACTTATAGAAAGGGTGATTAATTTACCGCTATAAAAACCCAGTATGTATTGAATTTAGTTAATTTCCTAAATACATACCTGACAATTCCTGTCAAGGGTTACAAAAAATTACAGAGTTAAAGAAAAAACACATACAGTAAGAGTCAGGAGTCAGGAGTAAAAATGGCTTTGTGTATAGGTTTCAATTTAGATTTTGTACCTCCTAACTACGCAACTTGCTGTAATTTTTCTAATAGTATAGATGAATAAAAACAGGATAATTAACAACTGTTAACGGAAAAGATCACCAGATGGCGGGAACTGAACCCAAACTTTGAAATTCTTCATAAAGATAATCACTATGTTACCATCTGGATGGTTTAAGACAAATCAAACCTGGCGTTTAAGTATAAAGGCCAACGACCGTAGCGTCTCTAAATTTGGTGGTTGAGGAGAGAACAATAGTGCAAGATAGCATATCAGTGTCAGAGCCAAATCTTTATTCACAGCGCAGCCAGCCGCACCATATTCGCATAGGCGTAATTGGGGTTGGTAACATGGGACAACATCATACCCGCGTGCTGAGTTCCATGAAAGATGTGGAATTAGTCGGCGTTTCCGATATTAATGTCGAACGTGGTCTAGAAACTGCCAGTAAATACAAAGTCCGGTTTTTTGAAGATTACTGCGACTTACTACCCCATGTGGATGCCATCTGTGTTGCTGTACCGACACGATTACATTATGCAGTGGGTATAAACTGTTTGTTGGCAGGAATCCATGTTTTAATTGAAAAACCGATAGCAGCTAGTATTTCCGAGGCAGAATCTCTAGTTAATGCTGCCGCCGAATCCCAGTGTATTTTGCAAGTTGGTCACATAGAACGATTTAATCCCGCCTTTAGGGAACTTAGTCAAGTCCTCAAAACCGAGGAAGTTTTGGCTTTGGAATCTCACCGCATGAGTCCTTATTCAGCGCGGGCGAATGATGTTTCCGTAGTGCTGGATTTAATGATCCATGACATTGATTTACTGCTAGAATTAGCCGCCTCACCAGTGGTGAAACTGACTGCTAGTGGGACTCGTTCTTTAGACTCAGGTTATTTAGATTATGTAACTGCGACCCTGGGCTTTGCCAATGGTATTGTTGCCACTCTGACAGCCAGCAAAGTTACTCACCGGAAAATTCGTCGCTTAGTTGCCCATTGTAAAAATTCATTTACAGAAGCAGATTTTCTCAATAATGAGATTTTGGTACATCGGCAAACCCCTGTCAATCCTCTGATTGACCATCAGAAAGTCTTATATAGACAAGATGGTTTAATTGAAAAGGTTTATACCACCAATGTTCAACCTCTCAGTGCAGAGTTAGAGCATTTTGTCAACTGTGTTCGCGGTGGCAATCAGCCCTCTGTGGGTGGTGAACAAGCTCTCAAAGCTTTACGCTTGGCTAGTTTAATTGAGCAAATGGCTTTAGAAGAGAGAGTTTGGAATCCATTAGAGTGGTCTTCGGAATCAAGAGTCCAATCTTTAACATCAACCATTTAGCAAAATTTAGCTAAAACTGGTAGTGGGGGAAAATTAATGATTTTTCTCCCACCAATGTGAGGGGTTAGGAGTAGGGGCAACCTCCTGTGGTTGGATGTCAAGAGGAGGACGAAAAAAGAAAAGCTTGATATTTCCCAAAACTGACATCAGAAATACTAAATCATAAAAAATTAACGATCGCCTGTTCTGAATTTTGACGTATTTCTAGTTACACTTAACCCAACCTAAAATTTTTTGTAGCTCACCTTTTTGTAAGATGAGCATGATAACTTTTTACAGAGGAGATTTCATGACAGATCAACCGCCCGTAGCTAATCCCATGAATGCTGCTGCTATTCCTATGAACCGCACTCCAGCAGCATCAGCAGCCACACCGATGAATTCTGGAAATTCTGGCAAGCTGCCAACCAATACTACGGGTAAAACTATTCTGAGTGTAGATTTAGGTAGAACTTCCACAAAGACCTGTGTAAGCCGTGAACCCGCTAATGTAGCTTTCATTCCTTCTAATGTGAAGCAAACATCAATTGAGCAAATTCGCGGTGGTGTATTTGAAGCTAAGGCTACTGACCCACTTATGGATTTGTGGTTGGAGTATCAAGGTAGTGGCTATGCTGTAGGGCAATTAGCTGCCGATTTCGGGGCTAATCTTGGCGTTGGCCAATCTAAGGTAGAAGATGCTCTGGTCAAAGTTTTATCATCTGCTGGTTACTTTAAGCTCAGAGATGAAATTTATGTTGTTCTCGGTCTGCCTTTCTTGTCTTTGGAGCAATTTGAAAAAGAAAAGGCACAGTTAACTAGCTTAGTAACCGGACCTCATGTAGTTAATTTCCGAGGTGAATCCATCACTTTGAATATTGCCAAAGTCTGGGTAATGCCTGAAGGATATGGTAGTTTGCTGTGGTCAGAAACTCAACCGAATAAAGCAACAGCAGTTCCCGATTTTACGAAAATATCTGTGGGGATTGTTGATATTGGTCATCAAACCATTGATATGATCATGGTGGATAATTTCCGCTTTGCCAGAGCTGCTTCTAAGAGTGAAGAGTTTGGGATGAGTAAGTTTTATGAACTGGTGGCTAAGGAAATAGATGGTGCGGATAGTCAATCATTGGCACTGATTTCTGCGGTTAATAAGCCTAAAGGCGATCGCTTTTATCGTCCCAAAGGTGCTAGTAAGCCTACAAATTTAGATGATTTTCTCCCTAACTTAACAGAGCAGTTTTCACGGGAAATTTGCTCTCGTGTGTTAGCGTGGTTGCCAGAGCGGGTAACTGATGTGATTATTACAGGTGGTGGTGGAGAGTTTTTCTGGGAAGATGTCCAACGTCTCCTCAAAGAAGCTAAAATCAACGCTTACTTAGCTGCACCTTCTCGGCAAGCTAATGCTTTGGGGCAGTATATTTATGGAGAAGCGCAATTATCTGCTGCTGTTCGCGCTAGGTCATAAAACTGATGTTCCAATGGTCAAAAAAGGTAGTTAAATCCGTTACGTTTAATCCAGAAATTGCTGATGAGAGTTTGTTAGCGCAGGTGGAAAACTCCTTAGAGACACAGCCAGATAAAACTTTCAGTGACCTGTGTAAGGAAGCTCTCTGGAAATTTTTGTGTGTCCCAGAAACTGTACAACCAGTTGCTAAGACCACAAATATAACTACGGTTGAACAAAAAATCGGTGAGATGCAAAATCAAATAGCTGGTTTTGAGGAACGTTTTTTGGCGAGGGAGTCTCATCGTTTGGAGGCGATAGAAAGTCAAATGTTGCAACTTACTCAACAAGTGGCAAATTTGGCAATTATCCTGAATCAACAACCACCTACTTATATTCCTCCTGATAGCGTTAGCGTGGCGCAAGCCATACCTGAATATGAACCTCAAGAAGTAGACCCCGTAATTAATCGTATTGGTCAGTTTCTTGATGATTTCTAAGCAAGAACTAGGTTTTTCTTTGTTTTGAATTTGAGCAAAACTCTGAACCAAACTACCCCAAGTCCCACCAAATAATGCTGAAATGGCTTATAGGTGGGATATTTTGTGTAAAAATTAAAAGCATTCCGCAGTAACAAGATTGGAAGAAGATTTTTCTAATTTCCAGCGATAATTGTCTCTTTTTGAGCTTGATTAAGACCTATGGCATGGTTGAAGCTATGAGGCTTGTTCTGTCTGCATTTTAACTCTTTTTGTCATCTCGTCAGATAAAATTGAGCAAGTTCTCGTTACATTGATAATTATGGGTAAGCAGCGCGTTTTGTCGGGAGTTCAACCAACTGGTAATTTACACTTAGGTAACTATTTAGGTGCGATTCGTAACTGGGTAGAAATTCAAGACCAGTATGAAAATTTCTTTTGTGTGGTAGATTTACACGCTATCACCGTACCGCATAATCCCGCAACTTTAGCGGCTGATACTTACAAGATTGCTGCTTTATATTTAGCTTGTGGTATTGATTTACAACATTCTCATATCTTTGTCCAGTCCCACGTTTCCGCACACAGTGAACTAACTTGGTTGCTAAATTGCATTACCCCCCTGAACTGGTTACAAGATATGATCCAGTTTAAGGAAAAAGCTGTTAAACAAGGGGAAAATGTCGGTGTTGGTTTGTTAGATTATCCTGTACTCATGGCGGCGGATATTCTGCTTTATCAAGCTGATAAAGTGCCTGTGGGTGAAGACCAAAAGCAACATTTAGAACTAACAAGGGATATTGTCAATAGGTTTAATCACCAATTTGCGAAAAAAGCACCTGTATTAAAGTTACCAGATCCTTTAATTAGAAAGGAAGGTGCAAGGGTGATGAGTTTGACCGATGGTACTAGGAAAATGTCAAAATCAGATCCTTCAGAATTAAGTCGGATTAATATTTTAGACTCTCCAGAGGAGATTACTAAGAAGATTAAACGCTGTAAAACTGATTTGGTGAGGGGTTTAACCTTTGATGATTCAGAACGCCCAGAATGCCATAATTTATTGACGTTGTATACGCTGCTGGCTGGAAAAACGAAGGAAGAGGTAGCGGTTGAATGTGCAGATATGGGTTGGGGACAATTTAAACCTTTGTTGGCAGAAACGGCAATTCATGCTTTAAAGCCGATTCAAGATAAATATCAGGAGGTAATGGCAGATAAGGGTTATTTAGAATCAGTGTTGCGGGATGGTGGTGAGAAAGCTAGAGCGATCGCTAACTCTACTCTAGCAGATGTGAAAGCTGCTTTGGGTTTCACTGTTCCTCTTTAAGGTTTAGGCTTTTAGGTGTAATTTGTTTTACCCTATTAGAAAACCGAACTGAATTACATTATGCTGGATACCCATAGTTTTAGTGCTTTTAACAACTTCCGTAAAGCCGCTCAAAAGGGTGACTTTTTAATTACCGCCGAAGTTGCACCTCCCAAGGGCGGAGATCCCACTCATACCATCGAAATGGCAGCGACTCTTAAGGGAAGGGTTCATGCTGTCAATATTACTGATGGTAGCCGTGCCGTGATGCGGATGTCTTCGTTAGTAGCCTCGGTGATTTTATTGCAAAATGGGATTGAACCGATTTGTCAGTTTGCTTGCCGCGATCGCAATAGAATTGGATTACAAGCAGATTTAATGGGCGCTCATGCTTTGGGTATCCGCAACATTTTAGCTTTAACTGGCGACCCTGTAAAAGTTGGTGATAATCCTCAAGCAAAAGCCGTTTTCGATTTGGAAGCTGTGCGGCTGTTGCAGTTAATTAAAAACATGAATCAGGGTTTTGATTTTAATGAGAAACCCCTCACTGATGGTGCATTAGATTTATTTGCAGGTGCAGCAGTAGATCCTCAATCTAAAAGTTGGTCAGGTTTACAAAGTCGGTTTGAAAAGAAAATAGCAGCCGGGGCGCAATTTTTTCAAAGTCAATTAATTACTGATTTTGAAATATTAGAAAAGTTCATGGATAAAATTGCCTGTGGTTACAACAAACCAATTTTAGCAGGAATTTTTCTGTTGAAATCGGCAAAAAATGCCCAGTTTATTAATAAAGCTGTTCCTGGTGTGAATATTCCTGAACACATTATTGAGAGATTAGCAAAAGCGAAACATCCCCTCGAAGAAGGCATGAAAATTGCTGCCGAACAGGTGCAAATTGCGCGGGGATTGTGTCAGGGTGTGCATATCATGGCGGTGAAGCGGGAAGATTTGATTGCCCCGATTTTGGATTTAGCGGGGGTGGGGAAGGTTAGTTAATTAGTCTTTGGTAAAGCAGCTAGTTTAGTAATAATAGCTGCTTTGCATTTGATCCCATTTTCAACCAAAATTATCCTTGTCCTTGGCGAGTCATCCCAATACCTTTTAAGTAAAGATCCGGGATTTTATATTTTTGAACATCTTCCTCAGTACCTTCATATATGGCTAATAAACCAACCTCTTTTGCTAAACTTAACTGCTGATCAAATTCTTGTATGTCACGAGCATGAACTGGTGAACTACCCAGGTTTCTTAACTTATTAATCAATTCTAGTAATTCAGGAAACTCTTCGTTAAGAGCGCCGAGTGCTTCTGTAGAAACTTCATCAAGAGATGATCTGAGAGAGCGAGGACGAATAATTGTTTTCTCATAAGGATTTATTTGTTGTTCTTGCTTTTCAATTAATGTAGCTGTTTTAAACAATTGTAAAAGTGATCTCGGATTACGATTATCAGTTCCATCAGCTAATCTATTCCATACCCAATTACGAGTAAAAGCAGATTTAGCACCTCCTTGCATCCTTTCTCCCACTAACAAATTCCAGACTTCAAATACTTGCGTTTCTGTCCAATCATCCTCATTATTTGATGACAGTAATAATTTACCGTAATTTGTTAAAGCTACAATATCTTTGAAAGCAGATGATAAAAGTGCTTGTTTGATGACAACTTTTAAGAAATCTGGTTTTTTACCCCAATTCAAAGTAATAGAACGTCCGAAGAAATGACTTTTATTCTCAAAACGTAATTGTCGCCAAATGTCTTCTCGCAGAACAATTTTAAATCTTAATTTTTCCAGATTATCGCTAATATCTGTAATCAAAGATAATAATCCTTGAATAGCGTTAGTACGTCTCAATCGATCAGGGTCTTCATAGCCAAAACCAGTATCTAATCCATCAAAAAGTAGCATTATATTATTAGTAGCAGATTTATCAAAACGGTTTAACCAATCTTTAGATAAAATTCCTATTTGGGGTCTACCTAATAAGATATTAATATAATCAATGATTGCGAGTTCAGTATCCAAGTTTTGACTCAAAACATCTGCTAACCTAAAATCAGGTTGTGGTGGTTGTGTTGGCCAAGATAAATGACAGGCTAGACAAGTTTGAATAGT
This sequence comes from Dolichospermum sp. UHCC 0259, assembly GCF_009711935.1. Taxonomy (GTDB): domain Bacteria; phylum Cyanobacteriota; class Cyanobacteriia; order Cyanobacteriales; family Nostocaceae; genus Dolichospermum. The sequence continues at coordinate 31,776 of NZ_VIKX01000181.1, read as the reverse complement.
CCAAAATTCTCGCCAGCTAGTTCCTGTTGAATTCAAAGTTTTTTCAATTTCCTTAAAATCATCAACACCAATTAACCATTTACGATTTCTTCTTAGTGGACCAGGAGATAACACAACTACTGATTGTTGTTGAGAGTCTTCCATCAGACGGCGAAAGATAGCTGTTTTCCCAGTTCCTTTCCGACCAAGCACTAAGGGTATATTAGGGTTAATAGCTTTATTAACTAAATCTGTTTTAACAAAGGTTTCTGAAAAGTTTTCTTGATACTCGGCTGTTCCAGCAGAGAACTCTAATTCATCTAAAATTGTTTCTTTAGAATCTGATAAACTAGCAGATTGACGTTGTTCACTTGGTCTGGGTAAAAAACCTTCTAACCATTCTGCTATAGGTTCATATTTCTGCCATATTTCCCGGTCAAGCAAAATTCCGTCAGAAGTAGCAACAGCTTCTTGGTAAGGGACAAAGTGAGTGATTTCAGACTCAACAAACTCAATACCTGAAAGCCAATCACTAATCCATTCTAGAGATGTATGTTGATAACGTTGAACAATTTCAGGAATTTTACTATTAGGAATAGGTGAAACAATAAATCTTGGTTCAGGAGTCAGATTTCTTCCCCGTTTTGTATGTGCAGCTAAAAGTGCGCGAACTAATGCTTCAGTTCCAGTCTTTGTTTGTGCGTGAGGAAAGAAGACAATAAATGCTAAATCTGCCAAATCAAATAATAAAGGTGCATTTAATGGTGTGATACCTGTGCGAGCATCAAGCAATATCACATCTGGTTTAAAAGACAGATTATTACTAAGTAACTGTATTAATTCTCTTAACGGATTTCTTTCTTCTCGATACCAGGCCGCAGGATCTAGCAGATTTAAAAGACGAGCATAATTAGCATCTGGGATACCTGCTGGTAAACAGTAAAGTTCATCCGTTTCTGAAATACGTAAAATATGGTTGCGGATATCAGGACGTTCACCTTGATCAAGTGCTACCAGAATAGATAATAACCCTTGTCCTGGCATAATCTCTGCCTCTTTACCAAAAAGTGCAGCTAAACCAGGCGCTTCCAAATCCATATCTACACATAATACAGTACGTCCACGACTGGCAAGAATACGGGCTGTATATGCTAGTGCTGTAGAGCGACCAACACCCCCTCTTAAAGAGTAAAATGTAGCAATAATGGGGGGTTCTAGGTCTTCTTCTAAATCGGAGGGAAAAAGAACGTTTTGAGGATTTTTACTGCGTGCTAATGCTTCTGGCCATAGGGGTAAATTTTGTATATCCTCTAGTGTAGAATCAATTGGTAGACTACCTGCCCATTCTTTTTCAGCAGGAGTTAATAATTCTATCCATTCAATGCTTATATCTTCCAGTCCTACAAGAACTATATTTTTTCTTTGTTCGGGGGATTTACCCTCAAATCCTGAAGAAACAACTACTATAATCCAGCCTGTAAAATCAGGTCGAACACGCAGATCCTCGATTTCTAAGTTGGCATTAGCTAGGTTATTTTGTATCCGTTCTTTGATTTCTGAATGATTCATTTTTTCTTCCTTGGCTTACTACGACGTACTTGTGTTTGTATCCATCCCGTTAATAATTTTGCTCCTTCTATCAGGTCTTTTGTTTCTAAGCCTAAATTATTTGGAAGAGAGGTTTCATATCTTAAACCCGTATTCCATTTTTCTTGTTCGAGGAAAAATGTTTGCATCCCTTGAGAATCTTTAAGATCAGAAAATTGAAAGCCAGATTGTTTCCATAATCCCGCTAGGTTATGTCCTTCTTTACCATACGTGGGAAGTTCTATCCCTTTTTTTTGCAACAGTGCCTTTAGACTGCATTCTATGGCATATCCTGCCATATAAACACAGCCCACTGAATTTGGTCTTTCTTTATATATAGCTTGTGCATCGGCTCCTCGTTCGTTAGCAACAGCAATCCAGCTTTGGGCATCTGTGGGACTCATTTAATTTTTATACAGTTTATATGCAAAATTACAGGCAATACCATTATCCAGATAAAGTATACACGGAAGCGATCGCTTGCTAATATTCATTCCTTATACTCCTTCTCCACAGCTAAATATTGCGGCACATTCATCAATTCTTGAAAATCCTGAAAATTCATCAAACCAGATAAATTATCAGTCCTTCCTTGTTTCTTCAAATGACGAAAACAAACACTCATTACCTCAGTTACAGCCATAAGTGCAGTTAGAGGAAAAAAGACAATTTTAAAACCTAAATTCTGTAATTCAATAGGAGAAATAGCCGGAGTTTTCCCACCTTCAACAATATTTGCTACCAATGGCACATTAGGAAAAGCAGCAGCTATAATTTCCAACTCTGTCACAGATTGAGGCGCTTCCACAAATAAGACATCTGCACCAGCATTGATGTATGATTGACCACGACTAATAGCTTCCTCCAACCCCAAAGGCGCACGGGCATCAGTTCGGGCTATAATGACCAAACCACTATCACCCCTTGCTTCCACCGCAGCCCGGATTTTTCCCGCGTGTTCAGTCATCGAAATTACCCGTTTACCGGCAAAATGTCCGCATTTCTTCGGCCATTCTTGGTCTTCTAAAATTATCCCAGCTAACCCCAACTGCACCGCATCTTTCACAGTCCGCATCACATTTAAAGCATTACCGTAACCTGTATCACAATCAGCAATTAAGGGTATATTAATTGACTGAGCTATTCGACCGACAGTGGATAAATTTTCCGTAGCAGTGAGAAAACCATAATCAGGTAAACCCAAAGTAGAAGCAGCAATCCCAAAACCACTGGTAGCAGCAACATCAAAACCCGCCTTTTCTACCAATTTTGCACTCAAACAATCATAAACACCAGGAATCACAATAATTTCAGGACGTGCCAGTAATTCGCGCAGTTTTTGAGCAGCAGACATACAAATAACTCTAAATGGACTATTTTGAGAATACAATAAATACTGTAAAAACGTTTTCGGAAACTTACAGAAATTTCTCTGTACTTCTTCCTTTGCGTCTTTGCTCCTTTGTACCTTTGCGCGAAATAAAATTAAATATTTTTAAGTTCACATTTAAATTAATCACAAATGAGTAAACCAATAGAAGTCCGCAACCCCCGCACAGGTAAATTTGATTATGTCATTGTTCCACCACCACCAAAATTACTTTCCCAACAATGTCACCGGTTGCGAAGAGGACAAATTATATGGCAAAAATTAGGAATTGAAGGCAGAATTGCTGCCTTAAAAGCATGGAAAAAAGCTATATTATCAGACCGAACACAACTAACAGAAGCTTTAGTTAGTGATACTGGAAGATTATCAACATCAGTGACAGAAGTAGATTCTTTTATTTCTAGTATTGATAAATGGTGTAATTTAGCTCCACAATTAATACAAGGAACAGCAAAAAATACATCTATTCCTTTTATTGCTTTACAACAAATGGCTGTTCCTTATCCTTTAGTGGGCGTAATTAGTCCTTGGAATTTTCCCCTATTGTTATCTACAATTGATACAATTCCAGCTTTATTAGCGGGTTGTGCCGTAATAGTTAAACCCAGTGAAATCACTCCCCGTTTTGTTGCACCCTTGATGACTACAATAAATACGATTCCTCAATTACGTGATGTCTTAAACTTTGTTGAAGGAGCAGGACAAACAGGAGCAGATTTAATAGAAGATGTAGATTTAATTTGTTTTACAGGTAGTCTAGAAACTGGGCGTTTAGTGGCAGAAGCAGCAGCCCAAAAATTCATTCCTGCTTTCTTAGAATTAGGTGGAAAAGATCCAGCTATTGTTTTAGAATCGGCAGATTTAGATTTAGCAACCTCAGCAATTTTATGGAGTTCTGTTGTGAATTCTGGACAGTCCTGCTCATCAATTGAAAGAATTTATGTTGCTGAATCTATATTTGAAGAATTTTATCATCAATTAGTCACTAAAGCTCATGAATTGAAATTAGCATATCCAACTATTGAAAGTGGTGAAATTGAGCCAATTATTTGTGAAAAACAAGCAGCTATTATTAATGATCATCTGCTAGATGCAGTTTCTAAAGGGGCAGTAATTCACTGTGGTGGTAAAGTAGAAGAATTAGGTGGAGGTTGGTGGTGTCGTCCTACGGTTATGACTGAAGTTAACCATTCTATGAAAGTAATGACTGAAGAAACATTTGGTCCAATTATGCCGATTATGCCTTTTGCTAATATAGAGGAAGCGATAAATTTAGCTAATGATTCTATTTATGGATTAAGTGCTGCTATATTTTCTGAATCAGAAGAGTTAGCGTTAGAAATTGGTATGCAAATAGATGTAGGTGCGATTAGTATTAATGATGCAGGTTTAACAGCTATGATGCACGAAGGAGAGAAAAACTCCTTTAAATTTTCTGGTTTGGGAGGTTCACGCATGGGTAAAGCTGCCTTTAAACGCTTTATGCGAAAAAAAGCTTTTTTGATTAAAACTAACACGGATAAAGACCCTTGGTGGTTTAATAATGAAGAGTAGGGATTTGGAAAGTGGGTAAAAGTTTTTCCCAATTACCAATTACCAATTACCAATTACCAATTACCAATTACTAAAATATCTTATGTCTAATATTCGTTTAGAAATGCCTGTTTTAGCTCGTCATGAGGGTGAGTGGTCGGGGAATTATACAGTAGTTGATATTACAGGTAAAATTATTGATCAACATAATTCTTATCTGAGTTGTCAATTTCCCGAAAATAGTCCCTTTTCTTATCATCAAATTAATCGTTATACTTGGTCTAATGGTAAAGAAGAAGAACATCAATTTCCAGGGATATATCAAGATAAAAAACTTTGGTTTGATACAGAACGTATTCAAGGCAAAGCTTGGGAAGTTGATGATTTCAGCGTTATTTTATGGTTTGGTTATAAACAATTTCCAGATTTATATTTGTATGAAATGATTCAGATTAGTCCTGACAATAATCATCGCGCTCGAACTTGGCATTGGTTTAAAAATCATCAAATTTACCAACGCACTTTAATTCAAGAAGAAAGGGTAAAATAGTAAATCTGTGGTTAATTTCCCATTTATTAAGGTAAAAACATGACTAAAAGTGACAAAATTAACTTTTCTACTCCTAGCGGTTTTCCCGAATTTCTTCCTAGCGAAAAGCGTCTTGAAGTGTATTTACTAGATATTATTCGCAAAGTTTTTGAAAGTTATGGTTTTACACCCATTGAAACTCCAGCGGTGGAAAGGTTAGAAGTTCTACAAGCTAAAGGTAATCAAGGTGACAATATTATTTATGGTATTGAGCCAATTTTACCACCAAATCGCCAAGCCGAAAAGGATAAATCTGGAGAAACTGGTTCAGAAGCAAGAGCTTTGAAATTTGATCAAACTGTTCCTTTTGCTGCTTATATTGCCCGTCACTTAAATGAATTAACTTTTCCTTTTGCTCGTTATCAAATGGATATGGTATTTCGGGGTGAACGGGCAAAAGATGGACGGTTTCGGCAGTTTCGACAATGTGATATTGATGTAGTTGCTCGTGGTAAATTGAGTTTACTTTATGATGCCCAAATGCCGGCAATTATCACGGAAATATTTGAAAAGATTAATATTGGTGATTTTGTCATTCGCATTAATAACAGAAAAATACTCACAGGTTTTTTCCAATCAGTAGGAGTTGCTGAAAACCAAATTAAAACCTGTATTAGTATTATTGATAATTTGGACAAAATTGGTAAAGCCAAAGTTAAACAAGAGTTAGAAAAAGCTGGCATTTCTTCAGAACAAACAGAGAAAATTATTGAGTTTATTAAAATTGACGGTAGCACTAATCATATTTTGAATAAACTCAAAAATCTGGCTGAGAATTTGCCGGAAGCCGAACAATTTAATTTAGGCGTTACAGAATTAGAAACTGTAATTAAAGGAGTGCGAGATTTAGGAGTTGCTAATAGACGTTTCTGTATTGATTTATCTATTGCTCGTGGTTTAAATTATTATACTGGAACAGTTTATGAAACTACTTTATTAGGTCATTCAGCTTTGGGGAGTATTTGTTCTGGTGGTAGATACGAAGAATTAGTGGGAATGTTTATCGGGGAAAAAATGCCCGGTGTGGGTATTTCTATTGGTTTAACTCGGTTAATTAGTCGGTTGTTAAAAGCGGGTATTTTGAATACTTTATCTGCCACACCTACCCAAGTTGTAGTAGTGAATATGCAAGAGGATTTAATGTCTGTTTATTTACAAGTATCTCAACAGTTGCGGCAAGCGGGAATTAATGTTGTAACTAACTTTGAAAAACGCCCTTTAGGTAAACAATTTCAAGCCGCAGATAAACAGGGAATTAGATTTTGTGTAATTATTGGTGCTGATGAAGCACTAGCGCAAAAATCATCATTAAAGGATTTACAAAGTGGTGAACAAATAGAAGTAGCTTTAGCAGATTTACCAGCGGAAGTTAAACGCAGACTGGGATAATTTTAATTACCACGCTATAGTGGTTATCGTTCGGACGTAATACAATTGAGGGCGGGGAAACCCCGCCCCTACAGGTTTTACGATTTGCTGATTGTATCTCACTCAAGTGCATACCGCTATATTGGCGTGGTAAATTATCAAAAACTGGGAAATATAGCTTCAGAACTTAGCAGTTGCTAATAATTCATCTACTGCCATACAAGCTTTTTTCCAACGTTGTTCCCAGTCGCCATTAATGATAATATAGGGTCTATGATGTGATTCTAAGGCTTGAATGCAGCGATCGCGGAATTCTTCTCGATAGTTAGGCAAACAACGCTGTGTATCATCTACCCAAGGCACATCTACATCTAGCAGTAGATATAAATCATACTTTCGGCGATTACCTTCATCTTCAATCCACTGAGGACATTTACCAAACAGGACATGACTCCAAATCGTCGTTGTAATCAAGTCTGTATCACAAAATATTACCTTATTTGCCTGTCGCACCAAAGCATCTTCAGCAGCCATTTGTCCCCTAGCAATCAAAGGAATATCTGTAAAATCACAGTGACCACCTTTAAAATCTAACAATCCTCGCGCATATTCGCTCACATAAACAGTATTGTAATAATTAGCTAAATTTTGCGTCAGTGTTGATTTACCAGTAGATTCCGGTCCAAAAATGCAAACACGACGGGCAAAATAAGGGCGGACACAATCTGGGAGATAATGCCAATTCTCAAGGGGATTTTGCCGCATCTGAGTACCGGAAATAGGCACTAAACTCCTAGCCTGATCTACAGGAATATAACTTGCTCCCAAAATTTCTGCCAACTGCCAACCATAATTTTCCGAAGCAAAAACATAATCTGGACCATTAGGTAATACCCGACGAATACTGTCATACCAAATCTGCCAAAAATCAGGATGATCCTTTGGTTCTTGGGGATTTTCATCAGTGACATGAACAACATTAACATCAGGAAACATTTCCCTCATCCAGCGGTAGCGCAAATCTCCAGGAATAGGTTCTGATTGAATAGAACAAACCAAAACTGTTAAATTATCAACGTAATTGCGGGCAAAATCTACAAGAGATTTTTAGTGTGACAATTGCGTAAGTCTTAATTATTTTTCGGTGACTTAATTGATCTAAAATATTGTAAATCTAAATGGCAGCAAATTTTAAATTTACTCTGAATCAGGATAATTAAGAGATGACGACACAATCAGAACGCACTTTAAATGTCGCTAATCAGGCATTTGGGTATTTTGTACAAGGTTTAGAAACTGGTAATTGGCAAGCATTTTTAGATATGCTGACAGATGATTTTACCTTTTGGTTTCCTATGGGAAAATTTCACGGTTTAAATGTAGGTAAAGAACGAGCGAAGGAGTTTTTTGAATATGTTTCTGAATCCTTTCAATCAGGAATTAAGATTACCTCTTTAGACAGTATTACTAGCAATGAAAAAACAGTGATTTTTGAATTTCGGGATGAAGGTAACTTATTTGGTAATCCTTATAAAAATCGAGTTGCAGTTGCTTTTGATATTCGAGATGATCAAGTTTGTGCCTATCGAGAATACTTTGGTAGTGATGGTAAATCCTATTAATAAGAGATAAAACAGCACAGCATCATAAAATTCATTAATTCATCCGCGTTTATCTGCGTTCATCTGCGTTTAATTATTTTCTTTATTTATCTATGTGAACCGAATAAAATAATCACTGTTCCCAAAAGGGAAATTATCACACCTGATAAATCCCATTTATTCGGTTTTACTCCTTCAAATAGCCATAACCACAGCAAAGATGAAAGGATATAAATTCCGCCATAGGCAGCATAAACCCTGCCAGCATTATCGGCATCAACTTTAGTTAGGGACACAGCAAAGATGATCAAAGCAAAAATTCCCGGAATTACCCAAAAGATGCTTTTTCCTACTCTTAACCATGCCCAAAAACTGTAGCAACCGGAGATTTCTGCAAATGCTGCAATTAGGAGAAAAATCAAACTGGATATGTTCACGCTGGAACTACAAATTTTTCACTTCCAGCTAAATCAAAAGCTGAGTGAATAACTTGTAATGCTTTGACACCTTCATCCTGTCCGACAACACAACTAATTTTAATTTCTGAAGTGGCTATCATTTGAATATTGATGTGATTTTTAGCTAAAGCTGTGAACATTTTAGCGGCTATGCCCGGTTGTCCTACCATTCCAGAACCAACGATACTAACTTTAGCGATCGCCTGATCCAATACTACCTCACCCCAACCAAATTCTTTGGCAACTTCTTTTAATTTTTGTTGGGCGTTTTCTGCATCCATTCTCGCTACAGTAAAAGCAATATCTCGACTAGGAACACCATCTATTATGCGACAGCGTTGGGATTGAATAATCATATCTACACTGATGTTATATTCTGCCAAAAATCCAAACAATTTAGCAGCCATGCCCGCACGATTTGGTACTTGCCGAATCGCAATTCGGGCTTGATTCATATCTAAAGCAACACCACGCACAGCAGGGGCTTTAGTCGGAGCAGGGGTGAGGGAAGTAGAAGAAAAGTTGATTTCAAAAGTATGACACAAAGCAGCGATCGCGCGATCGCAATCCGCAATATCCACAACACAACTCACCTTAACTTCACTAGTAGAAATCATCTGAATATTCACACCAGCTTCAGCCAAAGTTGTAAACATCTGCGCTGCTACCCCCGGACGACCAATCATTCCCGCCCCCACAATACTCACTTTCGCAGTATCTTTTTCTACCATCACTTCCGCTTCATCAGAAGTGTGCTGACTTTTAAATATCGGTGCTATAGCCAATGATACTGCTTCCGCCCGTTTTAATATTGAAGTATTTACTGTAAAAGCAATGTCGTTAGTATTACCCTCATGAATAGACTGAATAATTAAATCCACATCAACATTTTCCTGGGAAATTTGCCCAAATAACTGGGCTGCTACCCCTGGTCTATCAGGAACACGCAATAAAGCCACCTTAGCTTGTTGAATATCAAACTCTACAGCATCCACAGGCCGTGCCAATTCTAAATTTACTAACGCTCGATCTTGCCTGGAAGGCGTTGTTACCCAAGTTCCGGGCTGATCCGTCCAACTTGACCGCACCACGAGGGGAACGCCATAATTGCGGGCAATTTCCACAGCCCTGGGATGTAATACCTTCGCCCCTAAACTAGCCAATTCCAGCATTTCATCACTGGTGATTTCGGTCAATAATTGGGCTTCAGGAACAAGACGCGGATCTGTAGTTAAAATTCCTGGGACATCTGTATAAATTTCACAAAAATCCGCACCGATAGCGGCGGCTATGGCGACTGCGGAAGTATCAGAACCACCACGTCCCAAAGTAGTAATTTCTAATTCTTCTGTACTGCTAATTCCTTGAAAACCAGCAACCACAACCACTTTACCGCCATTGATTTGCCGCATTAAGCGTTCAGTTTCAATATGTAAAATCCGAGCGCGGCTGTGTTCTGCTTCGGTAACAATGCCTACCTGAGCGCCAGTCATGGAAATTGCTGGTTGACCAATTTCCTGCAATGCCATACTCAGTAAAGCAATGGTAACTTGCTCTCCCGTAGAAAGCAGCATATCCATTTCCCGACGACTAGGAGTTTTAGAGATATCATTAGCTAGTTTAACTAACCCATCAGTAGTTTTACCCATTGCGGAAACCACTACTACAACAGAGTTTCCAGCTTTGACAGTTTTTTCAACCCGCGTTGCCACAGCTTGAATCCGTTCGACTGAACCTACAGATGTACCACCGTATTTTTGAACTATAAGCGCCATAAAATTCTCTTTAATCACTTGTTTTGCCACAGTCAGGGTCGTCATGACTATGAAAAACCCTAAAAGTGCCAGTTTAGATTACCAAAAAAAATACATCCGTTAGCAATATCAGACTTTGATTTTAATCACAAATTAACCATTAACATGAATTATCTTAACCAATTTATACACCTTTTTTGTTTATTGTAGTTAAGGATAAAAAAGTATTTTTATGCAAATAAATAAATACTAATCCGCTCAAACATGGCAAAATAATACCACTTATTCCTAGCAGACTGTTTATTTACATGACACTGCTAGGATATTTTATAGGAGAGGAGTCAGGAGTCAGGAGTCAGGAGTCAGGAGTCAGGAGTCAGGAGTCAGGATGAAGGATAAATTCTGTGGGAGTTGAGTTCTTATTCAAAAAATGATACTTAAAATTAAAGGTTTAAATTTAATTTAAACAGCTTTTGCTGTATTCTTAATCTCTTCTTAACTATTTAATATCAAATTCATACCAGGATGTAATTCCCTAAGTAAGTATTTCTAAAAACTTAAGAGGCAGTATGACTTTTTTATCCACCATTTTGAATCGCGTTGTTGCCACTTCAGTCATAACCGGGGCTGTTGCATTGAGTCCAATGTTGAGTGCGATCGCCCAAGCTCAAACTTTAAACGGGGCTGGAGCAACCTTTCCTGCTCCTCTATACGAACGTTATGCTCGTGAAATTAGAAAGAAGCACCCCGAAATGAAAGTTAACTACCAATCCATTGGTAGTGGTGGTGGTATTCGTCAAACCATTGCGGGAACAGTTGACTTTGGTGCTAGTGACGCAGCGATGAAAGATGATGAAATCGCTAAAGTTAAGAATGGTGTGATCTTAGTACCCACTGCTGGTGGTGCCGTTTCCGTTGTTTATAATTTACCTGGTGTCAACAAACTGAGATTATCTCGCGCCACATTACCAGCCATTTTCTCTGGACAAATTAAAAACTGGAATGATGCGAAAATTAAAGCAGATAACCCCGGTGTAAACCTACCAAGCAACCCAATTAGATTTGCAGTTCGCGCTGATGGTAGTGGCACAACATTCATTTTTACCAACCATTTAAGTTCTATTAGTGGTTATTTCAAAGGCAGAATTGGAGCTAACACCGCTCCCAAATGGACTTTACCAAACGTTCTCAGAGGTAAAGGTAATCCTGGCGTAGCAGCTTTAGTGAGAAGCACCCCTGGAGCTATTGGTTATGTTGAATATGACTACGCTACTAAAAACAACCTTAAATCAGCGGAACTACAAAATAAGAAAGGAGAATTTGTTGCTCCTTCTTTAGCAACTGCTAACTTAGCTTTATCAGCAGTGAGATTCCCTGATAACTACCGTGTATTTGTTGGAGATCCAGGACAAGGTTATCCCATTGTTGGTTTAACATGGATGATGGTTTACAAACAGTATTCCACTCCTGCTAAAGCTGAAGCTGTGAAGAAGTGGATTAACTGGGTACTCACAGATGGTCAACAGTATAATGATGACCTCAACTACACCAAAATTCCTGGTGATGTTGTGAAACGTGTTTTACAAACAGTAAATAGCACCGTTAAGTAATTTTCACGCCAGCAGTCAGCCGTCATTTATCAGGTTTCAATATTGAAATGTAGGTAATTAAAACTTGCTTTTATTTACTTGACCATTTCTATTTGTAGCTGGTTCATGATGGTTGAACGCTTATATCTAATGTACCCGATTTCATAAACTTTTTATTGATCATGGCTAATTCATCTGAATCTCAGAATAATTCACTAAGTTTAAGTGATGGCAATATTGATTTAACATCCACAGGTGGCTTTAATTTCTGGTTGGATAAAGGATTTACATGGTTAGTGTATCTTTTCTCTGGGATTACTGTAGCCATCCTCTTTGTCATGACATGGGTGATTTTCAAGCAAGCAGAACCAGCTATTGATAAATTTGGACTGGGCTTTGTGTGGGGTCAAGACTGGGATACAGGGAATCAGATTTTTGGGGCATTACCTTATATTTATGGAACTTTAGTCAGTAGTGCGATCGCTCTTGTATTAACTATACCCATAGGCATATCCATAGCCCTAGTTACCAGTGAAGACTTTTTACCAAATTCAGTCAAAAGCACCATAGCCTTTGTCATCGAATTAATCGCCGCTATCCCCAGCGTAATTGTTGGTTTATGGGGAATTTTCATGTTTATTCCCTTCATTACACCCATAGAAAAATGGTTAGGTAGCACATTAGGGTTTATCCCCCTATTTAACACACAAGACCCCGCCGGCAACAATATGTTAACAGCCGGGATTGTTCTCGCCATTATGACCTTACCCGCAATGGCAGCCATTTCTCGTGACGTTTTAATGGTTATTCCTAAAGAGTTACGTAGCTCATCTATGGCTTTAGGAGGAACTCGTTGGGAAACAGTTTTTCGAGTTTTATTGCCAGCCGCATTTTCTGGGATCATTAGTGCAACAATGCTATCTCTTGGTAGGGCTTTAGGAGAAACAATGGCTGTCACAATGCTTATCGGTAACTCCGCCCAAATTAGTATATCCCTTTTAGATCCAGCATATAACATCCCCGCAGTCTTAGCCAATGAATTTGCCGAAGCTGAAGCGGGATTACATATTGGCGCATTAAGCTACTTAGGTCTGATTCTGTTTGCATTAACACTAGCTATAAATATTGCGGCTGTATTAATAGTGGAATGGGTTGGCAAAAAGAATAGATAACAGGAGTCAGGAGTCAGGAGTCAGGAGTCAGGAGTCAGGAAGAAGAAAGAAGGAGTAAAAGTTTCTTACTGTTGTAAGACTTTCTTGGTAAATTTTATTCCTCATTCCCGTGTATAACTTGACAGCCAATTCAAAATCTAAAATCTAAAATCTAAAATTAACATGAGTGCTTATCCAAATTTAGAAACAGATCAAGCCGCAGCGGCTTCATTATCTCAGCCCTTATCTACGAGTAGACAATTATTCACATACTCAATGAACGGGCTTGCCTTCAGTATGAGTATTTTAGCACTGTTGCCATTATTATCCATATTGTGGGAAATTATGTCACGGGGGGCTTCTGGCTTCAAACTAGAGATGTTATTCCAACCATTAATTGAAAATGGGTTTGCTAATGCTATTCTTGGTACTATACTTATGGTATGTATCGGTGCATTACTCAGTATTCCTGTGGGTGTAATTACAGGAATTTTCTTAGCAGAATTTAGTCAAACCAACCCATTTACTCAGTATGTGCGGTTTATTACTAGCATTCTGACAGGTGTTCCCTCCATTATTGTTGGGATGTTCGCCTATGGTGTAATTGTTTTATTAACTAAGGGATTTAGTGCCATTGCTGGTGGTTTTGCCTTATCTGTAATCATGCTACCCATGATAGTCTTGACAACAGAAGAGGCTTTAAAGTTAATTCCCGTTCCCCAACGTCTTGCATCCGCAGCTTTGGGAGGAACTCGTTTTCAAACCACCTTTCGTGTTATTGTTAGTTCGGCCATCCCAGGAATTACTACGGGGATTTCCCTAGCTATAGCTCGAGCTTCTGGCGAAACAGCACCACTACTTTTTACCGCCTTATTTAGTCAAAATTGGTCTGATGGTTTATTAAGTCCTACTGCTTCCTTATCAGTATTGATTTTTAACCTTTATAACAATCCTGATCCAGCCGTAAATCAATTAGTATGGACAACGGCCATCATTCTCCTGACTTTAGTTTTGTTTTTCAGCTTGCTGTCTCGCGTAATTGCTAAGAAAAGATAAGGTCAACTAAAAAATTTTCTTTCCTACTTTAGTCAATCATGAGTAACTTAACTACTGCCATCCAAGTCAAGAATCTTAGCTTTTACTACGGAAACTATAAAGCTATTGAAGGAATATCATTAGATATCTATAAAAATCAAGTTACTGCATTAATTGGCCCTAGCGGTTGCGGTAAATCTACATTCATTAAAACCATTAATCGGATTAGTGAATTGGAAGGAAAAGTCAAAGTTGAAGGTCGGATAGAGTTTTTTGGTCAAAATATCTACGATCCAAAGATTAATATTAATCGTCTGCGTCGAGAAATTGGCATGGTATTCCAAAAACCCAATCCTTTCCCCATGAGCATTTATGAAAATGTGGCTTATGGTGTGAGAATTGCTGGTAAATCTCCAAAAGTAGTATTAGATGAAATTGTCGAATCTGCACTTAAAGGTGCAGCTTTGTGGGATGAAGTCAAAGATAAACTTCATCGGTCTGCTATAGGTCTTTCCGGTGGACAACAACAACGTCTCTGTATTGCTAGGGCTTTAGCTGTTAAACCCAAGGTACTACTAATGGATGAACCCTGTTCAGCCCTTGATCCACTTGCGACAATGAAAGTCGAAGAATTAATTCACCAATTGCGAAAAGAATTTACAATTGTGATTGTTACCCATAATATGCAGCAGGCAACTCGTGTTTCTGATTTTACTGCCTTTTTTAGCACCGACGAAAGCCGCATTGGTCAAATGGTGGAATTTGGGGAAACAGGTCAAATCTTTCGGAATCCTTTAGATACTCGCACCCATGACTATGTATCTGGACGATTTGGTTAACCACAACACCTAACGCGTAGTTTGAGAGTCATCAGGATTTAAAATTAATAGCATTCCTATTCCCAAATCCGAATTAGTATGACTCATTCTACAGATATTGCCACCTTAGCTCGTTGGATGGCGGCTGATTTTAGCAATCAAGCCCAGGTTTTTGAGAATCCGGCTTTTTTTGCCCATATTCGTGTATGTATGCGTCCCCTCCATTGGGGGGTGTTGTCAGGGGTAAGTTTGTTTGTGGAACAAGCTTATGACTATATGCTGAATAAACCCTATCGCGTCCGGGTATTACATCTGACGACGGTGGGGGATAGAATCCATATTGAAAACTATACTGTCAAAGATGAAAAAGATTTTTACGGTGCTTCCCGTGATTTAGTTCGATTGCAGACTTTAACGAGCGATCGCTTGGAAAGACTCTGTGGTTGTAACATGATTGTAGAGTGGACTGGGAACAAATTCCAAGGCACAGTCGAACCAGGAAAAGGCTGCATTGTCATCCGTGACGGGCAAAGAACCTATTTAGATAGTGATTTTGAACTTGATGGTCAACAGTTCATCAGCCGCGACAGAGGGCGAAATCCTGACACCGATGAGCATATCTGGGGGTCTGTTGCTGGTCCATTTTACTTTGCGCGCTGGGCGAATTTTGCTGAAGAAGTGAAGTTAAATCCCTAAGATCCATTGGAGGACAGGCTTTTTGTCTGTCCAGTTAAGTAAAAACATGAATCTTCAAAAAAATTTCTCCTAGATGGTGCAAATTGGGAAAAATGGTGCTACTATTAGTAATTGTGGGCGCGGCGACATAGCCAAGTGGTAAGGCAGAGGTCTGCAAAACCTCCATCCCCCGGTTCAAATCCGGGTGTCGCCTTTGAGAAAACAGCTAAAACTAATATTTTAGATAGTCAGATAAGGGACGGGTTTAATACTCGTCCCTAATTTTTTTGGGATACTTTTGGGGTAAATTCGGCTAGTTTGGGATAACTGCAAAGTGTAATTATCCTGGAGTTATCCCTAAAAAAACTGATATGTAACTTACAATACACTAATTTACAAACTATTGCTAGTGCAGTTCTTTACTTTTCAAATATGCTGGTAATGTCGTATATTTGATATTGCATAGCCTAATTAACACTAATTTCAATAATATGGCAGAAAAAGTATTAGTTCCCTTCACCTTAGATGGTGGAACTATTTTAGTGGAAGTTGAAGCACCAGAAAAACCAAAAGAAGGAGGACGAGAGAGGGTTTCAAAGAATCATTCTGAAATCGTTTCTGACAAAGTTACAGAAGCAAAACAAACTTTTGCAGAAGCTATCCAGCAGATTAAACCAGTAGTTACGACTATTGCAGATCAATTCAAAGATTTGGATACTAAAGAAATGGAAGTAAAGTTTGGTGTGAAATTGTCTACTCAAGCAGGAGTGATTTTAACTTCTGTAGGTGGAGAAGTAAACTTTGAAATTACTGTGAAGTGGAGTAAGGAACAGAGTTCAAAACAACAGAGTTCATAGGTTCTATGTTACAGGAAAGTCAAGATAAGAGGTTTGAAAGTGCGATCGCTCGCATTTACTATAAAGATACCGAACAAGTTATTGGTGCTGGTTTTTTGGTAACTCAGCAGCATCTTCTGACCTGCGCTCATGTAGTTATGGATGCTTTAGGTATTAAGGAAGAAAAAGAATTACTAAATGAAGTTATCGAACTTGACTTTCCTTTTATTGCTCCTGGAACAATAATAAAAGCTAAGGTTGTATTTTGGCGTGGTTTAACAGGTAAAAAAGGAGAAGATATTGCTGGACTTGAATTACAAGATACTCCACCAAATTCCGCAAATCCCGTTCAACTAATTTCTACATTAGATTTGCAAAACCATAATTTTGAAATTTTTGGCTTTCCTGATGATTACGAAAAAGATGGTCGTTGGTCATTTGGTCAGATAACCAAAGAAAATACTCTTGGCTTAGTACAAATGCACACGCAAAATGGTTTTTTAGTTCAACCAGGATATAGTGGTTCTGGGGTGTGGGATACATCCTTACAAGCAGTAGTCGGAATGGTAGTCAGTAAAGATAATAGAGAAGATGCTAAAGCAGTATTTATGACTCCTACAACTCTGCTGCTTGAATCTTGGAGTTTTTTAAATCTGATTAATATTTTAAATGCTAATCTGGATACAGCTACTATTCAAACAGCTTATAAAGCCTGTTATTCATGGGGAAATCTACCAATCACAGTAGCAGATATTGTTAAAAATTTGTATGATCTGGATAAAAATTTAGATGGTAAAATAAAACAATTTAATCATAACGACAATACAGCACAATTTATCAAATATTTAATTACTAATTCTCAGATTCGTCAAACAAAGTTAGAAGATTTAAAAAAATGGGGAAGTGATAATATAGACAATTTTGATAACCTGATTAAAAATGTTAACCAACAATATCAAAATACTGATACTAAACAGGAATCATACATATTAATTAAAATAGAACCATTGACAACAAAATCAAGATCAAAAATCCCAAAATTTAAAATTAGTGGTGGTGTTATTCCTAATATTCAAAATTATATAAAACACCAAACAGGGTTTGAGTCAATTAAATTTTCTGATTCTCCTGATGATAGCTTTACACTCAAAGAAATTGAAAAAAACCTTTTTCTTTCATTATTCCAAAAAATTCCTTGTAAGTTAGAAAAGGATAAAAAATTTGTATTTTTTCTACCCCCACAATACCTTAATCATCCTGTTGAAACATGGGAAATTGATGATTTTGGAGATAGAATTCCTGTACGTCAGAGATATCCGGTGATGGTTCGTGACGTTACACGCTTAAACACAAACTATCTAAATGTTAAACAAAGCAATTGGATTGATAAATGGCAGCAATTAGAAAATATTACCTGCAATGATTTTCAAAAGCTACATGAATATAATGAAACAAGATTTTCTGTATTAATGAAGCAAGCAATTGGTGTTATACTAAATATTTTTGATGAGAATAAAAAAAATGATGCTGATAAAATTATTAAGATTTTTAGTTCATTGAAGAGTAATGTTGTTCCTATCGCTATCTGTCACAGAGATAAAATTACTTTAGAGCAACAAGAATATGAAATCAGAGCAAATAATGAGTTAAATTGCTATATTCATACATTACCTAATCATGTTCTGGAACAATATGAAAAATTCTTGCTTAATGACAACGACAATCAATATCTATTCGTAAATAATGTTTTTATCATTTACGAAAACCCTCACATTTTACCATTTAAAGCTGAAGCAATCATTATTAACTAGGTATTCTTATGACAGACTGGAAAATATTTAAAGGTAACAATACACAAGATACAAACTGGACTCTTCCAGAACCTCCCAGTTGGCGAGATTTTAATAATAGTGAAAGCGACCCCAAAAAAAGACGCGCAGAAACATTTCAAGCACGTTCAGAAGAAATAGACTTAGTAAATGCGGCTTTATATTTACGACGACCTTTATTAGTAACAGGTAAACCAGGAACAGGTAAAACTTCTTTAGCCTATGCTGTAGCTTATGAACTAGGATTAGGAGAAGTATTACATTGGCCAATTACCACCCGCACCACGCTAAAAGATGGACTTTATAATTATGATGCCATAGGACGTTTACAAGATGCTAAAGATAAAGATAAAGACAAAGACAACTTAGCAGAAATTGGTAAATATATTAATTTAAGTTCACTGGGAACAGCTTTACTACCATCTGACAAACCCAGAGTTTTATTAATTGATGAAATTGATAAAAGTGACATTGATTTACCTAATGATTTACTACATATTTTTGAAGAGGGAGAATTTGAAATACCAGAACTAAGGCGCATAGCTGATAAACTAGATCGGGTAGAAGTACAGACAGCATATAAAGATCAAAAAGCCACTATTGAAAAAGGTAGAATTCGCTGTACATCCTTTCCTTTTGTGATTTTAACCAGTAATGGTGAACGAGATTTTCCTCCTCCCTTTTTAAGACGTTGTATCAGATTAAATATTCAAGAACCAGATAAAACAGAATTAGAACGAATAGTTAAAGCACATCTACAGTTAGATGATGAACTATCTGAAAAAGCGGATAATTTAATTGAGCAATTTCTCAAAAAACGTCAAAATGGGGAATTAGCAACAGATCAACTTCTTAACGCTGTTTACTTAGTTACTAGAGAAAATTCACCAACAGGGACAACTAAAGATGATTTGATTGAGAAAATATTAAAGTATTTAGATAGTTCCGAGGATTCATGATTAAGAAGTAAATAATTGTAGGTTGGGTTAAACGAAGTGAAACCCAACATTAAGAGGTTGTTTGAAAAGTATTATATGAAACCCATAATCTCCAAAAACCTAACCCCCCTACCCCCCTTCCCTGCAAGGGAATGGGGGTTTTAAAGCCTCTCCCCTTGCAGGGGAGAGGTTTGGAGAGGGGTCTGTTTACACATTAAAAACTTTTAAAACATCCTCTAAGGGGAGATAGTGAAGTTTGGTGTTGGGTTTCGTTCCATTGCTTCGCAACGCTGACGCGAACAACCCAACCTACAGATGATTTGATTGAGAAAATATTAAAGTATTTAGATAGTTCCGAGGATTCATGATGAACAGGTTGATTAAACTTCTACAACACCTAGAACTGGACATGAGTGCAGAAGAAATTGCTGATGCTATTTGGTTAGCAAACCAGATCAAATTACCATTAGCAATTACATCTGTTGATGAAGTTACTCAACCAAATCAAATTTCTCAAACTGAGATTTCTAAATTACCTCAACGAGAAAGTTATCAAAATTTAGATGCTTCGGATGATTCTACAGTAGAAAACACTCAAGAAACTACAGCTAAAGCTTATACAAAAAATGGTGTAGATTCTATTTCTCAATCTAATTATACTGAAAAATCAACCTCTGAAAAATCAAAACCTGCATCATCAGGAGTACCTTTTAAATCTCCTGCTGTTGCTGCTTTACCTAATGCTTTAGAAATTGGTAGGTCACTCCGTCCATTGATGCGGAAAGTTCCATCTCGGATAAAATTTGTTTTAGATGAAGAAAATACAGCCCAACAAATAGCGGAAAATGATGTTTGGATACCAGTTTTAAAACCTGCGCGAGAACGTTGGTTAGATTTGGTGATAGTTGTTGAAGAAAATCGCGCGACTGTAGTTTGGGAAGAAACTATCAATGAGTTTCGCAAATTAATGGAAAGACATGGAGCTTTTAGAAATGTTTATACTTGGAATTTATGCACAAATGATGGTAAACCGCAATTTTTTCACCAGCAGAGAAAAGCCACAAAAAAACAACGTTCCCGCAGTCCCAAAGAACTATTAGAACCTAATGGTAGACGTTTAATATTATTAATTAGTGATTGTATTTCCTCTTTATGGTGGGAAGGAGAAATACATAATTTATTAGAATTATGGTCTAAACAAGTCTCGGTAACAATTCTGCAATTATTACCGGAACAATTATGGGAACGCACTGTTTTAGATTTGGGTATTTCCGTTTCTTTAAGTGCGATTGAACCAGGTTTACTCAATTCTCAATTGACTATTCATGATTTCCCTTTCTGGTTAGAAGAAAAACCCAATCAAGCGTTAAAGTTACCTATTGTGATTTTAGAACCTGAATCTTTAGAATATTGGGCAAAAGTGATTGCAGGTACAGGTAATATTGACACAGTGGGTATTTTATTTATGCCTAATTGGCAAGATTTAAAACCCACAGATAAATTATCCAGTTCACAAACAACAAAAGATCCAGAATCATTAGTTAATAAATTTTATCATAGTGCTTCACCTTTAGCGAGAAGATTAGCAAATTTGATGTCTTCTGCACCTGTAAGTATACCTGTAATTCATCTGATTCAAGAAAAAATGTTGCCACCACCAAGAAAGCCAATTATTTTGGCGGAAATTTTTATGAGTGGTTTGTTAGAACCTAAGTTAATTAGTACAGACAATCAACCAGAAAAGTGGCAATATGATTTTGTTGAGGGAGTGCGAGAAGTTTTATGGCGTTCTGTAAGATTAACAGAAATTGAAGCCATGTTCAAAGCTGTTTCTGAATATATATGTCAGAAAGCTGGTATATCAATTAGAAGTTTTCCTGCATTGCTATTTCCTAATTCTGGTTTGGATGAAAAAACAAAGGCAGAAATTTTCCCCTTTGCTGAGATTAATCAAAAAGTATTGCGTCAGTTAGGGGGAGATTATGCTAGGTTAGCAGAACAGTTATTACAAGAATCTGAAAAAAATGTAGTTCCGGTTCCTGAATCTCCTACATTTGTTGAAATTACAGGTTTACCAGAAATAAAAACCTTTGAATTTGAATTTGCTATTATCACAGAAGATGATACATCTATTAACTTAGTACCTTTTGATTTTACATTTGCCAAGATTAAGTTTAAAAAATCAGGCTTTTTGAGACAAACAAAAAAACTGAGTATTAACAAGCAACAAAAACAAGTACACCAATTTATAGAAGACTTAGGTAATGGCATTCAATTAGAAATGGTAGCCATTCCTGGTGGAATTTTTATGATGGGTTCACCAAAAAATGAACCAAAACGCATCGAATCGGAAAGTCCCCAGCATCAAGTTACAGTGTCACCGTTTTTATTGGGTAAATATCCTATTACCCAAGCACAATGGCAAGCAGTAGCGGCTTTACCTCAAGTCAACCAAGAACTAAAATTAGACCCATCATATTTTAAAGGAGCAAATCGCCCTGTAGAATCGGTTTCTTGGCATGATGCAGTGGAGTTTTGTGCTAGATTATCAAATCATAGTCAAAGACCCTATAGACTGCCTAGTGAAGCGGAATGGGAATATGCTTGTCGAGCGGGAACAACCACACCGTTTCATTTTGGCAAGACCATTACCACAGATTTAGCTAATTATAGAGGTACAGATGATAAAGAATATAAATGGTCGGGTTCTTATGGTGATGGACCCAAAGGAGTTTATCGAGAAGAAACAACAGAGGTAGGTAGTTTTAAAATAGCTAATGAATTTGGATTATATGATATGCACGGAAATGTCTGGGAATGGTGTCAAGACGATTGGCATAATAATTATAAAGATGCGCCTACAGATAGTAGCGCGTGGATAAGCGATGAAACGAGTAATGACAGAATGCTGCGCGGCGGTTCTTGGATCTTCTATCCTGAAGTTTGCCGTTCGGCTTTTCGTCTCTATGATGATGCGGGCTTCGTCAACAACCTTTACGGTTTTCGTGTTGTGTGTGGTGCTGCGTGGACTCTGTAGCCCTTTTTACTCTTGCTCTTTTGCCCTTTTCCCTTCTTTCCTTTACCCTTACAAGCGTAGTGAAACGGAGCGATCTTAAAATTTTTTGTCTGAACCAGGATCTACGATTACTGAGCGAAGTCGAAGTACAGGATTTAAGGATTTACAGGATGATTTAGTAGTTGGGAGTATAGGCTTTTATAAATGAACGAATTACCAATAATTCAAAAAACTTATGATTTAATTAAGTGGTATGTGCCAATTCTTAACCGTTTGCCACAGAATCATAAATTTATGTTAGGTAACAGGATAATTACTGGACTTTACGATTTATTAGATGCCTTAATTGTGGCTAAATATGCTGCTGATAAACTAGAGCAATTACAATCTTTAAATAGTAAAATTGATATTTTACGTCATCAAACCCGTTTGTTATTAGACTTTGAACTGATAAAAGTACAACGATATGAATATGTGACACAATTAATCAATGATATTGGCACAGATTTAGGAGCATGGATTAAACAACAACGTAAACGGCAAACATAGTCATGAAACGATATGGTAATCTCTGGTTACAGATAACTGAATTTGAGAATTTATTAATAGCAGCCAGACAAGCTCAAAAAGGCAAGCGATTTCGAGAGAATGTTTTAGAGTTTAATTATCACTTAGAATCAGAATTAACACAAATTAAATATGAATTAGAAACTAAAACTTATCAACCAGGCGATTATCACACCTTTCATATTGTAGAACCCAAAAAACGGATGATTTCTGCTGCACCTTATCGAGATAGAGTGGTTCATCATGCTTTATGTAATATTATAACTCCAATTTTTGAAAAAACATTTATTTATGATTCCTATGCTAATCGGGTAGGTTTTGGTACTCATCGCGCCTTACGCAGATTTACAAAATTTGCTCGGTCTAGTCGTTATGTTCTACAATGTGATATTTGTAAATATTTTCCCAGCATTGATCACGAAATTCTGAAATCTCTGTTGCGTCGAAAATTGAAATGTCAAGAAACTTTATGGTTAGCTGATATGATTATTGATAATAGCAATGCACAAGAAGCTATTTTAAATCATTTTCCTGGTGATGATTTATTTACCCCATTACAAAGAAGACAGGGTTTACCAATTGGTAATCTTACCAGCCAATTCTTTGCTAATATTTATTTGAATGGTTTTGATCATTTTATTAAAGAAGATTTACAAGCTAAAAAATATGTTCGCTATGTAGATGATTTTGCTTTATTTGCGGATGATAAAGAATTTTTAGCTGATGCAAGAGAAGCAATAGAAAATTATTTATCTAAATTAAGATTAAAAATTCATCCTGTTAAAAGTCAATTATTTGCAACTTGCAAGGGAGCGAATTTTTTAGGGTTTCGGGTTTTACCTGACAGGATTCGAGTCCGCACAGAAAATTTAAGACGTGCTAAAAGACGACTTCGACAAATGCAGCAAGATTATACTCAAGGTAAAATAGGAGACAAGGAAATAATACAATCAATTCAAAGTTGGTTTGCTCATTTAGAACATGGTGATACTTGGCAGTTACGACAACAGATATTAGCTAGTTTGGTTTTACCAGAGAGTGTTTATCATCAATTCTGTTAGCATTGTAGATGGGACAGGCAACCCCGAATGCTGCGCGGCGGTTCTTGGATCAACAATCCTGAAAATTGCCGTTCGGCTTATCGTAACTATAATGATGCGGGCTTCGACAACAACAATAACGGTTTTCGTGTTGTGTGTGGTGCTGCGTGCGCTCTTTTGTTCCAGAACTGGCGGATGGGAATTCGTCGGGCGCGTATAAAAAGAGTCCAGACCTGTTCCAGTGATGTCGGTAACGGCATCCAAAAATCAAACTCGGTGAGGTAGCTTAGTAAGCTTGCGGAAAGGTTGCTTCACCGATACAAAAAAGTTAATCTTTGTGATTGTCTGAATCAGGATCTACGATTACTGAGCGAAGTCGAAGTACAGGATTTGGGGATTTACAGGATGGTTTGTCCGTTTTGGTTATAGGTTTTCTGATACTGATTGTTATTGATTGTTTTATTGAGCTATGACTAAAAATATAAAATAAAATATCCTGTTAATCCTTTAATCCTGTACTTCGACTTCGCTCAGTAATCGTAGATCCTGATTCAGACACAAGTAACAAATACAGATGGTACTAATATATAACCGTAGATATTTTAGCTTGAGGAGGGTAAATGGCAGGGGTGGTAAACATATTTTTTGATGAGTAGTTAGTTAATGAATAAAGGAAATTAAGTAAATAATGAATTTTGTTTACCAAACTCAGGGAATTGAGTTTGAATGGGATATCAATAAAGCTGAGAGCAATTTTATTAAACATGGTGTTAGATTTGAAGAAGCAGTAGAAGTGTTTCTTGATCCTTTTTATCAAAAGGGAGATGCCAGTGACAATAATGAAGAAAGAGATTTTATTTTGGGTTATTCATTATCACAACGTTTATTATTAGTTGTTTATGTAGAACGACAAAGTAGAAACAGAATCATTTCTGCTCGTTTAGCAACAAAAAGCGAAAGGAGATTATATGAACAATAATGAAGAACTGAAATTACAACTGCGTCCCCGTGCTACAGAAGTGGTGTCTATCAAAATACCTACGGATACCTTAGCTTCTTTGGAAGAAGTAGCTGCTGATAAAGATATGTCTATAGAAGCCTTGTTAAAATTTTATATTGGGCAAGGTTTACGAGAAGACATAGCCAAGTTATTTAATGAAAGATTATTAAATACAACTGCACAGGTTTTATCACGTCATTTGCAATCAGAAGAAGCTGTTTCTCAAATTATGCAAGAAATTAAAGCGGAAACGATTAAATAAAGTAAATTACCCTGTTAATCCTTTAATCCTGTACTTCGACTTCGCTCAGTAATCGTAGATCCTGATTCAGACAAAAAATCATGCCCAAAACTATTATTAAACGTTATAAAAAAACGGCTCAATATTTTACCGAAGATTTGGGAAATGGCATTGAATTAGAAATGGTATTAATTCCTGGTGGCAGTTTTATCATGGGTTCACCAGAGGAGGAACTAAAAAGTAGAAGTAATGAAAGACCTCAACATGAAGTTACCATTAAACCTTTTTGCTTTGGTAAATATTCTGTTACCCAAGCACAATGGCAAGCAGTAGCGGCTTTACCTCAAGTCAACAAAGAACTAAAATTAGACCCATCTGAGTTTAAAGGTGATGGTTCGACTTCGCTCACCAACCATCGTCCTGTAGAATCGGTTTCTTGGCATGATGCGGTGGAGTTTTGTGCCAGATTATCAAATCATAGTCAAAGACCCTATAGGTTGCCCAGTGAAGCGGAATGGGAATATGCCTGTCGTGCCGGGACTACTACACCATTTCATTTTGGGGAGACAATTACCACAGATTTAGCTAATTATAATGGTAACTATACTTATGGTGATGGAGTTAAAGGAGTTTATAGAAGAGAAACAACAGAAGTAGGAAGTTTGAAAATAGCGAATGAATTTGGATTATATGATATGCACGGCAATGTGCGGGAGTGGTGTCAAGACGATTGGCATAATAGTTATGAAGATGCGCCTATAGATGGAAACGCATGGATAGTTAATAAAGCTAAAAGTGACAAGGTGCTGCGCGGCGGTTCTTGGATCTACGATCCTGAGGATTGCCGTTCGGCTTATCGTTACTATGATGATGCGGGCTTCGACGACGACAATAGCGGTTTTCGTGTTGTGTGTGGTGCTGCGTGGACTCTGTAGCCCTTTATACTCTTGCTCTTTTGCCCTTTTTCCTTCTTTCCTTTACCCTTGTAAGCGTAGTGAAACGGAGCGATCTTTAAATTTTTTAGTAGGGAATTACATTCGCCGCAAACTTTTCAAATATCCTCTTAGAAATTAAGTAGGTGAACAGAATAAAACCAAAGTGTGTAAAGAAAAGTAAAATCGCCCAAAGCTTCTTCACTTTTGCCTCTTGCCTTCCCATAAGTTTCCAAATGCACCCGAAATTACAGCAGATAATTTAATGGCTATGCTGAAAACTCTGAAAATTTGAATGCTTATTTAATGCAGGTGATAAAATAGGAATAAATGTCAGTTTATCTGTGTTTTTATTGTAGCTTATCCTCTGCTAGTTCTACATTTCGCAGCTAGTAGTTCGTCAAATTTATTTTGACGGGTAATGATGGGAAAAAACTTCTGTTTTCCCTCCCCTACTCCCCCTACCCCCTCTTCTCCCCCTACTTGCCTTTACCCGTCATTTTTGGATTGGCAGACTACTAGGGAAGACAGACTGTGAGGACAAAAATCCACCAAAAACAAATGTAGAGACATTCCAGAGAACGCCTCTACACTCAATTCATACTTTATTAGACTATGGCACGCCAGCTATCAGTAACGCCAAATTAGAAGTCTACTTTAAACCAAGCCACGCAAGTACGCCTTGATTGGTAACGTATTCAATTACCACCATTAAAATAAAGCCAATCATTGCCGCTCTGCCATTTAAACGTTCAGCATATTCATTGAAACCAAATTTAGGTTCTTCTAATTTGGGGGTAATGGTTGGTTGTTGTTGTGTCATAATCAGTGATTCCTTTCTTGATAATTGGCAAACAAAAATTTACAGAGATTTTTCAAGTAAATTGCTGAAGATGGTCGTCGGTACTTAACAATTTTTAATTATTCTTTATCTATTGTAAGAAGACTGGCGGATTAGTCAAGGTGTAGGGTGAGGGAGAATAAAAATTTTGCATTTTGAATTACTGAATACGGAAATAATCAGCTAGGTACTGGCACGCTAAAGTGAAACAATAAAATATAAGAGGCTATCAATGGAAATTGGTGTACCCAAGGAAACTAAAGATCAAGAATTTCGAGTAGGTTTAAGTCCTTCCAGTGTTCGGGTATTACGAGAAAACGGTAATAATATTTTTGTAGAAAGTGAAGCTGGTACTGGCGCGGGATTTACTGATGAAGACTACCGCACTGCTGGTGCAGAAATTGTCAATACTGCCGATGCTGCTTGGAATCGGGAGTTAGTTATTAAGGTAAAAGAACCTTTAGTGAGCGAGTATAAGTTCTTGCAAAAGGAGCAATTGTTATTTACTTATTTACATTTAGCGGCGAATCGCCAATTAACAGAATATTTAATTGATTGTGGCACTTGTGCGATCGCTTATGAAACCGTAGAACAACCAGGAGCAAATAAACTCCCCTTACTCACCCCCATGAGTATTGTTGCTGGTCGGTTAGCCGTCCAATTTGGCGCAAGATTCCTAGAACGTCAACAAGGAGGCAGAGGCGTACTTTTAGGCGGTATCCCCGGAGTCAAAGCTGGTAAAGTCGTAATTTTAGGTGGTGGTGTAGTTGGTACAGAGGCCGCTAAAATCGCCGTCGGTATGGGTGCATTGGTGCAAATCTTAGATGTTAACGTCGAACGTCTATCCTACCTAGAAACCCTCTTTGGTTCGAGAGTAGAACTACTTTACAGCAACTCCGCCCATATTGAAGCCGCCGTCAAAGATGCCGATTTACTCATTGGTGCAGTCTTAATTCCCGGCAAAAAAGCCCCCATTCTCGTATCTCGTGAACTAGTTAAACAAATGCGACCCGGTTCAGTGATTGTAGATGTCGCCGTTGATCAAGGTGGCTGCGTTGAAACATTATACCCTACATCTCACACCAAACCAGTGTATATTGATGAAGGAGTAGTGCATTATGGCGTTCCTAATATGCCAGGAGCAGTTCCTTGGACATCCACACAAGCCCTAAACAACTGCACCTTACCCTATACTGTCCAGTTAGCAAATTTGGGACTAAAAGCCTTAGACATTAACCCAGCCCTAGCAAAAGGTTTAAACGTCCAAAATCACCGTCTTGTACATCCTGCTGTGCAAGAAATGTTTCCCGATTTAGTTGGGTAATTGATGAAACAGGGAATTTTTATTCCTTTTCCTTATGACTACCGGGCGCAGACCCTGCGCCCCTACCTCCTAACTACTTCTTCAGTCCAAAACCTGCTAAGGAATGAGACAAAATTAATTACATAATTGATTTTTCTGTTCCCTGTTCCCTCTCTCAACAAGTAAATTTAATTTTGTCTGACTACTTACTCAGATTGAGGCTGGAGCAAAGTAAGCAGCTAAAAGCACTATATAAACAATACATCAATTTTTTTTGATTAGTTTTTATATCTGAATGGTAAAGTAAATGTTGACATATAGACTTTTTTTGAAATAATAAGTACATAGGATCAAAAGTCTACTCACTAATTATACAGGTGAAATCAGTGAATAAAACAGCAACCAAAATAGTCTTAACCTTCGGAATATTAGCATTGACAAGCAGTTTTACAAATACCCTTGGTCTTGCCCAAAATATTCAAAAACCAAATGAAGCGACAAAAGTTACTAACTCTGCCACTGACGCACTTATCAAAGTAGATGGTTCTAGTACCGTATATCCCATTACCCAGGCTATAACCAGAGCATACCAAGCCAACCTAAAAAATAATAGTCGAGTACAAGTAAATATTTCCGGTACTAGCGGTGGCTTTGAAAAATTTTGTACTGGTAAAATAGATATCAATAATGCTTCTCGGCCCATTAATCGGTCAGAAATGGTAGCTTGCAAAAAAAATGGCGTAAGTTATATGGAATTACCCGTAGCTTTTGATGCCCTAACCATTGCTGTTCACCCTCAAAACACTTGGGTAAAAGATATTACAGTAGCCGAATTGAAAAAAATCTGGGAACCTGCGGCTGAAAAAAAAATTACAAAATGGAATCAAGTCCGCGCTTCTTGGCCAGACCGCCCCATTAAATTATACGGCGCTGGTGGTAAGTCTGGAACATTTGATTATTTTACCGAAGCAATTGTCGGTAAAGCCAAAGCCAGCCGCAAAGATTACACAGCCAGTGAAAATGATGAAGTTTTAGTTGCAGGTATTAGTAAAGATCCTGATGCTTTAGGTTACTTTGGTTATGCTTACTACCAAAAAAACAAAGATAAGTTAAAACTTGTAGCAATTAATAGTGGTAAAGGTGCTGTTTTACCATCACCAGAAACAGTAGAAAAAGCCAAATATCAACCACTTTCTCGACCTCTATTCATATATGTCAATCTTCGGTCTAGTAAAAACAGAACTTTGCTGTATAACTTTGCGGATTTCTACATTAAAAATGCGGCAAAAATAGTCAGTTCTGTTGGCTATGTTCCCTTATCAGAGGAAGCTTACAAACTTAATTCTGTCCACTTGTATAAAGGCAAAGCCGGAACAGTATTTGGTGGTAAATCAGAGTTTAACCTAACTCTTGGACAATTATTACGCAAACAAAAGCAATTTTAATTTGATGAAGTCATTTTTCCAAGAAATTTATCAATTCAGGACAGAAGTTTTAGCAGAAACAATTGGGACTTTTATCTTAGTATTTGCTGGTACTGGTGCTGTAATGGTTAATAACATCAGTCAAGGTGCTATCACCCATATCGGCATCAGTTTTGTATTTGGGGCTGTAGTCACTGCATTAATTTATAGTTTAGGACATATTAGTGGCGCACATTTTAACCCCGCCGTAACTCTAGCATTTTGGACGAGCGGATTTTTTCCAAAAAAGCAAGTATTGCCATATATTTTTGCCCAATTATTAGGATCTATATTAGCCTCTAGTTTACTATTAATTAGTTTGGGAAATGTGGCTAATTTAGGGGCAACGTTACCTTTAAATGGCAATTGGTGGCAATCTTTTATATTAGAAATAGTTCTCACTTTCATTTTAATGTTTGTGATTTTTGGATCTGGCTTAGATCGTCGCGCCCACATAGGTTTTGCAGGTTTAGCTATTGGTTTAACAGTGGCATTAGAAGCAGCTTTTATGGGTCCGATTACTGGTGCAAGTATGAATCCTGCTCGTTCTTTGGGGCCAGCTTTAGTAGGAGGAATTTGGCAACATCATTGGGTTTATTGGGTAGCACCAATTTTAGGTTCACAGTTTGCCGTCATAGTTTATGGCATGATTTCTCATGGTTTTCGAGATTTTAATGAATAAAGGCATAACAATGACAAATTTCGATCATCCCCCCAGAATATTATTTTTATATGGTTCTTTGCGTGAACGTTCTTACAGTCGTTTGTTAGCAGAAGAAGCTGCAAGAATTATCCAAGAATTTGGTGCAGAAGTTCGGTTTTTTGATCCTCGTGAATTACCAATTTATGGTAGTGTTAGTGATACTCATCCCAAAGTTCAAGAACTGCGAGAATTGAGTACCTGGTCAGAGGGTCAAGTTTGGTCTTCTCCAGAAATGCACGGTAACATTACCGGAATTTTGAAAAACCAAATTGATTGGATTCCTTTGAGTATTGGTGCAGTTAGACCAACTCAAGGCAGGACTTTAGCAGTCCTGCAAGTAAGTGGCGGTTCTCAATCTTTCAACGCTGTTAATACCATGCGAATTTTAGGGCGTTGGATGCGAATGTTTACCATTCCTAATCAATCATCTGTAGCCAAAGCTTATCAAGAATTTCATGAAAATGGAACAATGAAAGATTCCTCTTATCGTGACCGAGTAATTGATGTCATGGAGGAATTATATAAGTTTACGTTGCTGTTACGTGATCAGGTTGATTATCTCACAGACCGCCACAGTGAGCGTAAAGAAAAAGCTGCTAAAAACTAGATCCTTGACTTCTTTAAGAAGTCGAGGATCTGAAAAACCTTTATTTAACAACTAAAAAAATCATGAAAAAAGTAATGTTTGTTTGCAAAAAAAATTCCCGTCGTTCTCAAATGGCAGAGGGTTTTGCAAAAACTTTAGGAGAAGGTAAAATTGCCGTAGCTAGTTCTGGTTTAGCATCAAGTCATATCGATCCTATTACTGTTGAAGTTATGGCGGAAATTGGCATTGATATTAGTAATCAAACTTCTAAAGCTTTAAGTGATTTTAATCCTGAAGATTTTGATGCTGTCATATCTCTGTGTGGTTGTGGAGTCAATTTACCAGAAGCATGGATATCAAGAGAAGTCTTTGCAGATTGGCAACTTGATGATCCTGAAGGTCATGGTATTGATACTTTTCTCCGTGTTCGTGATGAAGTTAAGGAAAGAGTGATTCAATTGATAGAAGATTTAACCATTTCATAGCTATAGCTTGGAAAAGGAGAGATTAATATTCCTCTGCCTAAAGAGATGCTATATAAACAGGTGTATCCTACCTTAGTGGGATGACTCCAACATCTATTTGAGTTTAAATGAATCACAAGATCCCCGACTTCTTCAAGAAGTCGGGGATCTGATCTAAATTGAGATGAATTAAGTGAAATCTATAACTCAAAAACTGATTATCAAACGCCTTTCTTTTCTTGATCGCTTTTTGACACTGTGGATATTTATCGCAATGGCAACCGGAGTCGGTTTAGGATATTTTTTCCCCACAGTAGAAGTTTTTATTAATCATTTCCAAATAGGAACTACCAACATCCCTATTGCTATTGGTTTAATTCTGATGATGTACCCAGCTTTAGCAAAGGTAAAATATGAAGAATTAGGAGATGTATTGTAACTGTTCACACTCCCCCACTAAAAAGGAATTAGGAAGTAACAGGGATAGGAG
>NZ_VIKX01000180.1 GCF_009711935.1 Dolichospermum sp. UHCC 0259 | reverse complement strand
GTAAAGGATTCACAGAATTAACACACTAGTGTATTCCGTAATAACTTTTGCGAAATTCTAATGACAAATACAGTATCTATTAGGTATTAATAGGTAAAAATCTCAGAGCTTTGATTTAATCACGGAGATTCTATGTCGTTACAATCAGGGTTAGATGCCTATAAACAAGGGCATTACCAAGAAGCAATTCACCTTCTCGAAGAATTTTCTCAAAATTCCCTAGAACCAACTTCTTCAGATTATCTAACTTGCCAAATGTGCTTAGTTAAAGCCTATCAAGCCATTGGGGATCTAGAAAAAGCCACCATTGTTTGGCAAAAATTAATCAAGAGTGATCACCCAAAAGCACAGCAATGGGCAAGGGCGAATCGTGTCACTCCCCTACCAAATACAGAACCTCAAGCTACTCATAAGCCTTCTGCCGCTGGACGGGCTGCTAGAGTGGGGGTAAGCTTGGCGATGAAGGGAGTAGGTGGTAGTTTAGTTCTCGCATCTAGTGTCACCATTGCCTTATTGTTTGGCATGGTTTTTGTATTGGGTTTGAGTATAGCCTTGATTAATGACAGTAGTGATCCGGTAAAGGGATTAGCGATCGCTATCAGTATTACCATAGCATTCAATTTCGCCGCTTTTTTCCTCTCTCCCTTCCTCATGGACTTAACCCAAAGTTGGCTATACCAAACTCGTTGGGTGAACCTAGCCGAAATCGAAAACCTCAGTCCCGAAACAGCCAAAATCATCCGCCAAGTCTGTCAGCAAAAAAACATCACCACCCCCAGACTTGGCATCATTGACGACCAAAACCCCACCGCCTTTACCTATGGTTCTTTACCAAACAGCGCCCGGTTAGTCGTCAGTCAAGGACTATTTACCTACCTAGATGATGATGAAGTTGCCACCGTCTACGCCCACGAACTAGGGCATATAGTCCACTGGGACTTTGCCGTCATGACCTTAGCTTCTACCCTAGTCCAAATTTGCTACCTAGTTTACAGTACAGCCAGAAGAATTACTCGTGGTGGTGGCGACAATAAAATCAAAGATGCCATAGGAACTGCCGGTTTCATGGCCTACATCTTTTACGTCATCGGTACATACTTACTTCTATATCTGTCTCGCACCAGAGAATACTTTGCCGACCATTTCGCCGCCGAAACCACAGGCAACCCCAACGGACTATCCCGCGCCCTCGTCAAAATTGCCTATGGAATCGTCGAAGAAGGTTCACGCGCTAAAGAACCCAGTCGCCTCATTGAAGGAACTCGCGCTTTAGGAATTTACGACCATAAAGCCGCAGCTTCCACAGGTACAGCCTACCGCATCTCCTCCGACTCCCAAAAAATCGGTCGCGTCTTTTTATGGGATATGTTTAACCCCTGGGGTTGGTGGATGGAATTAAATTCCACTCATCCCCTCACAGGTAAACGTATCCGCGCCCTCAGCACCTATTCCGAACAACTAGGTTTAGCAACTGAGTTCGACATGGGACGAATCATTGGTGAAGGCAAAACCCTAAATAAAAGTAAACTTTACGGCAACTTTTTCTTAGATATCATCCTCTATGGTGCAGAAACCATCGGCTTTATTGGCGGTTTAATTGTCGGTATATTCATGTTATCAACCTCCTCAAATCCAGGCTTAGTCTTAGGTTCACCATTAATTGGTTTAGGAATCGGCATATTAATCAAAGCCTTGATCATGTTCCCTGATTATAGTAAAGCGATCGCCACAGATATTCTCACCTTAATGTCAGATCCCTATGCCAGTCCTTTGCGGGGACAACCTGCCAATTTGCAAGGAAAATTAATTGGTCGAGGTGATGCTGGTTATAAATTCGGTTCTGATTTGAAATTACAAGATCCTAGCGGAATGTTGTATTTACGCTACGCTTCTCGTTTTGGGCCAATTGGTAATTTTCTCTTTGGTATGAAACGAGTAGAAAGTCTGATTGATCAAAAAGTAGGAACTACTGGTTGGTTTCGTCGGGGGATCATGCCTTGGATGGATTTAATCCAATTAGAAGGAGAAAATGGCACAGTTGTCCATAGTTATCACCGCTTCTGGTCATTCCTCATGGGTGGTGGATCAGTTATTATTGGAATAGCATTAATTGTGCTTTTGAGCCAGAATTAAGTAGGTGAGTAGAGGGAAAGAGTTTGAGCTTACTTTGCTTCACATACCTTTAATTTTTTGGCTTTTTAGGACATCAATTAAGGCTCAAACTCTTGATAATAAAGGGTTTTTATCCTAACTCAGTGACTCCTGCCATAACTTACTTAACTGAAAAACCAAGCATTTCTGATTGAACAAAGTTATATTTTGATTATTCCTCATCACCATGAGGATTTTTTTTAAATCAAAATGAACCAAGCAAATAGCTAAAATTTTGGGAGTAACTTCATGTTTCACCATAAGTCCAGAAAAATCATTACATTTTGTCTATTAATAACATTAGTATTTCTCAGTACCATTACCTTTAGTATAATTCTTCAAAATCAATCTGCGATCGCTACTGAAGACATAGACTGGAATAGACTGATCAAAGATAAAAACTTCGCAGAAACAGTACATAAAGTTGAAAAAAGGTGGGAAAAAGAGTATGAAGATTATTTTAGCCAAAATCTTGCTGATTTTTCTCTAAAAGCGGAAGATATCGCCAAAACACTAACTAAATTATCTCAAGAAACTGCCACTAAACCTGCGGTTATTTGGGTATATCCAGTAAAAAAACAACTACAACTATTAATAATTACTTCAGGAAAAAAACCAAAACTTTATAGTATTAAAGATGCCAACCAAGCAACATTAACTGAAGTTGTTAAAAAACTAAAATCAGAGGTTACACAGCCTACTAACCCCACAGCTAAATCATATTTAAAACCTGCTCAAAAGCTTTACAATTGGATAATAAAACCATTAGAATCTACCCTAAAATCTGAGAAAATAGATACATTGATTTTTTGCTTAGGATCTGGTTTAAGAACAATACCTTTAGTAACATTGCATGATGGAGAGAAATTTTTAATAGAAAAATACAGTATCACTCGAATCCCTGCTTTTAATTTGCTGAAAACTGACTACAATCCCATTAAAAACGCGCAAATTTTAGCTATGGGTGCATCCACATTTTCCCAACTTGAATCCTTACCAGCAGTACCACTAGAGTTAGATGAAATTACTAAAATTTGGGCAGGAAAAAGATTTATTAATCAACAATTTACCATCAAGAATTTACAACAACAAAGACAAAAACAACATTTTAGAATTATCCATTTAGCCACCCATGCAGAATTCAAACCAGGAAAGCCTAATCAATCTTATATCCAGTTATGGGGTAATGAAAAAATAAGATTAAATGAAATTGAAAAATTAAAATTGGATCAACCACCAGTAGATTTATTAGTGCTAAGTGCTTGTAAAACAGCATTGGGAGATCAAGAAGCAGAATTAGGTTTTGCGGGGTTAACCGTTAAATCAGGAGTGAAATCTGTGTTAGCAAGTTTGTGGAATGTTAGTGATTTGGGAACAATGGCCTTAATGATTGAATTTTATGAAAATCTGCAAAAAATACCTCTAAAAGCAGAAGCACTTCGACAAGCACAAATTGCCATGTTAACAGGGAAGGTGACAATGGAAAGTGGTAAATTACAAGGATCTAGAGGGGATTTACCATTACCATCCGAACTAGCAAAATTAGCAGATGCCAATTTTTCTCACCCTTTCTATTGGTCCGCTTTTACAATGATTGGTAATCCCTGGTAACAAATTGTGTACTGAATGTGATATTTGCACTTGGGTAAGCATGATAAATAAATAGGGTTTGCTGAAAAAGTTATCTGTGAAGGCTAGGAGTCAGGAGTCAGGAGTCAGGAGTCAGGAGTCAGGAGGAAGAATTAGAAGAAGAGAAGAATAGTCTTGAATCCAAGTGATAGGTTTTTGCTAATTTCCACCCTTATTCCTTGCACCTGATTTACCTTTTTTACCTTCAAACTCTTGATATATCTAAGTTCTAGCTTTATATGGCTTACGCCACGCTACGCTATCAGCAAGCCCTAAATACTCTGTTTCATTTTGTTTAATCCCAAGCAAATTTCTATGGTAAATGCGATCGCTCGTAAATTTCACTCAATTATTGCCTATCTTGTCAAAAATCACCGTCAACGCCCACTCTGGCTAGGATTAATCGGCATAATTTTAGTATTATTCCTGGTAGCGACTCCCGGATTTGCCCAAAAACCAGCACCCACAGCACCTTTATTAGTGGGGACGCGAGAAATACCACCCTTTGTATTTTCTCAGCAAGGTGAATTATCAGGATTCAGTATAGACCTTTGGCGCAGCATCGCCAAACAGATGAATGTAGAATCTCAATTTGTGGAATATCCTACGGTAGCAGACGTACTTTCGGCAGTGAAAGCAGGTAAAGCTAACTTAGGAATTGCCGCCATTTCTATTACCGCCCAACGTCAGGAGAATTTTGATTTTTCCTTACCCATGCTGGCTGGCGGACTTCAGATTCTCGTCCCCAAGCAAGCAACGAACAGTAATTCCCTCTCCCATATTTGGCAATTATTATCCTCCGGCGGCTTGTTACA
This sequence comes from Dolichospermum sp. UHCC 0259, assembly GCF_009711935.1. Lineage (GTDB taxonomy): Bacteria > Cyanobacteriota > Cyanobacteriia > Cyanobacteriales > Nostocaceae > Dolichospermum. Next base: position 1,360 of record NZ_VIKX01000180.1, on the reverse strand, counting down.
AATCCTGGGTATAGCCTTGGTATTAGTGATCATTGCCGCCCATATAATTTGGTTATCTGAACGTCATCACCCAGATGGCATCATTCCTAAAGCATACTTTCCTGGTATTTTCAAAGCTTGTTGGTGGGCAGCAGCCACATTAGGGGCGCAAGTTGATGAAATGCCCAAAGGGGCTATCGGCAGGATTTTAGCCATATTCTGGATGTTTACTGCGATTATTTTTGTTGCTTACTTTACTGCTATTGCCACGACAGAACTAACAGTACAGCAACTTCAGGGTGATATTAAAGGTATAGAGGATCTCCCAGGTAAAGTAGTAGCCACCACCTCTGGCAGTACAGCCGCAGCATATCTGCGAGAAAAGAAAATTGCCGTTTCCGAATTCCCGAAAATTGAACAAGCTTATAATGCACTGCTGACAAAAAAAGCCGACGCTGTTGTTTTTGATGCCCCCGTACTTTTATTTTATGCAGCTAATGAGGGCAAAGGTAAGGTAGAAGTTGTTGGTAGTATTTTCCGTGAAGAAAACTACGGTATAGTGCTACCCAATGAAAGTCCCTATAGAAAAAAAATCAACAGTGCCTTATTGAGTTTGCGAGAAAACGGCACTTATCAAGCCTTGTACGATAAATGGTTTGAGTCCAAAAAATCTTAAAATTACAAAAAAGGGAACGGGGAATAGGGAATAGGGAATAGAAAATAAATTTCATTCTCTATTCTTCAATTTCTTCCTGCTGACTCCGAACTCCTGACTCCTGACTCCTAGCCAGTTGAATTTTAGCCTGTTGCCACAGAGCATCTAATTCTTCTAAACTGTATTCGGTGAGAGGACGTTCAATGACATCTTCCATTTTTTGTAATCGTTGAATAAATCGCTGACTTGTCCCTTGTAAACCGGCACTGGGGTCAAGTTTATGCCATCTGGCAACTTGAATAATGGCAAATAGTAAATCACCTAATTCAGATTCTTGTCTTTCTTTGGGTTCCTCAGCTAAAGCTTGTTGAAATTCCCCTAACTCTTCATGAAATTTACCCCAAACCTCATCTACATGATTCCACTCAAAGCCAACCTTAGCCGCCTTTTCGGATATCTTCATCGCTGCATTTAATGGCGGCAGACTGCGACGATAACGATTCAATTGATCACTGAGTTTTTGGGTTTCTACAGTTTCCCCTTTTTCCGCCGCTTTGATGGTTTCCCAATTTTTGTGTACTTCATCTATATTTGCCACAGTCACATCAGCAAATACATGAGGATGACGACGAATTAACTTTTGAGAAATCCCTTCAGCGACTTCTTGGAGAGAAAAATCACCCGCTTCACTGGCAATTTGGGCTTGTAATACTACCTGTAATAATA
>NZ_VIKX01000017.1 GCF_009711935.1 Dolichospermum sp. UHCC 0259 | reverse complement strand
TTTATTTTTTTCAAAATGAGAATTGCTGGGGTTTATCACTGCCAGTTGACTCCAATACTTAATGATGCTATTGATTAATCTTTAATGATTACCTGTACTTACGTCAAGCCATTGATAACTTTGAGATACATAGCCAACTGATTATGTATCTGTACTGACTTGATCTAAGGATTGGTTTCTACTGTATGATCTAATATTAAACCACCTTGCTCAGTAATTTTTTTCGCCGCCTCTAAAAGATACTGGTAATAAGTATGAGCAATAATAGATAACTGCTTACCAGCGGGATAAACCATATACCAAGTACGTTTAATTGGGAAATGTTGCACATCTAAAATGCTAAATTCCGCAACGTCTGTGAGTAAAGTATGACGGGATAATACGGAAATACCTAGACCACCAGCGATCGCCTGTTTAATCGCTTCATTACTCCCCAACTCTAACTTCACCTTCACCTTGATATCATGTTCCTCAAACAGACTTTGGACAGCACTGCGAGTTCCTGAACCCGGTTCTCTCATAATAAACGCTTCTTCCCCCAAACGTTCAATCGGAATATTTTTTTCCTTCGCTAAGGGATGATTCGCCGGTGCAAGAACTATCAAAGGGTTTTCGAGAAATGGCTGGAAATTGACATCAAAGTGTTCAGGAATTTGACTCATAATATACAAGTCATCCAAATTACCCATCATCCGATCTAAAATCAGTTCATGATTTGTGACTTGCAGAGAAATATCAATCCCAGGGTAAAGCTGACAAAAAGGACCTAACAATCTGGGAATAATATACTTAGCAGTCGTAATTACCGCCAGTCTTAACTGTCCTTGCTTTAATCCCTTCAAATCCGCAATAGTCATTTGAAACTTATCCATAGTTTCAAAAATTTGCCGACAAGTAGCAAATAATTCTCGTCCCGCTTCCGTCAAATATAAACGCTTTCCTACCTGCTCAAATAATGGCAAACCTACTGATTTCGTCAACTGTTTGATTTGCATAGATATGGTAGGTTGAGTCAAAAACAACTCTTCCGCAGCGCGTGTAAAACTACCATGTCGGGCAGCAGCCTCGAACACCTTCAACTGGTGTAACGTCGCTTGGTTCAAGCTTATTCTCCTCTGATAACAATTTGTAGATATAACTTTAGTATCACCCAACACTAAAGATTTTTTAAGTGTTATTTATACAAAGTTCTGAACCTTAGTATACAGAAAAATGGATCTTCAGAGTTTATGGAAAAAGCCTGTAGGATTACGAGGGAAAAGGGTCAGAATCACGGATTAGACGGATTGCACTGATTTCACGGATTTTATTAACTCTTATCATAGCCAACAACCTAATCCGTGCCATCTTTTAATCCGTATAATCCGCGATTCTGACTTTTGAGCTTTCACAAAGCGTGCCGGAGGCATATCCCAGATTCGTTAAGAAATTAGGACTTACGCACTGTACAAACTTGCCATGATATGAATGAACGAAATTGCGTCGTTTTCGGCTTTGGGAATAACCTATTGAGTAGGGTGTGGTTCGGCAAGCTCACCAACCACGTCAGATAGAGGAAATCTGTTTTTTTGTCAAAATATCGTGTCTGACGCACCATACAAGGGATAAAATTCACTTTACATATTTGGAGAATCTTGTCAATGCGTAAATCCTAGAAATGTAAGCGTTTAAATGTCATGAAACCTTAAAATGCGAATTGCTGTGAAATATGCGACTTTGTAAACAAATCTTCACAAACTGTTAAATCTTTCTGTAATAACAAATTCAAATATATCAGTTAAGAAAATTTGCAAAATAACTTATTGAATTATTGATATATTGTGGGGTAAGCTACAAATTCTGTGATGTGCAACTTCTTCTTTTCTTGCTCATCCCCTGACTAGACCTGTCTAAAAGTGAAAAAGCTTCATGATCAATCTTTACCAGTATTAAGTAAAGACATCAGAAAAAAAAGAAAGTTGCAGCAAACCAGCCTCGGATCTGGAATGTGGCTTTCAGGCAAAATTTCACAGGCGGCTAATCAAGCCAGTTTAGTAGGGTATGTAAACTCAAGATGAAAAGATTTTGTATTCCGGGGACGAAAAATAACAGCGTTACATAAATGTACGTCTGAAACATGGTAAAAAATTTGTTGCAGTAGCAATTACCGCAACCTAATTTGTGCAGCAGTAATACTGTGACCATAGATCAGTATCGCCCCTAAATATAAGCAAAACTTATAATTTCATTAAGAATGAATTAAGAGTAAGAATGGGAAGAAGTGGCACATAACGTGATTTGATAGTAAAAAGAAAGACTTCTTGGAAGAAAAATATGTCTTACGCGCAAACTAAGACTCAGGCTAAGTCTGGGTACCAAGCTGGGGTTAAAGATTACAGACTAACTTATTACACACCTGATTACACTCCTAAAGATACAGATTTATTAGCAGCTTTCCGGATGACTCCCCAACCCGGAGTTCCCCCTGAAGAAGCTGGTGCGGCAGTAGCTGCTGAGTCCTCCACAGGTACTTGGACAACAGTTTGGACAGACTTGCTGACCGACCTAGATCGCTACAAAGGTCGTTGTTACGATATCGAACCAGTTCCCGGCGAAGATAACCAATATATTTGTTATGTTGCTTATCCTTTGGACTTGTTTGAAGAAGGTTCTATCACCAACGTACTCACCTCTATCGTAGGTAACGTATTTGGTTTTAAAGCTTTACGGGCATTACGTTTGGAAGACATTCGTTTCCCTGTAGCTTACATCAAGACTTTCCAAGGACCTCCTCACGGTATCCAAGTAGAGCGCGACAAATTGAACAAATACGGTCGTCCTCTGTTGGGTTGTACAATCAAACCCAAATTAGGTCTTTCCGCTAAGAACTACGGACGCGCAGTTTACGAATGTTTACGTGGTGGTTTGGACTTCACCAAAGACGACGAAAACATCAACTCTGCTCCTTTCCAAAGATGGCGCGATCGCTTCTTGTTTGTATCTGAAGCTATCAACAAAGCACAAGCAGAAACCGGCGAAATCAAAGGTCACTACCTGAACGTTACCGCTCCTACCTGCGAACAAATGATCCAACGGGCTGAGTACGCTAAAGAACTCAAACAGCCCATCATCATGCACGATTACCTGACCGCAGGTTTCACCGCTAACACCACATTGTCTCGCTGGTGTCGTGACAACGGTATTCTGTTGCACATCCACAGAGCTATGCACGCTGTAATTGACCGTCAAAAAAATCACGGTATCCACTTCCGTGTATTAGCTAAAGCCCTCCGCTTGTCTGGTGGTGATCACATTCACACCGGTACAGTTGTTGGTAAGTTAGAAGGTGAACGTGGAATCACAATGGGCTTCGTTGACCTATTGCGTGAAAACTACATCGAACAAGACAAGTCTCGTGGTATTTACTTTACCCAAGACTGGGCTTCTTTACCCGGTGTAATGGCAGTTGCCTCCGGTGGTATCCACGTATGGCATATGCCCGCGTTGGTAGAAATCTTCGGTGACGACTCCGTACTCCAATTCGGTGGTGGTACACTCGGACATCCTTGGGGTAACGCTCCTGGTGCTACAGCTAACCGCGTAGCTCTAGAAGCAGTTGTTCAAGCTCGTAACGAAGGTCGTAACTTGGCTCGTGAAGGTAACGATATTATCCGCGAAGCTGCTAAGTGGTCTCCTGAGTTGGCTGTTGCTTGCGAACTGTGGAAAGAAATTAAGTTCGAGTTTGAAGCAATGGATACCGTCTGATAATTGAGGATTTGGGATTTTGGATTCATAAACAATCCAAAATCTAAAATCTAAAGGGCTGGGTCAAGCATGGATTTAAAGCAAATTGCGAAAGACACAGCCAAAACTCTCCAAAGCTACCTGACTTATCAGGCTCTGAGGACTGTATTGGCACAGCTAGGCGAAACAAATCCTCCTCTAGCACATTGGTTGCAAAACTTCTCCGCTGGCAAAATCCAAGACGGAGAAGCATATATTGAGGAACTGTTTCTAGTCAAGTCAGATTTGGCATTACGGATTATGACTGTCAGGGAACACATAGCGGCGGAAGTGACAGAGTTTTTACCAGAAATGGTGATAACCGGCATTCAGCAAGCCAACATGGAACAGCGTCGCCAGCATCTCGAACGCATTACGCAACTAAGTTTATCAAGTCCCAGCCTAGAAATTGAAAGACAGACAATATCTGATTCTGATTTAGATAATTTATCTAATTAGTCAGTCAACCAAGTAATAAAAAATCTCCCCCACTTATCAAAAACTATGCAAACTTTACCTAAAGAGCGTCGTTACGAAACCCTTTCTTACCTTCCCCCTCTATCTGACGCGCAAATTGCCAAGCAAGTTCAGTACATTATTTCACAAGGTTTTATTCCTGCAATTGAATTCAACGAAACTTCTGAACCTACAGAACTTTATTGGACAATGTGGAAGTTGCCTTTGTTCGGTGCTAAAACTGCTCAAGAAGTATTGAGTGAAGTTCAAAGTTGCCGTTCTCAGTATGGTAACTGCTACGTCCGTGTTGTTGGTTTTGACAACATTAAGCAGTGTCAAGTTATGAGCTTCCTTGTTCACAAACCCAGCAGATACTAAGAGCTAATTAGCTAATAGTAATTTGATGAATTAAAAAGAGAGGTAGAGTTTTCTATCTCTCTTTTTTTAGGAATTTTGCTAATTTATCAGCCCGTAATAAGTCATTAATTGTCTGAATCAGGATGTCCAGGATTTGAGGATTTTCAGGATTTTTTATCAATATTTATCTGACATTATTTGGGATTTTTGAAGATGAGTTTTTTCTTGATTCTGAACATCCTTAATTGTCTGAATCAGGATGTCCAGGATTTGAGGATTTTCAGGATTTTTTATCAATATTAGGATTTACGCATTGACAAGATTCTCCAAATATGTAACGTGAATTTTATCCCTTGTAGGGTGCGTCAGACACGATATTTTGATAAAAAAACAGATTTCCTCTATCTGACGTGGTTGGTGAGCTTGCCGAACCACACCCTACTCAATAGGTTATTCCCAAAGCCGAAAACGACGCAATTTCGTTCATTCATATCATGGCAAGTTTGTACAGTGCGTAAGTCCTAAATATTTATCTGACATTATTTGGGATTTTTCAAGATGTGTTTTTTCTTGATTCTGAATATCCTTAATTGTCTGAATCAGGATGTCCAGGATTCGAGGATTTTCAGGATTTTTTATCAATATTTATCTGACATTATTTGGGATTCTAAAGTTAGTTTTTCCTTCATCCTGTAAATCCTAAAATCCTGGTTATCATCTCGACTTCGCTCGATAACCACCTGATTCAGACAATCATGAATATCCTAAAATCCTGATTCAGACACTTGACATTTCCTGGCTTTGAATGTTAGGATGACGATATTAGCGAAATTCGGCTAAAAAATATTTGATCGCCTGACGGCGAGGGGCTAAGAAGGGAAAAGGAAAGAAGGGCAGAGGGCAAAAGAGCAAGAGTATAAAGGGCTACAGAGTCCTGGGGGGAGAAATAGCCAGACGAAAACCTAGGTTGTAGTTCCTGTAGTCGCGCCTATTCCCGTCAAGATCAGCAGAGCGACAGTACCCCGGATTGAGGCGCCACGAACCACCACGCAGCATATTTATATCGCTTCGACTATTCCAAGCACCGCCATCTGTAGGCGCGTTTATATAATTGTTATTCCAGTCATCTTCACACCACTCCCATACATTTCCGTGCATATCAAACAAACCAAAAGCATTAGCAGGAAACTTACCGACATTTGTAGTTCCTTGATAATGACGCTCAAAATTTGCCAAGTCTTTAGTGATACTGTCACCGAAATAATATTGAGTTGTGGTTTTGGCTCTACAGGCATATTCCCATTCGGCTTCGCTGGGCAAGCGATATAATTTACCTGTAGCCTTACTTATTCTAGCACAAAACTCCTGTGCGTCAATCCATGAAACTTGTTCAACAGGACGATTTGCACCCTGAAAATGTGAAGGTTTGGGGTTTAAATCAATATTCACCTTTGGTAAAACTGCTACCCTTTCCCATTGGGCTTGAGTGACAGGGTATTTCCCTAAATAAAAAGGGGGAACTGTAACTTCATGTTGGGGTTTTTCATCATCATCTCCTTCTCCTGACGGTGAACCCATGAGGAATTTTCCCCCAGAAATAGCTACCATTTCTAAAAATACGCCATTGCTGAGATTTTCTGTAAATCCTGTTGGTGATAGTGGGGAAATTAAACCTAATAATTGCCGAAATTCTCCCATAGTTTGAGGACGGTCTGCTATTTCCAATTCCATCCCTTTCATAATCGCATCATTTACCCTCTTACTAATGCGAGAATTATAATATTGTGGTGGTGGTAATTCCACTGGACCCAACTTGCGAACAAAAGAAGCATGAATATATTCATCTTTGTGATTTAATCCATCAACAGTTAATAAATAATATAAAGTTGCAGCTAAAGCATAAACATCTGTAAAAAACCCTAAAGTTCCCATTCCATACTGTTCTATGGGTGCATAACCATCAGTTCTGCCATCCCTGGTAGTCATTTTATCCAGTTTACAAGCCAAACCAAAATCAATTAAAGCTGTTTCTTTTTTCCCGCGCCGTAAAACAATATTTTGGGGTTTAATATCTCGATGAATCATCCCATCTTGTTGGTGAATATATTCTAAAGCTTGTCCGATTTGATCAATATATAAAAGGGCATCATTTTCTGACAGTTGCCCATTTTGTTCCACATATTCATGCAAATCTACACCATCAATATATTCCATCACCATTCCCCAAAGTCCATCTTCCTGAATCATTTTATGAACTTTGACAACATGAGGATGAGAAAAAGCGCGAAGATTAAAAGCCTCGTTCACAAATCTTTCCTGTTGCTTAGGAAAATCCTTAGCCCTTTGTCGCTTTCCGTTCAAGGTTTTGATAGCGACTATTTCTCCGGTACTTGTTTCTTTGGCGCTGTAGGTAATCCCAAAACCACCTTCACCTAAAACTTTTTGAATAATATATTTTCCATCGCTAATAGATTGATTGGGTATCCACATAGTAAATGCAATAATAAATATTTTTCTATCGGTTCAATAAGTATGGGAAGCCCTCTACTTTTTACACAAATCTAGTTTTTGCGTTATGCTCTATATTAGATTATAGCATTTATCACGCTTGATGCTATGTAATGGAGGGCGCAGGAGGGCGCAGGAGGGCGCAGGCCCTGCGCCCCTACGATTGTTTTAATTATTTAGTTTGGGTTGAAACGGTTATAACTTGCGGGGGTGAAGCATCTGGTGGATAGAGAAAGTCTACTTGGACTAAAGAGGTGTTTCCTGGTTTTATGTCTAATGAAACTAAGGCTTCTCCTGGTTCACCACGCTTTTGAACTAAATGTACAAATTTATTTTGCCATTTTCCCTGGTCTTGATAACGTAAGCGGACTGTTCCTCGGAAGAATACTTGACGGGCTGGTAATTTAAAAAAGCGAAGTCCAGGTTTGCTTAATTGGTTTTCTTTGATGGGAGTTTGGATCGCAACTCTTACAGTTTGTTCTTTTTGGGTATTGTTGTATAAAGGTAACTTGAGACTATATTGAGTCCCATAGTTACCATGAGCGTAATAAGCGGTGTCAGGATAGCGCACTAACATGGGTGCGGTTTGAATTTGATTTGTTCCGAAAGTTCCCCCATGTAAGGTGCTTAAACCGTAGGAAAAGGCTGCACCAGGTTGAGGAATGGTTAAATACTTGCTTTTTGGGGCATCTACTATATCTGCTAACCATCGAGAACCTTTGGATATTCCCGCTACACGCCCGTAAATTGCCGGTTTGTTGTTTCCGGTGATAGGTGTGGGGACTTTATCTCTAGGGGTGGATAATTCACCATTATCTAATAAATCTTGCCATTCTGATAAATTGGGTGATCGCTCACTACCGTCAGTATTTGTGCGGGCAAACATCGCCAAACTAGCGGCATAAACATTACCATTACTTCGCAGTCGCAGATATGTAGACCGACCATTTAAAGGAGGTGTTAATCCTTGCACGGGAATGGGTAAGTTTAATAACATTTGGCTTGCCCCTGGAGGAATGACAATTTTTGAGGGAAAAATATCTTGTCTTTTTCCTCTCAAAATATCAGACATGGCTCGACTTCCAGGCCCGGCAAAAACTGTTCCTAAGTCGTTGGGAATTAAAGATGCTAATTCTTTAAATGGGGCATCTGGTTGACTTAAATAACTCGCACCTTGCAATATATTGACTGTCACTGGTTGAGAACCAGGATTATGTAAGATGATGCCTAAATATAAAGAACGTAAATCTTCCGGTGGGTCTGCTTTGGCAATATGATGGGCAAAAACATCAAATTGTCCGCGCAAGGGAAAATCTAAATGGGCTGATGGGACTTTTTTTCCCGTTGCTGGAAATGTAGAAAGTAAAATTCCTTCTTTTAATACCAGTTCTGGACTATTGCTATTAAATACCGGCACTGAATCCAATTGTCCTGGCAAAGGACGGACTGATTGTATTTGTAATATTTCTTCTGGTGGTGGTGTGGCAGGAGTAGCTTGAGCGAGAGTGAAAGCAAGTAATACTGGCAACATAATACTGAGTAAATTTTTTTTAACAGACGGAAATATTTCTAAAGAAGTGCCAAGTTATTCATGATCAAAATAAAATCAGCGATTATCTCTAGGGAATTTTCTGGATTTAAAATTGGGACATGAACAAAAATACACTTAATTGACAGTTGAGACTGGTGTAAATAGTCCAAGATTGAATAATAAAGTCCCTCGCAGACAAACTTACCACAGTCGTAGCTAATCTCAACTGCTGCTGTTTCGACTAATAATTTTTCGAGATCAACGCTGGTTTGGAAAATATTTTCGGGGGAATTTATAGAGATGCTTGTACTCCTGGCAAGGACTTCTACGCTTAATTGGGAACGAGTTTCCGCCATGCCACAACAAATAATGTAGTCTGGTTGGAGTTCATTAATTTTGGCAATGACGCGAGAACTTGCCAGTTGCACATCTACAGGTAAACGATGCACAAAATTTAAATCATGGGAGAGTGAAGCCATTTTGGCTAGTCCGAGTAACAAGTCATCGGAGGAATTTGACTTTTGTTGGCTTAACCAAATGTCAAAAGAAGTTAATAGTATTTTTTTTTGCATTATAAATAATAATTAGAATTAGAATAATTAAAAGCCCTCCCTCATAAATTTACAAGGAGCAGCTAAATGGCAGTGATTGCAGTTGTTGATTACGACATGGGAAATTTGCACTCTGTTTGCAAAGGATTAGAAAAAGCTGGTGCGACTCCTCTGGTTACTTATTGTTCTCAAGAGTTGGCAAAGGCAGATGCTATAGTTTTGCCAGGGGTGGGAGCATTTGATCCGGCAGTACAACATTTGCGATCGCGTGGTTTGGAACAACCGATTAAGGATGCGATCGCTTCTGGCAAACCGTTCTTGGGTATTTGTTTGGGATTACAAATTCTGTTTGAATCCAGCGCCGAAGGAACGTTACCAGGACTAGGAATTGTGCCGGGAAAAGTCCGCCGTTTTCGTTCTGAACCGGGGATGACGATTCCCCACATGGGTTGGAATCAACTCCAACTCAACCAACCAAAAAGTCTTTTGTGGGAACATTTGCCTATCGATCCTTGGGTTTATTTTGTCCATTCTTACTATGTTGAACCGACAAATCCCCAAGTTCGCGCTGCAACTGTGACTCATGGTGATCAAAGTTTTACAGCAGCGATCGCTCATGATAATCTTATGGCTGTCCAATTCCATCCTGAAAAATCATCAAATGTCGGATTGCAAATTCTCTCTAATTTTGTGGCTCAAGTCCGTGAAAAAGTTTTTGCTTAACAAAAGTTTGTAATATTTTCAGGTGTTTATTTTCTCAAAGTTGAAGATTTAATGATCAATAAGTAATGAGTCTAAGAATTTACGGGAATCGTCTGCTTAAAACTTTACCAGGTGAACATACCAGACCTACCAGTGCGCGAGTCCGCGAAGCATTGTTTAATATTTGGCAGGGGACAATAGTTGGTTGTCGCTGGTTAGATTTGTGCGCCGGTAGTGGTTCTATGGGTGCAGAGGCTTTATGCAGAGAAGCCAGCGTCGTAATTGGCATTGAAGAATCAAGTCAAGCCTGTGCCATTATTCAAGAAAATTGGCAACAGGTAGCCAAACCAGAACAGAAATTTCAGTTATTACGGGGAAACGTTACCCAACAGTTAAAAAAATTATCAGGTCAAAAATTTGACAGAATATATTTTGACCCACCTTATACTAGCGGATTATATGAACCAGTATTACAAGCGATCGCTCAATATCAGCTTTTAGATTCCCAGGGAGAAATAGCAGTCGAACATCGTTACAAAAATTGGCAACCAGCAAACATTGACAACTGGGAAATCTGCCGTCAAAAAAGCTATGGGAAAACCGCTTTGACATTTTATCAGGAAGAGGGAATTAGTTAGTTGTCAGTTGTCAGTGGTCAGTGGTTAGTGGTTAGTGGTTAGTGGTCATTGGGAAAATTCTTTCCCCCTACTTCCCCTACTTCCCCTACTTCCCCTACTTCCTGCCCCCTGACTCCTGACTCCTGACTCCTGACTCCTGACTCCTGACTCCTGACTCCTGACTCCTCAATCAATATCAGCCGCCCAATTCAGTAGGACGCTTATATTGTTTATAAGCAGCGTAAAATAAACCGCTTAAAGTTACAAAAACTAAACCAAGCACAATACCTGATAGTAAGGGTTCAACCACTGTAAAGCTCCTTGTTGCAATTATTGAAAAATTCGATTCTTGTTTTTCATTCTACCAAATTTGGCATTAATCCCGCGTTATATAGTAGCTTTAAATATAAATACTAGATAAAAATTATCATTTGTACTTGCGAACACCATCAAGAAATTTTAAGCTATGTGTAGGAAGTCAGTAACCCAGCCCTAAAAGGACTGAGCTTGCAAGAGTAATCAAGCAAGCTGTGCTGACCAGACCACCCTGAGCTTAGTCTCATGGTAGCCGTTATTTGAGTCACGACACCCCGGAATGCGTAGCTAGTTCCCTGCTCTGTCATTTGCAATTAAACAGTTTTAAGGTCACTGAAACAGTGTTGCAAGTCTAAAAAGCTCTTATAACTGGTCAAAGCTAACATTACCCCAGAAATGAGAGGCTCTTGAGAGCAAAACATTATGCGTACAGAGTTGGAAAATTTGAATCGGTAATTGTCCCGTTGAAAGTACATCACAAAAGTACCCCGAATTTCCCAACTCCAAGGCGGTAATGAAAAAATATTCAAAGCGGTTAAAAGCCCGTGTCGCTTTCCTCTCAGGGCTAAAGCCTCTGAGTTTCCCACTTACCGGGTATTCTTATGAAAACTTGCACATCGTCAAAGCAAACCTTTTGGATAACCAGCTAATCAAACCCGAAGCCCTCATTCAACAGATCGTTATCTTCATCGTAGCGATACTGATAGCCCTCCCATTAATCCTATTTGGGATGGAAATCGTCAAAGCCTCCGATCCTTATGTTAAAAGTGTTTTAGCCCATCAAGGCAACCTAGTCCAGGGAAAAGCTATTTTCCAAATCAACTGTGCTGGTTGTCATGGTTTAGATGCAACCGGACTAGTTGGCCCCAGTTTACGTGAGATATCCAAATATAAATCTCGCTATGGACTAATACATCAAGTAACTAGCGGTGAAACTCCCCCCATGCCCAAATTCCAGCCCAGTATCCAAGAAATGGCAGACCTGTTAAGCTACTTACAAAGCTTGTAAATTTTGGGGCATGATTAGAGTCAGGAGTCAGGAGCGATGCCCTGAGCTTGTCGAAGGGTCAGGAGAAAGAAAGAAGGAGAAAGAAGGAGAAAGAAGGAGAAAGAAAGAAAAAGGAGTAAAATTCTGGAGATTGCTATATTTTGGATGTCCAGACCTTTGATTAAAAGTCTTTATAAGATTTTTCATATAAGAAACCATTTCTCAACGCAAAAGTAAATTGAGAACTTTATGCCAAATTTAGCAAAAAGCAAATCCCACCGCCGACTAAAACGCCAACTACTTATCGTCATGCTGGTGATTTTTGCTTGGAGTGTGGCTATGGGCTGGATATTGGGATTTGCCACCAGCGCTCACGGTGCAAATCCTGTAGACTCAATTGGGACTGTTGATGTCGTACCAGCACAATATCAACCAGGACAAGAACTGTATTTAGAAAATTGCTCATCTTGTCACATCGCATTACCACCTGCTGTATTTCCTAGTCAAACTTGGAAAAATCTTTTACAAGACTCCCAGCACTATGGCGCACAAATTAAGCCCTTAGATAAGTTTTCACATCTTTTAGTATCAAAATATCTTTACACCTTTTCCCGTGTAAAACTACAAGAGGAAGCAACACCCTATCGTCTCAAGGACTCTCGTTATTTTAAAGCTTTACATCCTGGTGTCAAATTACCCCAACCTGTAACTATGAGTGGTTGTGTGAGTTGTCATATTGGGGCTGATAAGTATAATTTCCGCAGCCTTAGTCCAGAATGGGAGTAGAGGTAGGGGGAGTGGGGGGAGTGGAGGGAGTGGAGGAAGTGGAGGGAGTGGAGGAAAAATAACAACTGACCAATGACCAATGACCAGTGACCAATGACCACTGACCAGTGACATTCAAAGTCTATAATTATATAGCTAAAGCTTAAATCTCTATTTCCCTTGATTTGATTCTATAAACTGCCATGCTAAAACTTTTGTTGGGCGATCCCAACGCTCGTAAACTTAAAAAATACCAACCTTACATTACAGAAATTAACCTCTTAGAGGAAGATATTAAGCCGCTGTCTGATGAACAGTTAAAAGCTAAAACCGTCGAGTTTAAACAACGGTTGGCTAAAGGCGAAACTCTAGATGATATTTTACCAGAAGCCTTTGCTGTGGTTCGGGAATCGGGGCGGCGGGTTTTAGGATTACGTCACTTTGATGTGCAATTGCAGGGTGGGATAATTCTGCATACTGGACAAATTGCCGAAATGAAAACCGGTGAGGGAAAAACTTTGGTAGCGACTTTACCAAGTTATTTAAATGCCCTGACTGGTAAAGGTGTCCATGTTATTACTGTGAATGATTACCTGGCACGTCGGGACGCGGAATGGATGGGTCAGGTACACCGGTTCTTGGGGTTGAGTGTGGGGCTAATTCAGTCCACTATGACCCCCGCTGAACGCCAAAAAAACTATGCTTGTGATATTACCTATGTCACCAACAGTGAAATTGGCTTTGATTATCTTCGGGATAATATGGCTACTTCAATGGCTGAGGTGGTGCAACGTCCATTTAATTTCTGTGTAATTGACGAAGTAGACTCGATTTTAGTTGATGAGGCGCGGACTCCATTAATTATTTCTGGTCAGGTGGAAAGACCGACGGAAAAATACCTGCAAGCGGCGGAAATTGCTTTTACTCTCAAAAAAGATGAACATTACGAAGTTAATGAAAAGGATCGTAACGTTCTCTTGACAGATGAGGGTTTTGCTGAATCGGAAAATCAGTTGGGTGTGACAGATTTATTTGACCCAGAAGACCCTTGGGCGCATTTTATGTTTAATGCGATTAAAGCCAAGGAATTGTTTCTTAAGGATGTAAATTATATTGTCCGCAATGATGAAGTTGTGATTGTGGATGAGTTTACAGGTCGGGTACTACCTGGACGGCGTTGGAGTGATGGTTTGCATCAGGCAATTGAAGCGAAGGAACACGTGGAAATTCAGCCAGAAACCCAAACTTTGGCGACTATTACCTATCAAAATTTGTTTTTGCTGTATCCCAAGTTGGGGGGAATGACGGGAACGGCGAAAACGGAAGAGGTGGAATTTGAAAAGATTTATAAACGAGAAGTGACGATTATTCCCACTAATCGGATTAGAAGACGGGAAGACTTGTCTGATATGGTGTTTAAGACTGAACCAGGGAAGTGGGGAGCGATCGCTAAAGAATGTGCCGAAATGCACGAAAATGGTAGACCTGTGTTAGTAGGGACAACCAGTGTCGAAAAATCCGAACTTCTCAGCCGACTCCTCAAGGAAATGGATATTCCCCATGAGTTGCTGAACGCTAGACCAGAAAATGTGGAACGGGAAGCGGAAATTATTGCCCAAGCTGGACGCGGTGGGGCTGTAACTATTGCTACTAACATGGCGGGACGGGGTACGGATATTATCCTGGGTGGTAACTCCGAATATATGGCGCGGTTGAAACTGCGGGAATACTTTATGCCTCGCATTGTTAGCCCTGAAGATGATGAATTTGGTGTCCAAAGGGCTTCGGGTTTACCTATGGGTGGTAGCGGTGGTGGACAAGGTTTTGTTCCTGGTAAAAAGGTAAAAACTTGGCGTGCTTCTCCAGAAATTTTCCCAACTAACTTAACCAAGGAAACAGAACAGCTTTTAAAAGCGGCTGTAGAGGTGGCTGTAAAGGCTTACGGTGAACGGAGTTTATCGGAGTTGGAAGCAGAAGATAAGGTGGCTGTGGCGGCGGAAAAAGCCCCGACAGATGATGTGGTAATTCAGAAGTTGCGGGAAGCCTATCAACAGGTTAAACATGAATATGAAGAGTTTACTGTCCGCGAACATGATCAAGTGGTAGAACGGGGTGGTTTGCACGTTATTGGTACAGAACGCCACGAATCACGACGGATTGATAATCAATTACGCGGACGCGCAGGAAGACAGGGCGACCCTGGGACAACAAGATTTTTCCTCAGTTTAGAGGATAACCTATTACGAATCTTTGGGGGCGATCGCGTTGCCGGCTTGATGAATGCGTTTCAAGTCGAAGAAGATATGCCTATTGAGTCGGGTATGTTAACCCGCAGCTTAGAGGGCGCACAGAAAAAGGTGGAAACCTATTACTACGACATCCGTAAACAGGTGTTTGAGTATGACGAGGTAATGAATAACCAACGTCGGGCTATTTATGCGGAACGTCGTCGAGTCTTGGAAGGTCAAGATTTGAAGGAACAGGTGATTAAATACGCAGAAAAAACGATGGACGACATCGTTGATTATTACATCAACCCTGATTTACCTTCGGAAGAATGGGAATTGGATAAGTTGGTGGATAAGGTGAAGGAGTTTGTTTACCTTTTAGCAGATATGCAGTCTGTCCAGTTGGAGGATATGGGTGTGGTGGAAATTAAGGCTTTCCTCCATGAACAAGCGCGTATTGCTTATGATATGAAGGAATCGCAAATTGACCAAATTCAACCGGGTTTAATGCGTCAAGCGGAACGGTTCTTTATTCTCCAACGCATAGATACTTTGTGGCGGGAGCATTTGCAACAAATGGATGCTTTGCGTGAGTCGGTTGGCTTGCGTGGTTATGGACAAAAGGACCCGCTGATTGAGTATAAGAGTGAGGGTTATGAGTTGTTCTTGGATATGATGGTGAATATCCGCCGTGATGTGGTTTATTCTCTGTTTATGTTCCAGCCTCAAGCACAGCAAACTGCTGAGATGGTTTAAGAGGTTTTTTTCTCGCAGAGACGCGGAGGCACGGAGGGTGTTTTCTGCGTCTTTGTTTTATGTGAATGAAAGGCTCACGCAAAGGCGCAAAGGCGCAAAGGAAGAAAGATATATAAATGAAGAAGCTATTATTCCTCTGTAGCCAAAATAGACTCCGCAGCCCTACTGCTGAAGCTGTATTCTCTGAATATCCAGGACTAGAAGTAGACTCCGCAGGTTTAGACAGAACGGCCGAAATCCCAGTTTCTACAGAAGCGATCGCCTGGGCTGATATAATATTTGTTATGGAAAAATCCCATAAAAGTAAGCTATCGCATAATTTTCAGCCTTTTCTCAAGGGTAAAAGGGTGATCTGTTTAGACATTCCTGATGAGTATGAATATATGGAACCGGCTTTAATTGAGTTGTTAAAGCAGAAGGTTTTACCATTATTGGGAACATTTAGTTGAGTGATCACTTTTATAATTATTCTGCGAACATTTCAGCTAGGATATCCAGAATTGTTTTTTGTTATTCTGCACTAATTTGATATTACAACGAGATAGGTAAACAGGTATTTGAGTATAATGAAGTAATGAATAACTAACGTCGTTCTATAATGAGTGAATTTGCGAGTTCGATTAATTTACAATTATCACCTGATTCTTTAAGTCAGGGTGAGTCGGTTATTCGTCAGGAATTAGCTTTACAGTTATACGCACAGAATATTTTTACTTTTGGTCAAGCACGACGTTTGGCTAATTTATCTGTTTGGGAATTTCAGCAGCTTTTAGGAGAAAGGAAAATTGAACGACATTATAATGAAGTTGATTTATTGGAAGATGTCAAGACTATTCAAGAAGGTTTTTAATAATTGTGACTGTTATTTGTAATGCTACACCTCTAATTAACTTTGCTGCTATCAATCGTCTAGATATTTTGAAGGAGGTATTTGGACAAGTTATAATTCCCCAAGCTGTTTATGATGAAACAACAGTTTCAGGATTTTTGTGGTCACAATTTATTTTACAAGCTGTTGCTTCTGAATGGCTACAAGTTCGCACTGTCTCAAATATAGATCCAATTATTTCCCCATATCTAGATGATGGAGAACGAGAAGCTATTGCTTTAGCTCTTGAAACGGGTGTAGATAAAATTTTGTTAGATGAACGGGACGCTCGTAAAGTAGCTCAAAGTATAGGATTACGATTAATTGGTACTCTTGGTATTCTTTTATTAGCTAAGGAGAAACATATTATTCCTGAAATCAAACCGTTACTGGATGCGATGATTGATGTGGCTCAATATTGGGTAAATCAAAAGCTGTATGAACAAGTTTTAAGGCAAGCAGGAGAGTTATGAAATGATAGGATATGAGATGGTTTAAGAGTTTTTTCACGCAAAAACGCAGAGAGGTTTATTGGATTCTTTGTTTTTATGGTTATACACCACTACTTAAGATATAATTAGACACAATTAATAGACATTTTCAGGGATTTATATGGAGTATAGCTATCAAACCAAAAAGGGTAAACTGTTTGACATTATTGTACAATCACCAGAAATGGAGATTAAGAGAAAATTATTGGCATTGCAAGCTAGTTTCCGTGTTTTTGATGGTAATTATCATGAATTGATTCAATATCTAGAATATCCTCATGAGAAAAGCGAAAATCAAGAAGTTTTGATTGATGAAACCTCAAGACTACTGCATAATTTCCTAGCATCTGCTGGCTCATTAGTCGAGCATACTAGAGTAATTGTTAAGAAACTATACTCGGATATGCATCAATTTAGGAAAGAATATGACTTGAAAAAGAGTGAAGAATTAGTAAAGAATAATGTACAAAACTTTATTAAAAATTTACGTAACTATACTCTGCATGAAACGTTGCCTATACTAGAGTTACAAAACTCTTTTTCAGAAAATTTACTATTAAATATCCAAATAGATGTAAAGATGGTTAAAGAATCAGAACACTGGCAATCCTGGGAAGATTCGCAATATTATTTAAATAAACTTGGAGACAGTACAAAATTGATTGATTTAGTCAAAAAATATTATGAAGTGATAATAGTTTTTTATACATGGCTTACCGAAAGACAACATGATGATATTCATAAAGCAGATTTAGAAAAGCTTCAAGAAATGAAAAAAGGAATTATGTAAAAAAATCAATATATCAACTTAATCTGAAAAACTTATCTTCTGGAATTTGACAATTATAATTAAGAGAGGAATTATAATGGATTACACGAATAAAAACGAATTGTATAAACGTTTTGATTTTATACAACAATCAAAAGAAACAGACAGTTATCGAAACTTAAAGGCATTGCAAGCAAGTTATCGTGTATTGTATGGTAATTATATTGTATTAACAAAATATCTAGAACCCCTCCAAGATCCAAAAGAGTCTTTAAAAATGTACACTTTGTACGAAAAAAATAACATAGAAAATTTGATTAATGAAACATCAAGGCTATTCCATAATTTTGTTGCATCTACAGAATCACTACTTGATCATATAGATAAAATGATTGACAAACTCTACTCCCAGTTTAGCAATGTGGATGATGAAAAAAAAGAAGAATATATAAAAATAAGAAGTGAGTCAATCAGTAAGTTTGTCAGAGATTTACGTGACTATACTCTACATTATACTTTACCTATAAAAGAATTACAAATTTCTTTATTCTCTTCATCAAAAGATACAGACTTTAGCATGAAAATAGATATTGAATATCTTAAAAAATCGAAGAAATGGAAGAAAAAGTTTAACCATTATTTACAGGAACGTGAAAGTTTGTTAGTTATAGATTTAGTTAATGACTATTTTATGCTGATACAAAATTTTTATGACTGGCTGACTACTAAACTAATCAGCCAAGTAACATAATAAGATTTAGAAAAGGTTGTAAAAAAATCATGACAGAAAAGAAAAGAACTGATTTTAATTATCGCCAACTTGAAAACAACTTGATATATATTTCAGAGTCAATTATTCAGGCTTATAAATCTAATAAATGCGAGTTAACAGTTTGCCATGAATATGATGAAAATGATGCTTCATTAAGGGTGTATATCGTAGATGCTAACTTAGAAAAATCTTTTATTGAGCTAGGAGTTTACTTCAAATGGCCAAATGATAACTACATAATTCGTATCTGGGATAAAAGTATTACTCCAACAGACAAAGATAAGAAAATTTGGAACGAGAAAGAACCATGTCCAGGTCATTTAGCTTGGCAATATGAAAATGAAGATTTATCAGAGGAAGGATTTTCAGATTTTGATTCAGGTTTGCACAAACTTATTTACGAGTACGTCAAGAAAATTCAAGATTTTTATTTATCATCTGGTGGTGTAAGTCCTGAAATTAAGAATCTACTTTAGTAGAATTGTTAGATTATAAACTATATTATAATAAAGTTATTCAGTCAAGAGGTCTGACTTTTCAGATCGTGGTAGCAAGGTCTACCCTTGACTGACTTTGATTTTCCAATAACATAGTATTTAACAATGCTAGGAAAAAATATTATGACTACATCTATTGCTGACCAAGTTATTGAACAATTAAAAATTATGCCTCAAGACTTGCAATATCAAGTCCTAGAATTTGCCCGCAATTTGACAAGTTCAAAAATCAAAGGTGTTCCCGGTAAACAATTACTGCATTTTGCAGGTTCAATACCCAAAGAAGACTTACAACTAATGAGTGAAGCAATAAAACAAGATTGTAAGCAGGTTGACACAGATGAATTATAAATATTTGCTCGATAAATTATGACCGAAAATATTAATATAAAAACCAGTTACAACAACGTAATTATCATCTTAGTAGAACCAGCCGGACCATTGAATGTCGGTTCAGTGGCCAGAGTTATGAAAAATTTTGGCTTATCTAAACTAATATTAGTCAATCCTCAATGCGATCGCACATCAGAAGATGCCTTAAAAATGGCAGTTCATGGTAAAGACATTCTAGAATCTGCAATCATAGTAGACACATTACCACAAGCCTTACAGGGCAGTGTCCGTGCCGTTGCTACTATGGGAAGGGAATACAGTGGAGAACTCCCCCTAGAAACCCCTCGCACCGCTTTACCCTGGTTATTAGCAGAAGTAGAAAAGCCTGTAGCTTTAATTTTTGGTAGAGAAGATAGAGGATTAACTAATGAAGAATTAAATTATGCCCACAAATTAGTTTTTATTCCTACCAATTCCGAATATCCATCTTTGAATTTAGCTACAGCGGTTTCTATTTGTTGTTATGAATTATCACAATCTACTAACTTATTTACAGATCAGAATATACCCAATTCAGAAATTGCCTCGTTAGATGCTATGGAAGGATACTATCAACAATTGGAGTCTTTATTGCTTTCCATTGGTTATATTTATCCCCATACCGCAGCTAGTCGCATGGAAAGATTCCGCCACCTGTATAATCGTGCTTACCTACAAACTGCGGAAGTGGGAATGTTACGAGGGATTTTACGGCAGGCACAATGGGCAATTAATCGGCAAAAACCTGAAAAACGTGATCCTATCTAGGGACTTCCAAAAAGCAAAATAATTAATAGTAATTATCCTCACTCCAATAGTAATTAACTTTGGAGTACATAGTTATCGAGGCGAGAAAGCGGGTGGCGGGAATCGAACCCGCATGATCAGCTTGGAAGGCTGGAGTTTTACCACTAAACTACACCCGCGTGCTTCTGACTTAATTAAGATAACATGACTTTTATAAAATTGCAAGTAGTTATGGAGAATTTATCGGTTTAATTTTGAGACGAATATATAAATTGCTTAAATCTGGTTTTGATCCGTCTTGATTATAAGCACCCAAAAAAGTTTCTTGTGCAAATATTTGGTTAAGTGCTTGTTCATAAGTATCTACTTGGCTACGAAGTGCGTCTGGTTCAATTGTTATGACTATTGCTTGCTGAAATTGTCCATTTTTATCAATTACTAAACTAGCGAGTATATTTGCTGGTTTGATATCTTCGTCGCTGGGAAGTATACTAACCTCTAATTCTTTTTCTGTACTTCCTTTGTATTCAGCCAGTACATCTGGTAAAGCATCGGCTATGAGTTGTTTTTGTTGTATTAATTCATTAACTTCTGCTTTGAGTATCGGACTGACGGTAGCTATAGCACCCCCTCTATTGCTGCTTGGGGACGGTTCTGGGTTAGGATTTGCGGAAGGTTCTGCTGTAGGGGTTGGGGAATCAGTGGGAATGTCTTGGGGAAGGAGAGTTCCCTCACCTAGTTTCACTTCTTGACGACGATTCCAGGGAAGTTCACTGTCTGGAATTATTGGTGTTGTTTCTGGTGTTGCTTCTGGTATTGGGTTTGTGGGATAGAATTGTTGTCTAACTCGTGGTTTTTCAGGTTCAGGTTTTTCAGGTTCAGGTTTTTCAGGTTCAGATTTTCTAACTTCAGGTTTTTCAGGTTCAGGTTTTTCAGGTTCAGATTTTTTAACTTCAGGTTTTCTAACTTCAGGTTTTTCAGGTTCAGATTTTCTAACTTCAGGTTTTCTAACTTCGGTTTTTTCAACTTCAGGCTGTTGAGTTTTATCTTGTTGTGGTAAATTAATTTTAGAAATTATTTCACCATCATTTTGATTGCTGGGTATAATAGGTGATGATTTTGGTGAAGGGGAAAAAGAAGATTGAGGTTGAATTTTTGGAGTTGTTGATTGGGGTTTAATTGTGGATTTTGGTTCGGAAGCAATTTCCATAAAATCAATGGGAATCGAACTTTGATCAGATTGGGGAAACCAAGCTTGAAATTCATTAGATGAACGCATTAACCAAAATACTAACAAATGAAGAGATATAGAACCAATACATACAACAGTCCATAACCAAGGTGAATCATTATGTCTTCTGAATGGTTGAGATGTAATTGAACTGTCATTTAAATGATTATTTGTCAACGTTGGTATCATGTTAATTCAAAACTTGAATATTCTTAAAGAGGAGTTGGGGAAGTATGACTTTTGCTATTAGAATTTTATTTTCGTAAATCTCTGGACGTTTTGGGCGCAGGCCCTGCGCCCCTACGGAAATGCTGTATTCTTCTTTTCCACAACCTGATACCAAATATAGGGGTATGTACAGAATCTACAGTAAAAGCCTTATGGTAGGAGACTCTTAACTCATGACTCTTAACTCCTGACTCCTGACTCCTGACTCCTGCTATAAATTATTTCATAGGTTCTGATGTCACCATGAAAGTCAGGACTGTTTCATCTATACCTTTTAATTCTAAGGGACTACCTTTGGTGATTTCTGCTTCTTGTAAATAATCTGCTACGGCGGCAGATACTAGGATAGTACCAGGAACAGCAGCGGCTTGTAAGCGGGCGGCTATATTCACGCTTGGTCCGATGGCTGTATAGTCGGCCCGTTGGGCGCTACCGAACATTCCGACGACGGCTGTACCTTGGTGAATACCACAGCGAAATTGTACGCCTTGACGACCATCTGTTTCAAAGATACCTTGCGATCGCCAACGTTGATTCAATTCTACCAGTGAACGTTGCATGGCTCTAGCTGTGTTAATGGCGCGTCTCACCTGTTCATTAGGCGTGAGGTCGTCTGGCGCTCCATATAAAGATAAGATAGCATCTCCCATAAATTTATCCACTGTGCCGCCATTGTCAAATACAACTTTAGTCATAGTTTCTAAATATTCATTCAATATTTCGGCGACTTTTCGGGATCTGAGGGTGTTAGATAATTGGGTAAAACCGACAATGTCACTAAATAAAACTGTCACTAACCGGGGTTCTGGTTGTAAGTCTAGTGTTAAAGTTCCCGTAGCTGCTTTTCTGACTAATGCAGTGGGTAAAAATCGTTTGAGTACGGATTCTGTAAGATAAGAATTTAATTCCAAGATGCGTTTTTCATTTTCCTTTAAAGCTAGAAGATTCCGGGCTTCTGCGAGAAGTTCCCGATCATTAAAAGGTTTGGATAAATAAGCATCTGCACCCTCTTCTGTGTAGTTTTTCACTCTCCCCCCACTTTCGAGAGTTTATAGGGTAGGTAGAAGTAGG